>CAZGTQ010000342.1:0-29687 GCA_964528575.1 uncultured Planctomycetaceae bacterium | reverse complement strand
ACCACGTCGCCCGCGTCGGCGTTGCGCGCGTCGCCCAGGACGCGCGCCTCGAGCCGCGCGAGCAGCACGCCGCTCGCGCGCGGGTCGCGCGAGCGCGCGAGCACGACGGCCGCGCGCACCGCGTGCGCAGGCTGGGCGGCGAGCGCCGTCGTCAGCTCGGCGAGCGCGGCGTCGGCGAGCTCGACCGGCGCGTCGAGCTCGTCCTCGACGAGGCGCTCGAACGCGAGCGGCCCGAGCGCGAGCCACGCGTCGGGTGGCGACCACGGCTCGTCCGCAGCGCGCACGTCCGCAGCGCGCACGTCCGCTGCGCGCGCGAGCGCGTCGCCGCACGCCGCGAGCGCGGCGCACGCGAGCGGAGCGAGGTGCGCGAGGGAGAACGAGCGCATCGCTCGATCGTAGACCGCGCGCGCGCAGAAATCTTCGGGAAGCACGCGCCACCGTTCGCGCGCCGCGCGGTCCAGACGGCGGAGGAAACGAACCCATGACATCCCTTCCCTTCGGCCGACGCGCCGCCGCCTTCGCGGTGCCCGCGTCCGGCCTCCTACTCACCCTCTCCCTGGCCCCGAGCGCGAGCGCCTTGCAGACGCCCGTCACCGTCTCGACGACGAGCACGGCGACGACGTCCGGCGGGGTCACCGTCGACGACGGCGACCTCGTGCGCGCGGGCACCGGGCCTGCGCGCACGACGTTCGAGGCCGGGCACTGGCTCGCCAGCGCCGGCCTCGTCCCTGGCGACGTCGACGGTCTCGGACGGCGTCCGGGCTTCGCGCCCGGCACGCACCGCGCGTTCGTGTTCACCCTGCTCTCGAACGAGGGCGGCTTCCTCGACGGCGACGTGCTCGCGATCGCGCAGGGCGGCGGCGTCGAGATCGTCGTCGCCGAGGACGTGCTCGCGACCGCGCTCGGCACCCCCGGTGCCGCGCTCGACCTCGACGCGCTCGCCTACGACGACGCGGGCCTGCTCCTGTTCTCGTTGCAGGACGACCTCGACGGGACGGTGCTCGGATCCGTGCTCGACGGCGACGTGCTGCGGCACGAGGCCGACGGCTCGGTGACGCGCGTTTTCGGCGAGGCCGACGTGCAGGCGCGCGTCGAGATCGCGACCGGCTCGAGCGCCTCGATCGGCGACGTGCAGGGCCTCGAGTTCGTCGGCGGCGAAGTGTGGGTCGCGACGCAGGCGCCGAGCGCGTCGGACGGCGCGGTGATCGCGATCGGCGCGACGCCGACCGTCGTGTTCGACGAGGCGGCGATGGATCTGGGCGGAGCGGAGATCGACGCGCTGATGCTGTGTGAGCCGGCGGCCGACCTCGCGACGCTACGGATCGAGCCGCAGCAGGCGCTGCCCGGCGCGACGGTCCAGGCGAGCTACGGCCCCGGCGGAGCGGGCAACCCCGTGCTCGTCCTCGCGGCGGGCAACGGCGGCTGGTTCGACACGTCGCTGCTGCCCGGCTTCGGGGCGCTCTTCATGGATCCGAACGACCCGGCTCTGCTCGCGCAGGCGACCGGGGGCTTCACCGTGATCGTCCTCGACGGAGCCGGCGCGCACCAGTCGTCGTTCATGCTGCCGCTGGGGATGACCGGCGGCACGGGCCTCGGCGGCGAGGCGGGCTGGACGTTCCAGCTCGTCGATCTCGCGTCGCACGAGGTGTCGGCGCCGTTCCGCATCGCCCTCTGACGTCGAGCCGAGCCCCCGCCGCGGCGCTCGTGCCGCGGTGGGGGCTCGGCGCTCGGGGCGTGCTCCAACGTCCGGATTGGACCGGCACGACGTCATCGCGACGAGATCGACCCGCGCGGTGCGCGCAGCGCGGGCCGACGCCCTCGGATCAGCCCTCTCTCGCGACCCGTGAAAGCCGGGCTAATCGTCCTCGTCGCGCCCGCCGCTCGGCGTGGGCAGGTCGGTGGAGCGGCTCGTGCTACGGCCCGAGCCGGAGCGCGAGCCGGCGTTGCCGGCGCGCGTGCCGCCCGCGTTCGACATCGTCTCGGCGGACGGCTCCGCGACGTCCCGTGTCGTCAGCGCCTCGAGGTTGGGCAAGTAGGCGCGCAGGCCCTCCGCGTCGGAGATCCATGCGCGGCCCTGCGGGACGAGCGCGTTCGGCGCCTCCCACGCGACGTACGTCCATTCGCCGGCGCGGCGCAGGACGATGCACTCGCCGGGCCGCGTCGCGTGGACGAGCTCGTACGAGTCGGAGCGCACCTTCACGGTCCACGGCGTCCACGACGAGGCGAGCTCGTTGCCCTTGTCGACGGCGCGGCGCAGGACCGCGATGCTCGGGGTGGCGACGACGTCGCCGCCGGCGGCGTCAGCGCCCGCGAAGAGCTTCTCCGCGGTGAACACCTCGGGCTGGAGACTCTCGCTCCATACGGCGATCCGGCCGTCGGCGAAGCGCACCGAGATGCCGCTGCGCGTCGGGACCGGCCCGTCGACCGGGGGCGATTCGGCGCGCCACGGGCCCTCGGTGTTGCCGTTGCTCGCGTCGAGCAGCCACGCCTCGCCGTCCTCGGTGACGATCAACAGGAAGCCCGGCCGGCTCGGCAGGAACACCGGCGTGCGGGCGATGCCGCCCAACGACTCGAGCTCCTTGCTCCAGCGCATGCCGCCGTTCGCGTCGAGGCGCGCGATGCGGCCGGCGCGGTCGGCGACGATGTGGTCGCTCCCGCTCGAGACGGGCGCGGCCTGCACGAGGTTGCCGGTGCGCCAGGCGCGCTCGGGCGCGCGGAACAGGCGCACGAGCAGGTCGCGCGGGTCGTCGAGCTCGACGACGCGGCGCTCATAGCCTTCGGCCTCGAAGACGAGCTCGATGTGCTCGCCGAACGAGGACTCGAGCGCGAACGGCGTCATGCGCGTGCCGGCGATCGAGATCGACGTCTTCACCTGGCTGGGGACGGAGTCGACCGCCCAGGGCATCAGGTGCTCGTTCGGATCGTTGCAACCGAGCGAGAGCACGCGCAGCGCCTCGTCGTGGTCGCCCCGGCGCGCGAGGTCGAGCGCCTCTTGCAAGGCCGCGAGGTGGTTCTCGACGGCCCGGACCTCCGGCTCGATCACGTCGCGGATCGTCACCGAGCTCTTGGGATCCGGCGGCTGGTCGAGCAGCAGCCTGTACGCGCGGCTCGCGCGCTCAAGATCCCCGGCGTCGCGGTGCGCGCGCGCGATCGCGAGCATCATGTCCTGCTCGTTGAGCTTCGCGATCTTCAAGTCGTTGGCGCGGCGCTCGGCGCGCTCGTCGCGCCGCTGCGCGATGTCGTCGTAGAGCTGCACCATGCGGAAGCGGAACGCGTCGACCTGCTCGGGGCTCGAGTGCTCCTCGAGCATGTCGATCACCTCGGCGAACTCGGCGACGAGACGCTCCTCGGCGTGCAGCAGCTCGGTCGTCGCGTCCATCGACTGCGCGAGGGCGTCGGCCTTCTTCTGGAGGTTGCCGGCGAGCACGTTGAGCAGGTCGGGCAGCGTCGGCCAGCTCCCGAAGGTGTAGGCGAGCTCGGGCGGATCCGGCAGCGAGAGCGCGCGCGTGAGGCCGAGCAGCGGGTCGCCGAACTCGCACTCCTGGCGCACCTGGTCGTAGCGCTGCATCCACGTGTCGTGCAGCTCCTTGGCCTCGGCCTTGAGCCGCCGCTCGAGCGAGGCGCGCATCGCCGCGACCTCGGGCGTGTCGTCGTCCTCGCCGAAGTAGTCCGCGAGCAGCGAGAGCGCGATCGCCGGCTGGTCCTTGAGGTCGTCGACCTCGGCGAGCTTGCTGTCGAGATCCATCTGCGCCTGGATGCGCACGAACGCGACCATGCCGAGGATCACGATGATCGCGAGCGCGATGACGGAGCTGTAGCGCCGGCGCCGGCGCCGCACGGTCTGTGCATGGGCTTCGATGAGCAGGCCGTGCGCGTCCCGGTCGTTCGGGTTCGCGTTGAGCACGGTGCGCAGCGGCACCATCGCGCGGTTCGCGTCGTGGCTGCGGATCAGCTCGCGCGCGCCGTCGCACAGCCAGCGGCTGCCCTCTTCGAGCAGGCCCGAGCGGATCAGCCGCTCGCCGAGCTCCAGGCGCGTCCCGAGCTTGTCGGGCACGTGCGTCGACAGGAGCCGCAGCAGGATGCGCGCGCGGCTGTCGAGGCCGCGCTCCTGGAAGTCGCGCACGGCCCGCAGCACGTCGTTCATCACCGTCGTGTCGACGCCGAGGCCGGCGCGGCCGCGCCAGAGGAACTCGCGCACGAGCGCGGCCGTGTCCGCCTTGTCGTGGGCGCGCAGGTGCTGCCAGCGTTCGTGCGACGCGGCCGGGTTCGGCGGGTGCGCGAGGTCGAGGCGACGCAGCAGGGCGCGCGCGTCGGTGCTCTCCATGTGCTCGAGCACCTCGGGCAAACCGCCGGTGTGCCACGCCTCGACGAGCAGCGCGTGCTCGGCCGGGTCGAGCGGGCCGGGGCACGAGCGCCGCGTCCAACCGGCGAAGCGCGCCGCGGCGCGGTCGGGCCGCCGCTCCTCGAGCTCGGCGTGCGCGCGCGCGAGCATGATCGGCGCCTCGCCCGCCTGGACGATGCCCTCGTCGATGTAGTCGCCGATCGTCGTGCGCGCCTGCAGATAGGTCCAGCCGAGGCGGTCGGCGATCTCGATGAGCGTCGAGTAGCCGTCGCAGTGCGCGAGCACCGGCCGCAGCGCCTCGGGCGAGGACTCCGGGTCGGGAGCGTGCGGCAGGTCGTACGGCTCGAGGTATGCGGCGGAGGAGTCCTGGCCCTCGTCGGACAGGCGTGCGTGCTCGAGCAGCAGGAACTCGACCGGGATGCCGGCGCCGAGCGACGACGCCTCCTCGACGCCGTCCTCGGAGGTCCTGACGAACTCGTACGTCGAGAGGGAGCCGGGTACGAAGTGGAAGCGGACGGTCTTCGACTCGATCAGGTCGTAGATCGCCTGGATGCGCGCGGCGCGCGAGATGCGCTGGCGCCGCTGCGTCTCGAGCGTCGGCTGCGGGTCGTCGGCCCAGGCGCGCGCGCTGCGCTCGCGCCAGATCGAGGTCCCCTCGTTGTCGGGGGGCAGCGGATAGAGCATGCCGTCGCGCATGCCCACGCGCGCCTGCAGGTCGCCGCAGACGAGGTTGAGGACGCCCTCCTTGTCTCCTCGCGCGATGCTCTGGAGTACCTCGGCGAGGCCGAGCCCTGCGACGTCACCCTGAAAGTTCATTGCGTTCGGGGGGAGCGGCCGCCGGAGACGCCGAATCTGCCGCGGGGCTCCCATCTACCCGCGACGCGAGCAGGATCCGACCGGCCTCGGGATGAGGAGGCGCCCTGGACGGCGTGGACCCAGCTCGGATGCGACTCCGATACGTTCGCTCTCGCCTCCGTATCGACGCTGGCGCGAGCGCGCCTGGAGATTCATCGGGGGTCGAATCGTGCCGCGAGGCGGGCGAGGTCGGCCGGCGTGTCCAAGTCGTCCAGGACCGCCTCGGTGGCGACCGCCACCATCCAGAGCGGCTCCGCGCGCGCGCGCAGGGTCCGCAGCGGCTCGTCGGGCGCCATTGCGGCGGCCTCGCCGACCAGCTCGCGGCCGACGACGACGGGGTGGCCGGGCCGCGGGGGCGAGCCTGCGGCGGGGGCGAGCCAGCCGCGCGCCGGCGCGCCCCGCTCGGCCCACGCCCGCTCCAGCGCCGCGAACACCTCGACCCCGACGAGCGGCACGTCGACCGGCGCGAGCACGAGGTCGAGCCCCGGCCGCAGCCGCGCGGCGAGCGCGACGGTCCCCGTGCGGCCGCGCTCCCAGGTCTCGTTGTGCGCGACCTCGACGCCCGCGGGAGCCGCCGCGCGGATCGCGTCCCAGTCGGCGCCGGCGACGACGAGCGGGGGGGCGCCGTCGAGCGCGCGCCCCGCCTCGAGGAGCCGCTCGAGCGGCGTGCGCCCGCCGAGCGGCACGAGCGCCTTGCAGCGGCCGAGCCGGCGGCTCGCGCCGGCCGCGAGGACGACGAGCGTCGCGCTCATGCGCCGGCGACGCGGTCGTACGCCGCGCGGGCGCGGCGCGCGTCGTCGGTCCCCTCGACCAGCGCCCGCCCGTCCGCGAACAGCGTCACGCGCAGCCCGTCCGAGCGCACGCGCAGGACCCCGCTCGCCCGCACGGGCTCGCCCGAGGCGGCCGCGAGCCGCGCCGCGAGCGCGTCGAGGTCGGGCGGCGCGCTCCCGACGACGCTGCCGAAGATCTGGACGGTGTCGCGGCCGCAGAGGACGACGGGCTCGCGCTCGGCGGGACCGTCGAGGAACGGGAAGCAGCGCGCGCCGCAACACGGGCAGTCGGGGTCGCGCGGCGCGGCGACGCGGCGCGCCGTGCCCGACCACACGTCGAGCTCGACGAGCGCCGGCTCGAGCCCGTCCGCGCCCGCCGCCAAGAGCCGCAGCGCGAGCCCCGCCTGGAACGAGGCGACCGCGCCGACCGCCGGCAGGATCACGCCCGCCGTGTCGCAGGTCGCGAGGCTCCCCGCCGGCGGCGGGTCGGGGAACAGACAGCGCAAGCAGGCGCCGCGGCCCGGCACGACGGCGAGCACGAGCCCGCTCGCGCCGACGACGCCGCCGTAGATCCAGGGGGTCGCGCTCGCGACGCTCAGATCGTTGAGCAGGTAGCGGGTGCGCAGGTTGTCGGTTCCGTCGAGCACGAGCGCCGCCCCCTCGGCGAGCGCGCGCACGTTCGACGCGTCCAGATGGCGCGCGTGGACCTCGACGCGCGTCGGCCCGCCGATGCGCGCGAGCGCCTCGGCCGCGGCGACGACCTTGGGCGTCCCGGCGCGGGCGTGGCGCTCCTCGAACAGGACTTGCCGCGCGAGGTTGGAGCGGTCGACGACGTCGCGGTCGACGAGGACGAGGGTCCCGACCCCCGCGCGCGCGAGCGTCTGCGCGAGCACGCCGCCGAGCGCGCCGCAGCCGACGAGCAGGACGCGCGCCTCGCCGAGCCGCGCCTGGCCGGCCGGACCGAGCGGTGCGAAGCGCTCCTGCCGCTCGAAACGTCCGTCCGCGCTCACGCCCGCCAGCCCTTCGACTCGGCGCTGCTCGCTGCGCCGCTCTGCGACAGAGCCTGCGTCACAGCAGCCACCACAGCGCGAGGCCCGCGAGCGCGACCGCCGCCAGCGCGAGGAGCACGAGCCCGACGAGCGGCGCGTCCGAAGGCGGCGGCTGGTCGATCTCGACCCAGTTGAACATCGCCCGCACGCGCGCATCGAGCTCCGCGCCGCAGTGGGGGCAGCGCGTGGGCGCCTCGTCCGCCGGCCGCCGCTGGTCGTACGCGAGCGGAACGACCCCGTTGCAGCTCATGCAGTAGTGGTTGCGCTCGCGCCCGCCTTCGGCGACGCCGGGCGCCCGGGACCGCTCGCGGTAGTACTCGATCGCCTCCTGGTTCGAGTCGCGCCGCGCGACCGACCAGTGGTGCTCGCCCACGTTGCCCCAGCTCGGCTTGGGCTTCGCGCCCTTCCCGCCGTCGTCCTTCTGCTCGTCCGCGCCCATTCGCCGTGCTCCCGCGCCCTTGACAATCGGCGTCGCCGCTTCGATCCTGGTCCGCCGTTCCGGCGCCCGACCGATCCCCGGCCGGAGCACCGGGAGCCTGGTGAGTGTAGCTCAGTCGGTTAGAGCACCAGATTGTGGTTCTGGGGGTCGGGGGTTCGATTCCCCTCACTCACCCCACTCGCCCCGTCCGGACGCTGGGATCGCGCGCAGCGATCTGTAAGCCGCGCGCAGCGATCTGTAAGCTCGGTCTCGTCGAGACCCGTACGCTCGGTCTCGTCGCGACCATGGCAGGAGCTCGAGACGACGGGACGTCGGCGACGTCGCGGGACGGGCGGGTCGACGTCGAGCGGATTTCGCGAGAGTTGCTCGCGCGCGTCGCCGGGACGAGCGGGAGCGCCGAGCGCTACCGCTTGAAGGGCGAGGTCGGACGCGGCGCGGGCGGCGCGGTGCTGCGCGTGCTCGATCGGGGCCTGCGGCGCGACGTCGCGATGAAGGTGCTGCACGACGAGCGCGCCGAGGACGGGAGCTCGTCGAACGAGCACGCGCTCGCGCTCGGGCGGTTCCTCGACGAGGCGCAGGTCACCGCGCAGCTCGAGCACCCCGGGATCGTGCCCGTGCACGAGCTCGGCATCGACGCCGACGGGTGCGCGTACTTCACGATGCGACTCGTGCGCGGGCGCTCGCTCGCCGACGTGCTCGCGCTCGTGCACGCGGGACGCGACGGGTGGACCGTGACGCGCGCGCTCGGCGTGCTGCTCAAGGTGTGCGAGGCGGTCGCGTTCGCGCACGCGCGCGGGGTGATCCACCGCGACCTCAAGCCGTCGAACGTGATGGTCGGGAGCTTCGGCGAGGTGTACGTCGTCGACTGGGGCGTGGCGCGCGTGCTCGGCCGCAGCGAGCGCGTCCTCGACTCCGTGCGCACCGACCGGCGGGACGCGACCGACTCGGGGCTGTTGCCCTCGCTCGCGACGCTCACCGGCGACGTCGTCGGCACGCCGGGCTACATGTCGCCCGAGCAGGCGCGGGGCGTCGTGGACGAGCTCGGCCCCGCGACCGACGTCTACGCGGTCGGCGCGATCCTGTACGAGCTCCTCGCGGGGCGGCCGCCGCACGCGCGGCCCGACGGAGGCCGGCCGAGCCTGCGCGACGTGCTGAGCGGCGACGTCGAGCCGCTCGCGCGCGCCGCTCCGCACGCGCCGGCGGAGCTCGTCGCGATCTGCGAGAAGGCGATGGCGGGCGAGGCAGGCGCGCGCTACCCCGACCTCGGCGCCGCGGCGGACGACCTGCGCGCCTACCTCGAGAACCGCGTCGTGCGCGCGCACCGCACCGGCGCGCTCGTCGAGCTGCGCAAGTGGGTGCGGCGCAACCGGGCGGCGGCGCTCGCGAGCGCGGCGGCGCTGCTCGCGCTGCTCGGCGGGCTGGGGACGAGCTCGGGCCTGTACGTCGAGGCGCGCGAGCAGGCGGAGCGCGCCGGACGCGAGGCGCGCACGCGGGCCCAGGTGCTCGACGTCTTGACGGGGCTGTTCGAGGCGCAGGACCCGGCGCGCGCGCAAGGCGCGACGCTGACGGTGAAAGAGCTGCTCGACCGCGAGGCGCGCGCTCTGGGCGTCGACGGTGTCGACGACCCGGACGTGCGCGCGGACGTGCTCGCCACGATGGCGCGGCTGTACGTCGCGCTCGGGCTCTACGAGGACGCGGAGCCGCTGCTCGAGCGCGCGCTCGCGGTGCGCGCGGCGCAGGCCGAGGCGCAGCGCGAGCCGGACGCGGCCGCGGTCGCGCGGGCGCGCGCGGAGCTCGGCGCGGTGCGCGTGTCGCTCGCGCGCTACGAGGACGCCGAGCCGTTGCTCGTCGCGTCGCTCGCGGAGCTGCGCGCGCTCGACGAAGAGGACCCGGCGGAGCTCGACGTGCTCTCGAACCTCGCGCAGCTCGAGCTCCTGCGCGGCGGCTACGAGCGCTCGATCGAGCTCGCGCGCGAAGCGCTCGCGCTCAGCCGCCGCGCGCTGGGCGACGAGCACCCCGACACGCTCGTGCGCATGAACAACCTCGCGGGCGCGTATCTCAGCCTCGGCCGGCTCGACGAGGCGCGGCCGCTGTTCGCCGAGGCGTACCGCGCGATGAGCGCGCGCGCGCCGGCGCATCCGGACACGCTCAAGTGCCTGAACAACCTCGCGCTGGTCGAGCGCCGGTCGGGTCGGCTCGACGCGGCCGAGGAGCTGTACGCCGCGCTGCTCGAGGCGCAGCGGGACGTGCACGGCGACGCGCATCCCGACACGCTCGCGGCGCGCCACAACGTCGCGTCGCTGTCGTTCGCGCGCAGCCGCTTCGAGGAGGCGCTCGACGCGTTCCGCGCGGTCGCCGCGGGGCGGCGCGAGGCGCTCGGGCCGGACCATCCCGACACGCTCGGCGCGCTCGGCCACGTCGCGCTCGTGCTCACGCAGCTCGAGCGCTACGACGAGGCCGAGCCGCTCTACCGCGACGTGCTCGCGGGGCTGCGCGCGCTCGTGGGGCCGCGGCACGTCGCCGTGCTCGACGTGCAACGCAACTACGCGGACATGCTCGTCGCCGGCGGGCGGCACGCGGAGGCGGAGCCGCAGTACCGCGACACGGTCGAGGGCTACGGCGCCACGCTGGGGGCCGAGCATCCGACGACGCTGCGCAGACGCGCGGATCTCGCGGGGGTGCTCGCGGAGCTGGGAGCGCAGGACGAGGCGATCGGGCACGCGCGCGCGGCGGTCGCCGGGCTCGCCGCCGAGGACGGCTACGCGCGCGCCGCGGCGGCGCTGCTCGCGCGTCTGGGCGCGGCGCCTCCGTAGCGCGCGCCGCGGGCTGGGACCGGGGCGTCGCGGTCGGTATCATCGGCGCGAGCGACGGGCAGGCGTTCGATGAGCATGATTCTCGTGAGCTGCGCGTTCTGCGGCGGAGAAGGCCGCGTGGACGTCGCGCGCGCAAGCCGCGCCGACCCGGACGGCGAGAGCCCCTGTCCGGCCTGCGGCGGCAGCGGCTCGGTCCTCGTGCACCCGGTCCACGGCGCCAAGGTGGGTCTGTGCGGCTTCTGCGGGGGCGAGGGGCGGGTCGATCGCGAGCGCGGCAACAAGCCCGCTCCCGATGCCGCCACGCCCTGTCCGGGGTGCCGCGGCTGCGGCTACCGCGGTCGGGACGACGACGCGCTGACGACGATCGTGCGCGCGCCGCAGCCGCCCCGCTGACGGCCGTCGCTCGTCGCCTTGGAGCGGCTTGGAGCGGGATTCGAGCGGCGTCGCGCCGTTTCCAGCGGTTCTCCCGGCACCGCAATTGCGGTCAGCCCGTCCCAGGGAGGCTCCGCCACTCCCGGAACAGGCTAAGATTCCCATCTCGGGGCCCCCGCCCGCGCTCGGCGACGTCACCAGCGACTATGCACACTATTCGGCCGACCGTTCTCGTCTTCGCCGCCCTGGCAGCCCTCGCGACCCTGGCTGGAGCCCAGAAGGTGGCCGTCCGGATGGCGTCGGCGCCCGTCACGACCCGCGGCAACGTGCTCCTGATCGTCACGGACGACGTCGGGATCGATCAGATCGCTTCCTACGGCGTCGGCTCGGACTTGCCGAACATGCCGAACGTCGACGCGCTCGCGCAGAGCGGCGTGCGCTTCGAGACGGTCTGGTCCAACCCCGTGTGCTCCGCGACCCGCGCGGCGATCCTCACGGGCCGCTACGGCTTCCGCACCGGCATCGGCCACACGGTCGAGCTCGGGCCGGGGCCGCTGCCGCTGGGGGAGGTGACGATCCCCGAGATGCTCGACCGCGGTACGCGCAGCCGCTATGAGCACGGCGCATTCGGCAAATGGCACCTCGGCGCGTCGACGGTCGGCGGACCGCTCAACCCGAACCTGGCGGGCTTCGACGCGTTCCACGGGACGCTGACCAACCCGCCGAGCTACTACGCCTACGAGAAGGTCGACGACGGCATCGCGACCATCTCGATCGGCCCGTACGTCACGAGCGTGACCGTCGACGACGCGGCGCTGTGGATCAAGCAGCGCAGCCGTCCGTGGTTCGCGTACGTCGCGTTCAACGCGGGCCACCAGCCGTGGGAGGCGCCGCCTGCGAACCTGCACAGCGTCGACCTGTCGAGCGCGCCTCCGCCGCTCGTCGACCCGCGCCCGTACTACCGCGCGATCCTCGAGGCGATGGACACGGAGATCGGCCGGCTGTTGGCGCTGATCGGGCCGGAGGAGCTGGCGGAGACCACCGTGATCTTCGTTGGCGACAACGGCACCCCGAGCGCGACGACCGTGGCGCCGTTCGATCCGTTGAAGGCGAAAGCGACGTTGTACGAGGGCGGCATCCGCGTCCCGCTCATCGTCGCCGGGCCCGCCGTCCAGGCGCCGGGGTCGGTGAGCCAGGCGTTCGTCAGCACGACGGACCTGTTCGCGACCGTCGCCGAGCTGACCGGTGCGAACCTCACCGCGGCGCTGCCGCGCAAGCAGACGCTCGACTCGATCAGCATCGTGCGCTACCTGCGCAACCCGTCCGCGCCGTCGCTGCGCACGCACCTGTACGCCGAGATCTTCAAGCCCAACCAGAAGCAGGGTCCGTACACGCTCGAAGGTCGCGCGATGCGGGACACGCGTTGGAAGCTGATCCGCTCGAGCCTGGTCACCGACCCGCTCTACGGACCCGGGTTCTTCGACCTCCTGAACGATCCGACCGAGAGCCAGAACCTGTTCGACCTGCCGGCGCTCACGCCCGAGCAGACGCAGGCGCTCCAGGATCTCGACGGCCGGATCGACGCGCTGCTCGCGTCCTGAGCGCGCCCTTGCGCCAGCGGGGGCGGCCGCTCAGAACCGGCTGCGCGGCGGGAGCTTGCGCACCCGTGAGGCCGCGTCGCGGCGGACGACCGGCGGCGTGCGGCGGGTCCCGCGCGCGTGCGAGCGGGGAGCGCGTCGCTCCTGCGCGTCGGCCCGCGCGATGCTCTCGCGCAGCTCGCTCCACAGCGCCCGGACGAACGGGATCCACAGCGGCGCGAGCACCGCGAGCAGGACGAGCCGCGTGACCGATTCCACGGGTTCCTCGTCGGCGCCCGCGGGCGCAACTCTGGAGGCGGGCTGGCGGCGGGCTGCAGTTGGGCTCGGACTCAGCTCGCCAGGATCGCGCGCGCCGCGAGGACGCCCGCGCCGCCGCGCAGCGTCGGGCCCGGGTGGCTGCCGCTCCCGCACAGGAAGAGCCCGCGGATCGGGGTCGCGTAGCGCGCGCACAGGCGCACCGGCCGCATCCACCAGAGCTGGTCCAGTCCGAGCTCGCCGTGGAGCAGATGGCCGCCGGCGAGGCCGTGGCGTGTCTCGACGTCGGGCGGCGCGAGCACGTCGATCGCGCGCACCGACGCGGCCAGGCCCGGGGCGGCGGCGTCGAGCGCGCGCAGGGTCGCGCGTCCGAGCGCTTCGCGGCGCTCGTCGCTCCAGCCGTCGCGCGGAGCGTACGGCACGCCCTGGAGCAACGCGCTCACGACGTGCGCGCCGAGCGGCGCCAGACCCGGCCGCTCGCGCGTCGGCACGTGGACGTCGATCGTCGCGAAACCGGGCGCGCGCTCGTCGAGCACGAGCGTGCGGTGCTGCAGGGCGTCGGCCGCGCGCTCCTGGTCGTCGAGCGTCGCGACGAGCCGCACGCGCAGCGCCTCGCCGTCCGGATCGCCGCGGAAGCGCGGCGGCGCGTCGAGCGCGATGCGCACCGCCGCGGTCGAGCCGCGCGCGCGCCACGTGCCGATCGCGCGCTCGAGGCGGCCGGGAAGCGCGCGCGGCGCGACGAGGCCCTCCAGCGTGGTGCGCGGGTCGGCCGACGACGCGACGACCGCCGCGTCGATGCGCTCGCCGCCCTCGAGCTCGACGCCGCGCGCGTGGCCGTCCTCGACGACGATCCGCGTGACGCGCGCTCCGGTGCGCAGCTCGGCGCCCTGCGCGGCGCTCGCCGCGACCAGCGCATCGGTGAGCGCGGTCGGGCCGCCGTCGATCTCGTCGCCGACCGGCGCGTGGCGCAGGAGCAGCGCGGCCGCGGTGCCGGGGGCGCGCGGGCCGTGGAAGCTCCCGATCAGGCCGGGCGCAGCGAGCGCGGCGCGCACGAGCTCGTCGTCGTGGTGCTCGTGCAGCCAGTCGGCCGCGGACGAGGGCACCGCGCGCAGCAGCGCGACCATCGTGCGCTCGTCGAGCCGGCGCAGCGCGAGCCCGCGGCGCGCGAGCGTGGCGAGCTCGCCCGGACCCGCGCCGTCGAGCGGCGGCGGCGGGCTCGCGGCGAGCGCGGCGACGAGCGGCGCGACCGCGTCGAGGAACGCGCGCCACGCCTGGTAACGCTCGAGGACGCGCGGACCGCGGTCGGCGAGCGAGGCGCGCACGCGCACCGGGTCGCCGTCGATCCACAGCGCCCGCGCGCCGCCCGCGGGGTCGGGCACGAGCGTCGGCGCGCCGTGCGCGCGCACGCGCAGCCCGTGCCGGCCGAGCCCGAGCCCGTCGACGAGCCCCGGCGCGGCGCGCGCGGCGTCGTGCAGCAGCCCGCCCGCGAAGAACTCCGCACAGACCTGGACGCGCGCCGCGACGCCGCCGGGCCGCTCCGCTCGCTCGACGACCACGACCGAGCGCCCGTGCGCGGCGAGCACCGTCGCCGCCGCGAGCCCCTGGTGACCGGCGCCGATCACCACGACGTCGCGCTTCACACCGCCCTCGCCTTCAGCATCGCGCGCGCGGCGAGCCCGCCCGGCGCGCCCATGATGCCGCCGCCGGGGTGCGCGCCGGACCCGCACAGCCACAGCCGGCGCAGCGGCGTCCGGTAGCGCGCGTACCCCGCCGCGGGGCGCAGGAAGCCGAGCTGCTCGAGCGAGAGCTCGCCGTGGAAGATGTTGCCCTCGGTCAGCCCGAACTCCGTCTCGAGGTCCCACGGCGTGAGGACCTGGCGGTGCAGGATCATGTCGCGCAGGCCGGGCACGTACTCGGCGAGCGTGTCGACGACCGCGTCGCCGAACGCCTCGCGCTGCTCGGGCCAGCGCTCGGGCCCCTCGGCGATCGCGTACGGCGCGTACTGCACGAAGCACGACATCACGTGCTTGCCCGGCGGCGCGACGGTCGGGTCGGAGAGCGAGGGGATCACGACGTTGATGTACGGCCGCGCGCTGAACGCGCCGTACTTCGCCTCTTCGTACGCGCGTTGCAGGTACTCGGTCGACGGCGCGATTGCGATGTCGCCGCGCACGTGCAGGCCGTCGCCGGGGCGGCACGCGAGCTCGGGGAAGCGGTCGAGCGCGAGGTTCACCTTGCCCGAGCTCCCGCGCAGCTTGTAGCGGCGCAGGTCGTCGACGAACTCCGGCGGCAGGTGCGCCGAGCCGACGAGCCGCAGGAACGTCAGCCGCGGCTCGCAGCCCGAGACGACGGCACGCGCGCGGATCTCCTCGCCGCTCTCGAGCGCGACCCCGACCGCCGCGTCGCCCTCGACGAGGATCCGCTCGACCGGCGCCGACGTGCGGATCTGGGCGCCGTGCGCGCGCGCCGCGGACGCGAACGCATCGCTCACCGCTCCCGTGCCGCCGCGCGCGAAGCCCCACGAGCGGAACGCGCCGTCGATCTCGCCCATGTAGTGGTGCAAGAGCACGTACGCGGTGCCGGGCGAGCGCACGCCGAGGAACGTGCCGATGATGCCGCTGACCGACATCGGCGCCTTGAGCACGTCGGACTCGAACCACTCGTCGAGGAACTCCGACGCGCTCATCGTCAGCATCTTGACGAGGCGCTCCGCGTTGTCGCCGCCGAGGCTCGCGAAGCGCTTGCCGGTCTGGAGGATCGAGAGCAGCTCGAGCGGGTTCTTCGTGCGCGGCTCCGGCGCCGGCGCGTCGATCAGCGGCTTCACGAAGCGCGCGAGGTGCGCCATCGTGCGGCCGAACTCGGGATAGACGTCCGCGTCGCGGGCGCTGAAGCGCGCGATCTCGCGGCGCGTGTCGCCGGCGTCGGGCCAGCGGCACAGCGAGTCTCCGTCGGGCAGCGGCAGGAACGAGCACTCGAGCGGCAGGATCTCGAGGCCGTGGCGCGCGAGGTCGAGCTCGTGGATCAGCCACGGACGCAGCAGGCTGACGACGTACGAGCAGACCGAGTACGTGAAGCCGGGGAAGAGCTCCTCGCTCACCGCCGCGCCCCCGACCTTGTGGCGGCGCTCGAGCACGAGCACGCGCCGGCCGGCCTTCGCGAGCAGCGCCGCGCACGCGAGGCCGTTGTGGCCGCCGCCCACGACGATCGCGTCCAGATCGCGCGAGGCCATCAGGCGCGCTTCCTCGCCGGGTCGAAGAACGGGCGCTCGACGACGCGCGCGGGGACGCGACGGCGCTCGTGCTCGACGGTGACCTCGATCTCGAGCTCGCGGCCGACCCCCGCGTACGGCGCGGCGAGCGTCGCGAGCGCGATGTAGCGCTTGAGCGTCGGCGAGAACGCGCGGCTCGTCGCGTAGCCGACCTGGCGGCCGCCATCGTAGACCGGCACGGAGTCGCGGCGCGTGCCCGCGGGGACGTGCATCGCGAGGCCCCAGCGGTCGTACAGGCGCTCGATCGCGAAGACGTCGATCTCGAGGCCGGCGAGCGCCTTCTTCGAGCCGCGCTCGCGCTCGGCGCGCAGCGCGTCGCGGCCGCGGAAGGACTCGCGCTCGAGCTGGACCGTCCAGCCCAGGCCGACCTCGAACGGGCTCGACTTCTTGTGCTCGACCGTGCAGTGCGTCGCCGGCTCGTAGTCGACGCCGGACATGACGAAGCCGGCCTCGACGCGCGCGACGTCGAGCGCGTCGAGCCCGACCGGGCGCAGCCCGCGGTCGCGGCCGGCGGCGAGCACAGCGTCGTACACGCCGAGCGCGGCCGCGGCGTCGAACCACAGCTCGTACCCCAGGTCGCCGGTGTAGCCGGTGCGGGTGATCCAGCCGCTCGCGCCGCCCTCGAAGCTCGTCGCCGCCGCGCGGAAGAAGCGCAGCTCGTCGACGTCGGCGTCGCAGACCTGGCGCACGACCTCGCGCGCGGTCGGGCCCTGGACGGCGAGCGCGGCGATGCGCTCGCCGACGTCCTCGATCGCGACGTCGAACCCGCGCCGTTGGCGCTCCAGCCACGCGAGGCTCGGCTCGGCGGCGGTGAGGCGGTAGCGCGTCTCGTCGAGCCGCGTGACCGTCCCGTCGTCGACGAGCTTGCCGTCGTCGTCGCACCAGCACAGGTACGTCACGCGCCCGACCGCGAGCTTCGTCACGTCGCGCACGCAGACCGCCGAGAGGAACGCTGCAGCGTCGGGGCCGGTGACGTCGTACTTGAAGAGCGGCGCGACGTCGATCAGGCCGCAGCCCTGGCGCAGCGCCTGGTACTCGCGCTCGTGGCACTCGCCGTACGAGCAGACGGCGAACCAGCCCGACCAGTCCTTCCAGCGCAGGCTGGTGCAGAGCTCGGACGTGCGCGTGTGGAACGGGGTCGGCAGCGGCATGGCCGCGCGGGACCCTAGCAACCGGGGGTGTCGCCGGGAAGCGCGAGCGGCGCGTCAGAAGCCGCGGCGCTGCGGGCGCCCGACGCGGCCCATCGGGCTGGAGCCGCCGCCCAGCGGAGCGTTGCGCAGGGCCGAGCCGCCGCCGGACGGGCGGCGGGCGCCGGCCGATCCCGGCGCGGCCGATCCCGGCGCGGTCGTCCGCGGCGCGGCACGCGAGGGCGCGCGGCCCGCGCGCTTCGCGCGCTTCTCGTCCCACGTCTCGACGACCATCGGGTGCTCGTAGGCGCCGAGCTCGTGCTCGATCCGCTCGCGCTCGCGCGGGGTCGGCTTGCGGCCGAAGAGGCCGCCTTCCTCGCGCAGCGAGCTCTGGACCTCGCGGTACATCAGCTTGACCACCGGCACCCACAGCGGTGACGTCACCGCCAGGAAGGCGAGCTGGATGATCTTGTCGATGATGAGCTGGGAGTCCATCGGCGCGGGCGAGCGGGGTCGTCCCCGATCTCTCAGTATGGATCACTCCGGGCGCGGCACAACCCCGCTGGAGAGGCGCACGAGGCGTAGACTGGCGCCCGGACCGCCATGCGAACGCTCGTCCACCCGGCTCTCCCCCTGGCCCAGGCCGTGGCCCTGTCCCTGGCCGTCGCTGCCGCGGTCGCCCACCCCGGCCCCGTTCGCCCGGGCCCTGCCGACGGCTTGCTCGTGCGCGGGGTCACGATCTCGTGCCAGACGTGGGGCCGCGAGTGGGGGACCGACGGCTTCGCGCAGGAGCTCGACGAGCTGGCGGCCCTCGGCGCGAACTGGATCGCGATCCATCCGTACGCGCGGGTCCGGGCAGACGGCGAGGTGAGCTGGCGCCCGCTCGAGCCCGTGCCCGACTGGCTCGCGCGCCCGCTCGCCGCCGTGCGCGCGCGCGGCCAGCTCCTGATGGTCAAGCCGCACCTCGCGTACTGGGGCAGCCCGTTCCGCTGGCGCGGCGACGTCGACTTCGCCGACCCCGACGAGCGCGCGCGCTTCTGGCGCGACTACCGGCGCTGGATCGTCGAGCTCGCGCGCGCGACGCGCGGCGCGGACGCGTTCGTCGTCGGGACCGAGCTCGACCGGCTGCTCGCGGACGAGCGCGAGTGGCGCGAGCTGATCGCGGCCGTGCGCGCCGAGACCGGCGCGCGGCTGACCTACGCGGCGAACTGGAGCGACGTCGGGCGCGTGCCGTTCTGGGACGCGCTCGACGCGATCGGCGTGCAGGCGTACTACCCGCTGTGCGAGGACGAGCTGCCGGCGCGCGCGGAGCTCGAGCGGGGCTGGGAGCGCGTCCTCGGCGAGCTGCGCGCGCTGCACGAGCGTTCCGGCAAGCCCGTCGTGTTCACCGAGCTCGGCTACGACCGCTCGCGCCTCGCCGCGGCGCAGCCGTGGGGCCCGCCGCCCGCGCCGCCCGACGACGCGGACGCGGCGGCGGCGCAGGTGCTGTGCCTCGAGGTCGCGCTCGCCGTCATCGCCCGCGAGCGCGAGTGGCTGCGCGGCGCGTTCCTGTGGAAGTGGTTCGTCGGCGAGGCGCCGGGCGAGGACTTCGTGCTCGACGCGCCTGCGATGCGCGCGGTGCTGCGCGCGGCGTGGACGGGCGCGTCCGGACGCTGATCCGCGACTACGAGCCCTGGGACGCCGAGGCGGAAGCGGCGTCGGCGTCGGCGTCCGTCGGCGCGGCTTGCGGCTCGCGGTCGTAGTCGCGCTGGACGCGGGCCTCGCGCTCGGCGCCGCAGCGGGCGCAGCGGTCGATGTAGCGGACGGAGCCGTCGACGGCGGTCGGCACGAGCACGTTGCCCGCCTTCGTCGTGTTCCAGCGCGGGTTCGCGCCAGCGGTCGCGGGGACCCAGGTGTGGCCTAGGAGCTTGCAGAAGATGTTCATCGCGGGCGTCCGGGACGGGACATTAGGCGGCGGAGCCGCGGGCGGCAAGCCTCGAGTCACGCGCGCGGGGTGCGCAGGATCGTCCAGACGATCACGAGGCCCAGGACGCAGCTCGTGACGAAGCCGAACAAGCCCAGGAGCGGGACGCCGAAGACGTCCGGGCCGACCGCAGAGCTCATCGCGATCGACGTGCCGATGATGAGCGCCGCCGTGATCATGCCGATCGTCAGGCGCGTCGCGCTGCGGTCGAGCTGGCTGCCGAAGTGGTCGAGGCGGCGCAGGTCGAGCTCGAGCTTGAAGCGGCCGCGGCGCAGCGTCGTCGCGAGGTGGCCGAGGTCGCGCGGGAGGTCGATCAGGAGCTTGCGCACGTCGCGCAGGTTGCGGCGCGCGACCGCGAGCGGCGAGAGGTGACGGCGCGTGAGCCGGCGGGCGAACGGCTCGAGGTGCTTCGTCATGTCGAAGTCTGGATCGAGCCGCCGGCCGAAGCTCTCCAGCGTGATGAACACCTTGATCAGCAGCGCGACGTCTCCGGGCAGGTAGAGGTCGTTCTCGCGCACGATCGCCGTCAGATCGTGCAGCAGGCGCTGCATGTCGAGCTGCGCGAGCGTGCGCCCCTGGTGGCGATCGATGAACGCGCGGCAGTCCTGGGCGAGCAGCTCGACCGGCGGATCCTTGTCGCCCGCCCACTCGAGCAGCAGGTCGACGAGCGCGCGCTCGTCGCGCGTCACGACCGCGGACGCGATCTCGATCAGCTCGCGCCGGCGTTGCTCGGAGAGCCGACCGACCATGCCGAAGTCGATCAGGCCGATGCGCTCGCCGCCCGGGAAGATCACGTTGCCCGGGTGCGGGTCGGCGTGGAACAGCCCGTCGACGAAGATCATGTCGAGGACCGCGTCCGCGCCGCGCTTGGCGAGCAGCTTCGTCGGCAGCTCCTGCGGCTCGCGCGTGCGCATCCATTCGCTGGCCGAGACGCCGTCGAGCCGCGTCTGCACGCACACGCGCTCCGACGTCCAGCGCCAGTGGATCGTCGGGATGACGAGGTAGCGGTCCTCGGCCCGGTTCGCGGCGATCGCCTCGGTGTTGCGTGCCTCGACCGTGAGGTCGAGCTCGTCGTGCAGCGAGCGCGCGAGCTGTCGCACGAGCAGCGTCGGGCGGTAGCGCGCGAGGTCCGGCAGCTCCTCCTGGACGAGCTCGGCGAGCCGCGCGAGCAGGCGCAGGTCGGCGTTGACCTTCTCGCGGATGCCCGGCCGGCGGATCTTGAGCACGACGCTCTCGCCGGTCTGGAGCGTCGCCGCGTGCACCTGCGCGATCGACCCCGCCGCGAGCGGCGTCCGCTCGAACGAGGCGAAGATGTCCTCGGGCTCGCCGCCGAGATCCTCGCGCAGGGGCTCCGCGATCTCCTCGTACGGGACGGCGCGCACGTCCTCGTGCAGGCGCGACAGCTCCTCGATCCACTCGGGGGGCAGGAGGTCGTTGCGGCCCGCGAGCAGTTGGCCGAGCTTGACGAACGTCGGCCCGAGCTGCTCCATCGCCAGCCGCACGCGCCGCTCGGTCGCCGTCGTCGTCAGCGACGGCGGCACGTCCCAGCGCACGACCCGTCCGGCGCGGGTGAGGATGCCTCCCAGGCCGCTGCGCTGAACGAGGTCGCCGAAGCCGTGGCGCGCGAGCACGACCGCGATGTCGTTCAAACGGCCGAGGTCGCGGGCCGCGCTGAGCGCTTGCACCAGCATCGGGAAGGGCGTCATCGCCGCGCGGCGACGGGCAGCGCGCGGTCGTTGCGCGCGCGGGTGCAGCGGGCGACGCTCATCGCCGGCACGCTAGCAACGCGCCCGAGCGGCCGCAACGAAGCATGGGCTACGGGAGCCGGCCGAGCCGGTGCACTTCGCCCTCGCGTGCGATCGCGAAGCCCGCGTCCCGCACGGCCGCGGCCGCCTCGCCGTGCTCGTCCGCGGCGGGATTGGTGTGGTTGAGGTGCGTGAAGCGGATCTTGGCGCGCTCGGACGCCGGCAGCGCGGCGAAGCGGCGCAGCGACTCCTCGACGAACGGGTGCGGGATCTCGTCCATGCTGCGCCCCGGCACCTCGCCGTCCGCGTAGAACGTGCCGTCGAGCAGCGCGACGTCGACGGATGCGACGAGCTCCTCGATCGAGCGCTCCCAGCGCGACCACTTGTCGATGTCGGGCAGGTAGAGCAGCGTCCGCTCCGGGCCGCGCACGAGGAACGCGACCGTGTCCGAGTGCTCCGGCCGATGGGGCACCGCGATCGCCTCGACCGCGAGGTCGGGGGCGAGCTCGACGCGCTCGCCCGGCGCGAGCTCGCGCAGCTCGACGTGGCCGGCGCGCACGAGCAGCTCCCAGGGCGCGTTCTCGCGCAGGAAGCGCGCGAGCGCGGCCGTCGTCCACAGCGGCAGCGCGCGCGCCGCGTACGCCTCGCGGCCCAGGTGCAGGAGCCCCGCGACGTGCCCCATGTGCGCGTGCGTGAGGAAGACGCCGTCGAAGAGCGGCGGACGCGCCGCGCCGGCTGTCATGTCGGCCGCCGCCGCGCCGGCGGCTGTCATGTTGGCCGCTGCCGCGCCGGCGGCTGTCATGTTGGCCGCCGCCGCACCGGCGGCCCTGGTCCCGGGATGGCCGCGGGCGCGCTCGACTTGCTCGCGCAGGTCGGGCGACGCGTCGAACAGCCAGCGCCGGCCGGTGCGCGGGTCGGCGAGGCACAGCGACGACGCGAGGCGGCGGCGCGCAGGATCGTCCCAGGCCGCGCGGCAGCAGGCGCGCTCGCAGCCGATCTGGGGCAGGCCACCGTCCTGCGCCGTGCCGAGCACGAGCACGTACGGCGCATCGTGCGGTGCATCGTTCGGCGCATCGTGCGGTGCGTCCATCGTCGTGGCCGGCGAAGTCGCGCGGCACGCGGCGAGCGGAGCGAGGAGCGCGGCGAGCAGGAGCGCGCGCGCCGCGCTCATTCGAGCAGCCACGCGCGCCACGCGGCGTCGAGGTCGTCGGGCGTCCAGCTCCAGATCTCCTGCAGCAGGCGCCGCTGCAGGTCGACGAGGTTCGCGCCGGTCGGGTTGCCGTTCTCGTCGAGCTGTCCCTTCAGGCCGCCGAGGAAGCGCGCGAGCCCCTCCGGGTGCTCCTCGATCAAGAAGCGCGCGATCGACCACGCCGTCACGTGGTCGTCGAGCGACATGTCGGTGAACGACTTCGCGTGCATCAGCACGGCGAGCGGCGTCGCGTCGTCCTTCTTCGCGAGGCGCACGTCGCGGCCGCTCCAGTCCTGGTGGTCGCCGCGGTGCGGGCCCCCGCCCTCGTCGCCGTCGATCGTCGTCGAGACCGGGTTCAGCTCGCGCTCGAGCGCGTGCGCGAGACCCTCGTCGAGCCACACCGGTGGGGCGTACGAGAAGTGCTTGTACGCGCACAGGAACAGGTGCGCCATCAGGTGCGCGCTGTGCGGGAAGAGCCACTCGTCCGAGCGCAGGTCGGAGTCCTCCGCCGGGATCGACGCGAGCATCTTGTGCGCCGAGCCGAAGTGCCAGCGCAGCGCGTCGGTCACGTCGACGCCCATCTGATCGAGCGTGAACATCTGGTGCGTCGCGCGGCGCGCGTGCCACACGAGCTCGAACTTGTCCCTCTCGCCGAGAAAGGGCCCCGCGCCCATGTACGGCTCGTCGATGCGCCGCTCCGCGGGGAAGTCGGCGTCGGTCACGCCGAGCAGGCGCTGGAAGCGCTCGTAGAACGCCTCGGCGCGCAGCGCGAGCAGGTGCAGTCGCAGCCACGGGTCGAGCTTGCGCGGGCGCGGGTCGAGGTCGGGGCAGGCCGCGCGCAGCTCCGCCAGGAACGGCTCGAGCTCCGCGCGCATCTTCGCGGTCAAGGACTGCGGGCCCAGGCTCGACGCGAAGCGGAAGTGCGGCGTCTCGAGGAAGCGCCAGCCCTCGCCGGACGGCAGCTCCCGCGCGATCTCCTCGCTCGTCGTCTCGCCGATCGGCATCGGCCCGTGGGACAGCGCGCCGAGCCGCGCGAGCAGCTCGGGGTCGTCCTTGCACCAGGGGCACGGCGCGTCGTCGTCGGGCGCGAGCGCGGCGCCGAGGGTCGGGGTCGGGCAGGCGAGGAGCAGCGCGAGGGCGATCCGCATGATCCGCATCCGCATGAGCGGCACGTGAAGCAGGAACACGAAGCAGGAACACGAAGCAGAAGGGGGGGGCACCGGGCGCGTCCCATCCTACGGGCAGCGCCTGCGGCAGGCGCTGCCCGCTCTGTTAGCCTTCTGGCGAATGGCCCGGCTGCTCCCGCTCCTCGCCCTGCTCGCCACCCTGCTCGCCACCGTGCTCGCCGCCCTCGCGTCGTGCGACTCGTCGGAGGCAACGGTGCCGCCGAGCGTGATCGTGATCTCGCTCGACACCTGCCGTCCCGACCGGCTCACGCCGTACGGCGCCGAGCGCGACAACTCGCCCGCGCTCGCGGGCTTTTCGCGCGAGGCGGTCGTCTGGACCGACTGCATCGCGCAAAGCACGAGCACGGCTCCGTCGCACCGCAGCCTGTTCACGGGCCAGTACGTCCACCGTCACGGGATGCACCGGCCCGCGCTCGTCGTCCCGTCCTACAACCTCGCGTCGCTCTTGCGCGAGCGCGGCTACGCGACCGCGGCGTTCACCGGCGGCGGCTACGTGCGCAGCCAGTTCGGCTTCGACTTCGGCTTCGATCGCTTCCAGGCGGCCTCGCCGCTCGGCGCGGGCGAGGAGGACGACCTGCGCGGGCTCACGGAGGTGCTGCCCGCGGCGCAGCGCTGGCTGGCGCGCCAGGGCGAGCGCCCGTTCTTCCTGTTCGTGCATGCGTACGACGTGCACAGCCCGTACTGGCCGCCGCAGCCGTACCGCGAGCGCTATGCGGGCTGGTATCGCGGCGAGCTGCCGGCGAAGCGCCTCGCCGGCCGCCGCGACTTCGACCGCGCGCTCGAGGCCGGCGCGATCGGTCCGGACGAGCTGCGCTACATCGGCGACCTGTACGACGCGGGCATCGCGGCGAGCGACGAGCTCCTCGGCGGCTTCTTCGACTTCCTGCGCTCCGAGCGCGTGCTCGATCGCGCCGTCGTCGTGTTCACGAGCGACCATGGCGAGAGCCTGGGCGAGCACGGCTGGATCGGGCACGCCTCGACGTGGGAGGAGCAAGCGCGCGTTCCGCTCGTGATCCGCTTTCCCGGCGCCCGCTGGGCCGGCGTGCGCGACGAGCCGGCCGAGCTCGTCGACGTGCTGCCGACGCTGCTCGCGTTCCTCGACGTGCCGGCGCCGGACGGCGTGCAGGGCGTCGACCTCACGGCGGCGCTGCGTGGAGAGCCGGCGGCGGCCAAGCCGATGCGGCTGACCGCGCTCGGCGACTGGGAGGTCGCGCGCTTCGACGGGCGCTGGAAGCTCGTGCTCGAGCGGCGCGGGGAGGAGCTCGTCGAGGCCGCGCTCTACGACCTCGCACAGGACCCGGGCGAGACGCGCGACCTGCGCGCGACCGAGGACGGCCGCCGGCGCGCGGCGGAGCTGCGGGCGCGGTATGAGAGCTGGCGGCGCGAGACGGCGGCGGCCGACGCGCGCCACCGGGGCGTGCGCGCGCGCGCCGTGCGCGACCCGGGCGTCGCCGACGAGCTGCGCGCGCTCGGCTACGTCGACGCGGGCGAGGACGAGTAGAGCGCCCGGACGCGCGTTCGCGCTCGTCCGGGCGCTCGAGTGGTCAGCGCGGGTGTGTTCGCTCGCTCGTCGCTCGGTCGGTCCTACGGAACGAACGTCAGCGGCACGGCGTTGCTCCCGAACTCGACGTCCAGCGTGACCGGGTCGATCGCGGCGAACGCGTGGACGAACGGGATGCCGACGAGGTTGGGGTTCGACGCGGGCGGGATGTCGAGCTCCGCACGGGCCTCGCCGTTCGCGTCGAGGAAGCCGAGCGTGTTCTGGTAGGGGAGCTGGTTCGCGCTCTGGAGCGTGAACAGCGTGTACGTGTCGAGGTTGAGCGGCACGTTCACGCCGTTCACGTTCGTGCCGGGCGACGTGCCGGTGAACGAGCCGAGCAGCAGGAAGAGGCTGTTCGCGTGCTCGACCTCGGCGTTGAGCAGCCACGACTGGCGGCCGCCGCGCGACACGCTCAGCACCTCGGTCGTCACGTTGAGCGCGCCGACCTCGAGCTGGTCGCGGACTTCGCCGCCCCCGAACGACGTGCTGTGCACGTTGAGGTACATCCCGCCGGAGAAGATCTGGAGCAGGTCCGCGTTCGTCAGCGCCCCCGAGTTGCCGGCGTAGGCGCCGCCGCCGACGCTCGTCAGCGGGATCGTGATCGGACCGGGCACGCCGGGCGGGGCGGTGTGCAGGTGCGCGACCGTCGCCGTGCCGACCAGGCCCGTCGACGTGACCGAGTAGTCGATCGAACGCGTCGACGCGACGTAGCGGTAGACGCCGCGCGCGGAGCCGCCCGACGGCACGGGCGGCGTCTCCTGGGCTCCGCTCGCCGCCGGCGTGTGCAGGTTCTTCGGCATGAAGATCTGCGCGCGCACCTCGCCGAGCGGGAAGGCCGAGCTGTGGATGTTGACGTAGTAGTTGTCCGTGAAGAGGTTGTCGAGCTGGCCGCTCGTCAGCGGACCCGCGGTGCCCTGGAACGTGCCGCCGCCGACGCTGGCCAACGTGATGTCGATGCCGCCGGAGACGCCGAAGGCACCGACGTGGATGTGGGCGATCGTCGGCGATCCGACGAGGCCGGTGGCGCTGACGTCGTACGTCAGCATGAGCGTGCTCACGTCGAGACTCACGTTGCCGAGGAGCCGTCCGTTCGACGCGACGGGCGGCGCTTCGTACGCGCCGCTGCCGAACAGCTCGATGTCGATCGTCTGAGCGGCGGCCGGCGCGCTCGCGAGCGCGAGGATGCCGACGTGGATGAGCGGGGGGAGGAACGTACGCGCCGCACGGGGAAGCGAATGGGTCGTCATCGATCTCTCCGTTCTCGAGGGCCGGTCGCTCAAGGTAGCCGGCGCGAGCCGCCATGACGTACGGACTGCGCAATCCCCGCCGCGGGAGCCCGCGTCGGGCTCCCGCGGCGGCGTCCAGGATTCAGAAGATCGAGACCAGGGCGGCGTCGGAGATCCCGAACGGCACCGGGCTCGGCGGGATCGTGATGAATGCGACGTAGAAGGACAGACCCGAGAGCAACGGCAGCGGTGGCACGTTGATCAGTCCCGACGCGGTGCCGGTGAGCGCCGAGATCAGGCCCGAGAACTGCACGAAGACCGAGGGCGTCGTCAACGACAGCTCGAGCATGCCGTCGTAGTTCAGCGGGATCGTGCCGCCCGGGATCGGCGTGCCCGGCGTGTTGCCGAACGATGCCGCGGCGAGGTACGGCACGCCCTGGAAGCCGGGCGCGTTGAACGTGAGGAACACCGTGCCGCCGGGCGGGGCGGGGCTGCCCGTCACCGCGACTTGCAGCGGGTTCGCCGGCGCCGCGTCGGTCGTGCACGCGCGGATCACCCAGTTGCCCGCGTAGAAGAGCGGGCAGAGCGGGAAGCCCTGCACGGTCGCGGTCGACGCGTCCTGCCAGCCCTGGCCGAGGATGAAGATCAGGTTCTTCTGCGGCGGGGTGATCGCCGGGTTGCAGAAGAACCCGGGCGAGCCGTTGTCGGTGATGAAGTTCGAGTTGAAGCCGGTCGTGCAGTTGCCGTTCGGGTTGAAGCCCATCCGGAACGCGACGACGAAGTTGCTCGTGCCGTTGCCGACCACGACGTTGTAGGGCGTGGCGTCGAAGACGTTGATCGCCGTGCTCGTCACCTGCATGTCGTTGCCGGTGTCCGCGTTCAGGTCGAACACCTTGGGTCCGAGCAGCGGCACGCCGCCGGGGAACGTGACGCCGTCGTAGATCTCGACGTTGAGGAGCGCCGTGGCGCCGCTCGCGCCGCCGTTCGACCCGAAGCCGACCGCGAGCTCGCGCAGCGTCTGGGGCGGCGCGCCGGGGGCGAGCTGGAACACCGCTCCGGCGGCTTCGCCCTCGCACAGTCCCGGGATGACGGAGAACGTCGAGAGCCCTCCCGTCGCCGCGAGGTTGTCGTTCTTGAAGAACGTGCCCGGTGTGTTCGAGCAGGTCTGGGACGTCGTGGGGAGCGAGAGCAGCGTCGCGAGGCACGCGACGCCCGCCAGGCGAGCGGACGAGCGGATCATCGATGGGTGTTCCTGTCCTGCGGGATCGGCCGGTGGGCGCCCTGGGGCGCCTGCAACATCGTACGGGCTCGGGCTCCGCGCCGCTCCTGGTAGGCTGCGTTGCATGCTGCGCAACCTCCTCGCGCTCGTCCTGCCGCTCGCCGTCGCCTGCGGACCCGAGCCTCCGCCCGCGCGGAAAGCGCCGCCGAGCGTGCTCCTGATCTCGCTCGACACGTGCCGGCCGGACCGTTTGTCGTTCGCGGGCGCCGACCGCGAGAACTCGCCGCGGCTCGACGAGCTCGCGGCGGAAGCCGCCGTGTTCACGGATTGTCTTTCGCAGAGCTCGAGCACGGGTCCCGCGCACATGAGCCTGTTCACGGGCCAGTACGTGCATCGCCACGGCATGCGCTCGCACCGGCGCGCCGTCGTCGAGCGGACGCTGGCGAGCGTGCTGGCGCGCGCCGGCTACGCGACGGCGGCGTTCACCGGCGGCGGCTACCTGCGCTCGGCGTTCGGCCTCGACCACGGTTTCAAGAAGTTCGTCGAGAACGACCCGCGGCCGGCGCTGATCCGCGGCTTCGCGTCGGTGCTGCCCGAGGCGCTGCGCTGGATCGACAACAACGGGCACCGGCCGTTCTTCCTGCTCGTGCACGGCTACGACGTGCACTGTCCGTACGAGCCGCCCGAGCCGTACCGCTCGCGCTACGCGGGCTGGTACGACGGCGATGCCTCGCTCGACCAACGCTGCGGCCCGAGCGACTTCCAGCCGTTGTTCGAGGAGGGCCGCTTCGGTCCCGACGAGCGGCGCGCGCTGAACGATCTCTACGACGCGGGCATCGCGGGCGCGGACGAGGCGCTGGGCGCGTTCCTCGACGAGCTCGAGCGACGCGGCGTGCTGGAGCGCACGCTCGTCGTGTTCACGAGCGACCACGGGGAGAGCCTCGGCGAGCACGACTGGGTCGGGCACGCGACGACGTGGGAGGAGCAGTTGCGCGTTCCGCTCGTGCTGCGCTTCCCCGGCGGCGAGCACGCCGGCGCGTACGATGCGCCGGTCGAGCTCGTCGACGTGATGCCGACGGTGCTCGACGCGCTCGGGCTCGAGCAGCCGCCGGGCATGCACGGGCGCAGCACGATGCCGCTGCTGCGCGGCGAGGAGCGCGCGTCGCGCGAGCGCATGCGCGTCGCGGCACGCGGGACCTGGGAGGCGGTGCGTTTCGACGACCGCTACAAGCTCGTGCTGTTCCTCGACGGGGACGCGCTCGTGCCGCGGATGCTGTTCGACCTCGTCGCCGATCCCGGCGAAAGCGTCAACCTGCTCACGACCGAGGAGGGGCGCGCGCGCGCGGAGGAGATCGCGGTCCGTTACCGGGCGTGGCGCGCGAGCACGCGCGCGGAGGACGAGCGCTTCGGCGGTCGCGACGGGGGTGCGCCGCCGCTCGACTCGGCTGCTCGAGCGGAGCTCTCGCACTTGGGGTATACGGACGAGTAGCGGCGGCGAACGCGCATTTCTTTTGCAAAGCAATATCCTTTGAGGGGCGCGGATTCGTCCGCCGGAACGGTCGCGGGGGAACCGCTCCCCGACACGTGCGTTGGCCCGCGGCGCTCGGCTCTCAGAAGGGGCGACTCGTGGCCGCTCGAGCCGGCGCCGGAGCCGTCGCCGCCCTTTAGGAAGTCGCTTTGCGTCGACCCGCGATATTCGCCGCGAAGGCCGCGTTCTGCGCACGAACTAGGGACACCCTTTGCTTGACCGGGTGCGGGAACGCGAGGAGAATCGCGCACGACGACGAGTCAGCGATCGGTTTCCGAGGAACGTAGCGCGCGACCGTCGAGGAGAGACTTCAGCCACGCATTACGGGGACACTTCATGAACAGTTTGGCTCGTGTTTGCGGCGCCGCGCTGCTGTCGTCGACGGTCTTGGGCGGTTCCGCCCTCGCCGCCGACGGTCGCCAGCCCGGCAGCGTCCTGATCTATCCGGTCCACCGATCAGGCACCTACTTCACGATCATCAGCGTGACCAACTCCACCGTCGGCTCCGGTGGAGACACCGACGTGCGGTTCAACTACGTCAACGTGGTTCCGAACCCGTCGAACCCCTTCCAGCCGCTCACCTGCTTCATCTCCGACCGCCAGGAGGCGCTCACCGCGTCCGACACGCTCAGCGTGCTGACGAGCTGCCACAACGCGGCCGGGAACCAGGAGGGCTACGTGGTCGTGTCGGCGCAGGACCCGAGCGAGGCGGACACGAACTGGTCGCACAACTTCCTGCTCGGCTCCGAGCTGGTCGTCACGTCCCTCGGCGGCATCTACGGGATCAACGCGATCCCGTTCGAGTCGCCGCTGCCGAAGGGCACGGATACCGACCTCGACATGGACACGGAGATCGATTTCGACGGGTTCGAGTACGAGTGCGTGCCGCGCCCGATCTACATCGACTCCTTCGTCGCGGCCGCGGGCTCGTCGCTCGCGCTGCTCAACCTGACGGGCGGGATCAACCACGTCGTGTCGCTGAAGATGGACATCTTCAACGACAACGAGTTCCAGCTCTCGGCGACGCGCGACTTCAAGTGCTGGTTCGAGGAGCCGCTGAGCGTCCTCTCGCCCGTGTTCAGCGACACGTTCCTGGCGCTGAACACGCCGAACGATCCGAGCGAGCTCGACCTGAATTGCGACAACGTCGACGAGCTCGAGACCGGCTGGGCGATCGTGTGCGCGGACATCGCGTGCTCGCC
>CAZGTQ010000341.1:0-2567 GCA_964528575.1 uncultured Planctomycetaceae bacterium | reverse complement strand
TCGAGCGGGACATCGTCGCCGGCGAGCGCCCCGAGCTGCGCGTCGACCTCCATTTCGAATGACACGCGGGACGAAGCGAGGACGAGCGCTCGCGCTCGGGACAGCAGCGGCGCTGGTCGCGCTGGGGGTGGCGCTCGTGCTGTTGCGGCGGGCGCGCGAAGACGGGTCCGAGCCTCTCGACGTCGCCGGTCCGGGCGCGGCGCTCGAGGAAACGGCGTTGCCTGCCGATGCGCTCGAGCTCGACGATCGGCGGCCGCACGTGGCCGAAGCGGAGCTGGCGGAGGCGCCCGTGCTCCGCGGCGTCGTCGTGCTCCCAGCGGGAACTCCGGCTGACGAGCGCGTGACGGTCGCGCTGGCGGGCGAGCGGCACGTCGCGGTCGAGCCCGACGGCTCGTTCGCGCTCCCGCTCGCTCGATCGACGCGACGCGCGGAGGTCGAGCTCGCCGGGCGGTACCTGCGCCTCGCCGAGGGCGTCGCGCGCTTCGAGGTCGACGCGCTCGAGGGACCGATCACGCTGCGTCCGGTGCTCGGGGGACGCATCGAGGGTCGCGTCGTCCCACCCGCGGACGGGCGCGACGACGCGAGCGTCCTCGACGGCGCGAGCGTGTCGTTGTCGTGCTCGGATGGCCGCAGGCGTTCGGCGCACGTCGCGCTCGTCGGCGGCGAGGCGCGCTTCGCGTTCGACGCTGTGCCGCCCGACGCCGGCGCGCGCGTCTGGTGCGACGTCGGCGCGTACGTCCCGTGCTCCACGCGCGTCGCGGTGACGCCGGGCGAGACGAGCGAAGTGGAGCTCGCGTTCGTGCGCGGCGTGCACGTCGTCGGCCGCGTCGTCGGCCCGAGCGGGAGGCCCGTCGCCGGCGCGCGCGTGTCGGCGCGGCCCGGCGCCCGGACAGCGAAGAGCGCCGCCGACGGCCGCTTCGCGCTGAGGGGCATCGATCCGGGCGACGTGCGCGTGGTCGCCACGCTCGACGGCTTCGCCGAGGTCGAGGTCGAGCTCGGCGAGCTCGTCGACGGCACCGTCGTCGACGATCTCGAGATCGTGCTCGGCGCAGGGCTCGCGTTGCGCGGGCTCGTGCTCTGGCCCGACGGGGAGCCCGCGCCCTACGCGCGCGTCGTCGCGGCGCGGCATCCGCCCGAGGGCTTCCAGGGGCACTGGGACGTCGAGCTCGACGTGACCAGCGACGCGGAGGGGCGTTTCGCGTTCGCGGGGCTCGACCCGGCGCGTTTCGACGTCTTGGCGCGTGCGCGGCCGCGGCCGCAGGACCTGGAGCCTGCGGCGGGCGGGTCGAGCGACTGGATCGCGTACGCCGCGGACGTCGCGGCGGGGGACGAGCTCGTGCTCACGCTCGGCCCCGGCTGCGGGGTTCGCGGGCACGTGATCGACGAGTACGGCGAGCCGCTCCCGCGCTTCGAGGTGCGCGCGACGCCGTACCGCGTGGACGGGCGATTGGTCGACGTGCGCGAGCGCGTGGACGGCTGGTTCACGAGCGAGAGCGGCGCGTTCGAGCTGGGGGGCCTCATCGAGGGTCGCTGGAGCTTCGTCGCGCGCGCGTTGGGACGCGGCGAATCGGAATCCGTGGAGCGCAGCGTCCCCGGGGCGAACGCGCTGCTGACGCTCGTGCTGCCGACACCCGCGGGGTTGTCCGGCCGCGTCGTCGATCCCGCGGGTCTGCCGGTGCGCGACGCGAAGGTCGAGGTCTTCGGCGCGGGCGACGCGCTCGTAGGGAACGCCCTCGCGACGGACCGGACGGACGCGAGCGGCGCGTTCTCCGTGCGCTGGCCGCCGCGGCGCGCGCTGCGCGTGCGCGCGTCGGCCGACGGCTACGCCCCGTCGAACGCGCTGCTGGTCCCGGCCGACCGGAGCGGGCCGATCGCGGACGTCGTGCTCGTCCTGAACACGGTCGGAGCGATCGACGGAGTCGCGCGGCGCCCCGACGGCGCACCTGCGGCGGGACAGCACGTCGTGGCGAGCCGACTCGGCGGCGGCGCTCTCGCTTCGGCCGAGGTGGGCCCCGGCGGCTCGTTCCGCATCGACGCTCTCGCTCCCGGCCGCTATGCCGTGGCGCTCGAGCCGACGAGCGAGGACTATGCGGCCCTCGACGAGGACGGCGACGTCGCGTCGCTCATCGCGCGGACGTCGGCGGTGGTCGTCGCCGGCGAGACGACGCGTGTGGAGCTGGGAACGGGGACGGCGCCGGTCGTGCGTGTCGTCGGAACGGTGTCGCTCGGCGGCCGGGCGTTCGCCGGCGCGTGGGTCGGCTTCCGGCGCGTGGAGGAGCGCTCGACGCGCGTCGCGTACGCGACCGACGACCAGGGACAGTACGACGTCGTGATCGACGGGCCGGGCGACTGGGCGATCGAGATCTCGACGGACGAGGACGATGTGGCGCAGCGCGCGCTGCGCGTGCCGGCGGTCGCGCAGTTCCGCTACGACGTCGAGATCGCAGCGGGCCGCATCGCGGGAACCGTGCGCGCGCCCGATGGTCAGCCGCTCGCCGGCGTGCCGGTCACGGTCTCGGGAGACGGCGCGGTCGGCGGCGCCGTCGCGTCCGCGCGCACCGCGGTCG
>CAZGTQ010000340.1:0-6510 GCA_964528575.1 uncultured Planctomycetaceae bacterium | reverse complement strand
CATGGTCGGCCTCGTCACTGCGCGTCGCCTCGCGCTCGCGCTGCCCGAAGCGGCGGAGCAGGACCACCACGGCATCTGGTCGTATCGCGTGCGCGGGAAGATCTTCGCGACGGTGCCGGACGACGGGCACCTGCACGTGATGCTCGCCGAGGACGAGACGCGCGCTGCGGTGCGCGCTCACCCCGACGCGTGCGAGGAGAAGTACTGGGGCAAGAAGCTCGCCGGCGTGCGCGTGCGGCTCGCGCAGATCGGAGAGGGAGCGCTCGGCGCGCTGCTCGAGACCGCGTGGCGGCGCAAGGCGCCGAAGACGCTCGTGCGCGAGCGCGACGAGCGCGCCTGACGCTGCCCGCGCGGCCGTTTCAGCCGGGGCCGATGTAGCCCGTGTTGCGCCACTCCCACTCGGGGACGGCGAGCGTGAGTGTCCTGTAGCAGTTCCGCTCGTACGGGAAGCGCACCCAGACCTCGAAGCGGCGCTCGTCGATGGGCCGCACGCCGAAGGACGGCCGCGCCGACCACTTGTCCTCCCGCGGCAGGGACGGCGCGTCGCGCAGCAAGCGCTCCATCTCGTGCGGCGGCGGCAGCGAGCCGTTCTCGCTCTGCCGCTCGACGATGGCGCGCGCGACCGATTCGCAGAAGCGCTCCGCGCGCCAACGGACGACGGAATCGCAGCGCCAGAGCAGGAGCGCGGAGAGCAGCACGACGCCGGCGAGGAGCAGCGCGAGGTTGCGCCGCGTTCCGCTCCCGGCGCTCATCGCTCAGAAGCCGGGCGCGAGCACCACGATCGTCGCCGCGCCGCCGAGGCGGAACGCGCCGCCGGTGTCGAAGTGCAGCGACTGGACGTGCCACGTGAGCGACTCCGACGGCGGCGGCGGCGCGCCGAAGGGGACGGCGAGGTTCAGCGTCCCCGAGCCGGGCACCGTCCCCGCGACGACCGGGCCGACGAGCAGCGGAGACGCGAGCACGATCACGCCCGCGAACGACGGAACGAGCACGAGGCTCGTCGCGAGCGAGACGGCGACGAGCGCGACGTCGCCGGGCGCGCCGGTGAACGAGAGGGTCGCGCTCGTCCCCGCGCGGACCGGCGTCGTCGCGGCGAACGGGCGCGCGCTGCCGGCGAGCTGGACCGGCGCGGGCGCGCCCGACTCGCTCACGAACGGCTGCCCGCTCGGGGCTCCGCACGCGCCGGTGCCGCCCGACGCGCTCGTGTCGAGCACGGTGACGCTCGAGCCTGCGCCCGTCGCCCACAGGCCGTGGCCGCCCGGGTTGCACACGAAGAAGTCGTCGCCGCCGCCGTCGCCGCCGAGCAGGGTGCTGTCGGAGACGAACACCGTCGCGTTCGCCGCCGCGACGCCGTGGCCCGCGAAGCCGCCGAGGTCGCAGCCTGCGAATTCGCCCGGTCCTCCGTCGCCGGCCTCGAGCGTCGAGCCGTCGAGCGCGACGAGCGACGACGTCACGGAGAGCGCGTGGCCGCCCGCGTTGGCGAGGAAGCCGCTGAACGACATCGCACCGTTGCCGCCGCGCGCGATCGTGCTCGCGATCACCACGTCGGCGGCGTCGACGACGCGCACGCCGCCCCCGCCTGCGCTGTTTGCGCTGTAGCTCACGCCCGCCGCGCCCTGGAACGCACAGCGCTCGACGCGCACGGGTCCCGCCGTCGAGTCGACGACGAGCCCCTCGCGCACGCCGCCCTGGGCGCCGGCGGCCCGCAGCCCCGAGAGCACGACCGTCTGGCTCGGGGCCGTGTCGCGCACGACGATGCCGCCGAGCACGGTGACGATCGCGCCGGTGTCCGCGATCACGACGAGCGCGCGCCCCGCGACGTCGACCGGCGCATAGACGCCCTGCGCGACGAGCAGCACGTCCCCGTCGCTCGACGCCGCGACCGCGGCCTGGATCTCGAGGAAGTCGCCGCCGCCGGCCGCGTTCACGACGTGCACGTCGGCGTGCGCGAGCGAGCCGAGCGAGCCGAGGACGAGCGACAGGGCGACACCGACGGGCGAGGGGCTCATGCACTGATCCTACCGCGCCCCCCGAAGGCGTGAGCCATGCACGCGGGTCCTCGTGAACCCTGCAAGCGCGCCGACGACGCGGGTCAGCACCACGACCCCCGGAGGAGGCGCAGCGTGCGGACGCAGCCGCGTCGGCCACGTGCGTGCACGCCGAGGCGCTATCGGATCCGCTCTGCCTCGGATCGATCTCGAAGCGCCCTGCTCCTCGCTTCCGCGTGTCCGGCGCAGGGCATCAGCGTCTCCAGGCGAGAAAGCGCGTGAAGAGCGACTCGACCCGCGGCGTCAAGCGCGTGCGGTTGTACTTGTCGCCCGCCTTCTTGATCGCCTCGGCCTGCGTCGGGTAGGGATGGATCGTCTTGGCGATGCTCCGCAAGCCCAGGCCGGCCGTCATGGCCAGGCTCAGCTCGGCGATCATGTCGCCCGCGTGTCGCGCGACGAGCGTGGCACCGAGGATCTTGTCGCTCGAGCCCTCGAGGTGCACCTGGAGCAGGCCCTCCTCGTCGCCGTCCAGCACCGCCCGGTCGATCTCCGAGAAGGGCACGCGGATCGTCGTGACGTCGATGCCCCGCTCCCTGGCCTCTGCCTCGTAGAGACCGACGTGCGCGAGCTCGGGGTCGGTGTAGGTGGCCCAGGGGATCGTCAGCGCGCTGACGGTGGCCCGGCCGAAGAAGAGCGCGTTCTGGATGACGATGCGCGCCATCGCGTCGGCGGCGTGGGTGAACTTGTACTGCGAGCAGACGTCGCCCGCGGCAAAGACCCTTCTGTTGGTGGTGCGCAGCCTGTCGTCGACGGCGATGCCGCGTGGCCCGAAGTCGATCCCTGCATCCTCGAGGCCCATCCCCTCGACGTTGGGGGCGCGGCCGACGCCGAGGAGGATCTGGTCGGCGCGGAGCGTGATGCGCTCCCCCTCGCAGTCGAGCTCGAGCACACGCTCGGTGCCCTCGCGGCGCACCTCCACGGTCTTGCCGCCGCAGCGGATCTCGATGCCATCGGCGTGCAGGGCCCGCTCGACGATCGCCGCCGCATCGGGATCCTCACGGACGAGGATCCGCGATTCCGATTCGATCAGCGTCACCTGCGAGCCAAGGCGAGCGAAGGCCTGCGCCATCTCGCAGCCGATCGGGCCAGCCCCGATCACCGCCAGGCGCCGCGGGAGGTCGGTGAGCGAGAAGACGGTCTCGTTCGTGAGGTAGCCGGCCTCGGCGAGCCCAGGGATCGGCAGGGCGACGGCGCGTGCGCCGGTGGCCACCGCGGCGCGGGCGAAGCGCAGGGAGTGCTCGCCCACGCGCACGGAATCGGGCCCTTCGAAGCGCCCGTGGCCCAGGAAGACGTCGATGCCGAGGCTGCGCAACCGCTCCGCACCGTCGTGGGGGGCGATGCTCGCGCGGATGCGCCGCATGCGCTCCATGACGGCGCCGAAATCCACCTGCGGCTCGCCGCCGGCGGCGATGCCGTAGCGCCCCGCGGAGCGCACGTCGGCCGCGGCGCGCGCGCAGCGGATGAGCGCCTTGCTCGGCACGCAGCCGACGTTGAGGCAATCCCCGCCGAGCAGGTCGCGCTCGACGAGCGCCACCTTGGCGCCCAGCCCGGCCGCTCCCGCGGCGGTGACCAGCCCCGCGGTGCCCCCGCCGATCACGACCAGGTTGTAGCGTCCCGACGGCGTGGGATCGGTCCACGACGGGGGGTGCACGTGGGAGCGCAGGGTTCGGTTGTGCTCGTCGAGGGGTAGCAAGGCGGGCAGGGGCTCTTGCTCGATCGCGTCCTGGTCGCGGACGGTGGTGCGGTCGTTCACGGGACGCGCTCCTGGTCGTTGGGAGCCCAGTCGTATTCGAGCCAGGCGATGCGCGGGGTGCGGCCTGCGTCGAGGTCCTCGCGCAGCGGAGCGAAGGAGCGGGCCGCGTACTCGAGCACCGAGCCCGCGACCTGCTCGAAGTCGCCGCCGTACCAGTCGTACAGCGGGGTCAGATGGATCAAGCCCTTGTCGCGCTCGTAGCGCAGCCAGCGCGAGCCGTCGGTGTGCAGTCGGGCGGCCTGATCCGCGAGCTGCTCTCCGACCCGCTCCGCCATGTAGGCCTCGCGGCGCAGGGGCGGACAGCCCACGGCAGCGCAGACGACCGCCCAATGGATGTTCGGTTCGACGAACTTCGGCCGGATCTGCTCGTGCTCAATGCCGTTGAGACTGAACGTGTGTCGGCCGACCCTCCAACGCTCGTCGTCCCAGCGTTTGGCCGCGGGGATGTCGCGGATGCTCTCGATCTCCGCCCGCGGGAGCCACTCGACCATCAGCTCGAGGGTGAAGGAGTTGTAGGCGTTGATCAGGAGCGCCAGCTTCTCGTTGCGCCCCATCTCGTCGAAGGGCGCCTCGGCGAGCGAGCGGTTGTAGGCGAGCAGGGGCTCGGGCTCGGCGATCAGCGCGGCATAGTCGACGCCGCCGCTGGCATCGACGTGCCGGCGCAGGATGGAATCGAAGGCGCTGTGGTCGAACGTGGGCCCGTCGGGCTTCTCCTCGTAGACCTCCTGCAAGGTCACGGCCGGCGGACCGAAGAGACCGGCGAGCCACTGGCGATTCAGGTGCGCGCAGGCGGTCAGGCCGACGAGCAGCACCGCGGCGAGCGGCAGGACGAAGCCGACCCGCCGGGCCTGCGGCTCCTCGTCGGCCTTGGACCGCGCTGCGGCAGGCTCTTCGGCGCTGAGCCCCTGCGCCGCGCCGGACTGCCCCTCCTTCATGGCGCGCCGCGCCAGCCGCGTGACGTAGACGGTGACGACGAGCGTCGCGACCAGTCCCACTGCCAAGAGCGCCCATTCGCCGGCCGTGCGCTCGGTCTCGGCGCCGGTGGCGGCCTCGATGCCCGTGCGGCCCGCGTAGCCCAAATAGACGTAGAGGAAGGTGCCGGGGAGCATCGCCGCCCAGCTCGCGAGGACGCAGGGCCAGAAGCGGAGCGCCGTCAGGCCGTAGAGGTAGTTCTGCAGGTTGAAGGGCACGACCGGCGAGAGGCGCAGGAGCACGACGACCTTCCAGCCGCCCTCCCCGACCGCGCGATCGACGGCGGCGAAGCGGGGGTAACGCTGGATCCGCTTCGCCACGGCGTCGCGGGCCAGATAGCGACCGATCAGGAAGGTGGCCGCCACACCGAGCGTGGAGCCGATCGACACCGCGACCGTGCCCCACAGGAGGCCGAAGACGACTCCAGCCGTCACGGTCAGGATGAGGCCCGGCAGCGCGAGCACAGTCGCGACGAGGTAGACCCCCGCGAAGGCGAGCACCCCCAGGAAGCCCGCTCCTTCGACCCAGCCGGAGATCGCGCGCAGCGCGGCGGTCGCGGGCAGCATCCGCACGAGAAGCACCAGACTGACCACGATCGCCGCGATCGATGCCCAGCGGACCGCGCTGGCCAGGCGCGGGGTTCGACGATGCGCCGAGCCGCGGGACTCGCCGCCGCCGGCGGCATCGCGGGACAGGGACGCTTGGTGCATCTCGCTCACCTCCTCGAAACGCGGGGCTCGTAGCGCGATCGAACCAGGGCGCCGCCGCAGGAGGACCCGTGGCCGGTGCAGGCGAAGCAATGCGGCCCCGTGACGATGCGCCGGCGCGCGAAGGGCGCGGGGTCGAGGTCGCGCATGTTGCGGCGCGGTCCCCGCACGGGCAGCGCAGGGCGTAATGGAAATCGCAGTCGTACCAGCAACCGTCGTGCCGACGTGGAGCTGGTGGCGGCCCATCAGGCCCACGAGAGTCCGCGGGAAGGCCGAGCGCAGCCGCTCCTCGTATTCCGTGGCCCTTCCGTGCGGAACGACGAGTCGACCCGTGCGGATGGCGTGGACGGGAAGGCGGTCACCCTCGACGTTCTGCACCCCCCGTCCACGCGGAACGTTGAGCAGCTCGTCGAATCCGAGGAGCGCGACGGCGCAGAGCCGGCCGCGCTACCGTCGAGTCGGCGCCCAGTGCGTGTTTTTCATGCCGCCGGCGGGTCGAAGACGAACGCGTCGCGCTCGAGCTCGACGTCGAGCTGCGGGCGGCAACGGATCGTCCGCTCGACGCGGAACTCGTCGGAGGCGGGCCCCTTCTGGTCCAACATCTCCGCGACCTGTGCCGCAGCCGGGTCCTGCATCGCGCGTTCGCGAAGCTGACGCACGCAAAACGACGTAGCGCTGCCACTCCGAGGGCGGTCCGACCGCGCGCTGGCGGTACTCGAAGCGGAAGAGGTCGGGCCGCACGAACGCGGTCTCGAAGTCGAGGACGGTCGTGTGACGGTCGGTGGAGCGGGGGCCCGAGATCAGGACGCTCGTGCACGTGCCGCTGTCGCGGTAGCTGCGGCAGCCGGCGTACGCCGCCGCCACGCGTTCGAGGATCTCGGCGGAGCGCTCCACGCGGCTACCGCCGCGTCAGAACTCGTACCCCGCGGGGACGACGACGATGCCGCTCTCGGTCACCTTGAAGCGCGCCTCGTCCTCGCTGCGGTCGAAGCCGATCGAGACGCCCGGGGGGATGTCGACCCACTTGTCG
>CAZGTQ010000339.1:0-1733 GCA_964528575.1 uncultured Planctomycetaceae bacterium | reverse complement strand
CGCGGCCTCGGCCTCGAGCTGCTCGTTCTTCGTCGCGAGCGCCGCGCTCGAGCTCGCCTCGACGTACGAGAGCCCGCCGAGGCCCGTCACGACGCTCACGAAGAAGAGCGCGCCGAGGACGGCGGCGACGCGGTTGCGCCGCACCCACTTGCGCGCCTCGGCGAGCGCCCCCGTCTCGTGTGCCGTGACGACGCGGTTCTCGATGTACGCGCGCAGGTCCGCGCCGAGCGCGCCCATGTCGGGATAGCGGTCGTCGGGATCGTACGCCATCGCCTTCTCGCAGATCGCGACGAGCTCGGCCGGCGCGTCGGGCGCGAGCGCCTCGAGCCGCCGCGGCGGACCGGCGACGACGCGCGCGAGGATCTCGTGCGCCGCGTTCGTCGCGTCGTCCCGCGCGTACGGCTCGCGGCCCGCGAGCAGGCGGTAGAGCATCGCTCCGACGGCGTACACGTCCGAGCGCCCGTCGATGCGCGCGCGCTCGCCGCGCGCCTGCTCGGGCGGCATGTAGTAGGGCGTGCCGACGACCGCACCGTCGCGTGTGACGAGCGCGTCCTCCCGCTCCGCCGCGATGCGCAGGTCGTGCTCGCCGACCTGCCCGTCGAAGCGCGCGACGCCCCAGTCCATCACGTACGCCTCGCCGAACGCGCCGACCATGACGTTCGACGGCTTCAGGTCGCGGTGGATCACGCCCTGCACGTGCGCGTACGCCATCGCGTCGCACACCTTGAGCAGCACGCCGAGCACGCGCGGCCGCGTCCACTCGCTCGAGCCGGCGCGCTCGAGCGCGAAGATCTCGCCGAGGTCGCGCCCGCGCACGCGCTGCATCGTGAAGTACGCGTTCCCGTCCGCGTCCACGCCGATGTCGTGGACGGGGACGACGCCGGGGTGGTTCAGCCGACTCGTGACGCGCGCCTCGTCGAGGAAGCGCCCGAACAGCGTCCTCGAGCCGTCGCCCGCGAACGCGCGCTCGCGCCGCACCGTCTTCATCGCGAGCTCGCGCCGCAGCGCGCGGTCCCACACGGCGTGCACGCGCCCCATCGCCCCGCGCCCGATCTCGTCGCCGCGCTCGTAGCGCTCCGTCGCCGGCGAGTACGACGCGACCTCGTCGAGCGCCGCGCGCAGCCCCTCGGAGTCGGGCGCCGCGCCCTCGAGCGCCTCGAGCGCCAGCGCGTGCAGGCGGCCCGACGTCGTCGGGCTGTGAGGCACGCCGCCGGAGCGCTCGTCCTCCGCGAGCAGCTCGCGCAGCTCGGCGGCGAGCGCGGCGTCGCGCGCCTCGAGGTCGGTGAGAAAGGCGACGCGCTGCTCGCCCGTGAGCTCGCTGGCCCGGGCGAACAGCGCGACGAGATCGGTCCCGTGCTCGTGTCCCATCGCGGACTCGATCATAGACCGGGCCGCGAAGTGTCGCGCAAAGCCCTTTAGGGCACGAGCTCGAGCCGCGCGGCGTTGCTCGCGAGCTCGACGTCCCCCGAGCCCGCGACGTCGATCGCGACGAACGCGTGGTGCAGCACGAGGCCCGCGAGCGCGGGGTTCGAGCCGGCGGGCAGCGTGAAGGCCGCATCGGCAGCGCCCTGTGCGTCGAGCAGGCCGACGAACGGGCTGACGACGCCCGCTCCCGCGCCCTCGAGCAGGAACAGCGTGTACGCGTCTGGCACGAGCGGCAGCACCACGTCGTCGAGCGCAACGCCGGGGCTCGTCCCGGAGAGGCTGCCGAGCAGGAGATAGAGCTGCCCCGC
>CAZGTQ010000338.1:0-5792 GCA_964528575.1 uncultured Planctomycetaceae bacterium | reverse complement strand
CCTGTCGCTGAACGACAACAAGGTGTGCGACTCCGTATCACCGGGTCCCGCGCGTCGCGAGCACCGCGGCCGCGTACAGCGCGAGCGTTCCCGCGACGCCGGCGGCGACCCAGAGCCACTCCCCGCGCAGCACGCCCGCTGCGCCCGCGAGCGCGGAGGGCGCCGCGACCGCGACCAGCGCGAGCACGACACCGGCGCGACGCTCGAAGCCTGCTTCGAGCCGGTGTGCACGCTCGAAGCTTGCTTCGAGACGGTGTGCACGCTCGAAGCGAGCTTCGAGCCGATGTGCAAGGTGCCGCCGGTCCCCGATCCACGGGCGACTCCCCGCGCGCGTGCGCACGAACGACAACCGTGCGAGGTCGACGAGCGGCAGCGTGAGCGCCGGCCACGCCGGCGGGCACAGCGCGACGAGCATGCCGACGAGGTGGCTGCCCGAGTCGCCCAGGTACGCGGTCGGCGCCGCGCGGCGGCCGGCCGCGGCCGGGCGCCGGCCGTCGACGTTGCTCGGCAGGAAGCCGAGCAACGCGAGCGCCGCGAGCGGGGCGCCGAGCGCGAGGCCGAGCGCTCCCACGCTCGTCGCCGCGCCGTCCGCGTTGTCGAACGTGTTCACGGCGTTCAGCGCGACGAGCGCGAGCGCGAGCGCCCCGAGCGCGGCGAGCACGCCCCCGGTCGGCGCACCGCAAGCGTGGATCGCGAGCGGCGCGGCCGCGACGAGCTGCGCGGCGAGCTTGCGCGCCGGCGCGAGCCGCAGGGCGTCGTCGACGAGCCCCGCGAGGAACGCGAGCGCGACCGCCGCCGCCCCTGCGGGGCTCGCGAGCGGCGCGAGCCAGGCGAGCTCGCGCGCGCCGCGCGCCGCCAGCCTGAGCTCCGCGCCGGCCGCCGCGAGCACGAGCGCGCCCGCCACGAGGCCCGCGAGCACCGCCGCGCCCCCCACCGGCGGGACCGGCCGCTCCTGCAGCTTGCGCGCGCGCTCGGCGCCCGCCGCGCGGTCGAGCCAGCCGAGCCGCGGCGCGAGGCGCGCGAGCGCCCGCGCCGCGACGAGCGCGACGGCGAACGCGGTGGCGCCGGCGGCGACGGAGGCGGGCGTCACGGCCGCCGATAGATGCCGCGCGCGCGGACGTATGCCCACACGCCCGGCGGAAGGTCCGTGCCGGGGTCCTCGCCGCGCGCGAGCCGCTCGCGCAGCTCGGTCGCCGAGAGCAGCACGGGCGGGACGTCGAGCATGCCGGCGGCGACGCGCGCGTGCGCGCTCTGGCTCAGCTCCCGCTCGAGCGCCGCGAGCACCGCCGTCGTGTCCTCGCCGCGCGGCACGACGATCGGCTGCGCGAGCGCGAGGAGCTCGTCGATCGCGCGCCACGACGGGAGCCCCGCGAGGTTGTCGCCGCCGACGATCCAGAACAGACCCTCCGCGCCGCCGCGCGCCGCGGCGAGCGCGCGCACGGTGTCGATCGTGTACGACGCGCCGCCGCGCTCGAGCTCGACGTCCCACGCGCTGAACGCCGGCTCGCTCTCCAGCGCGAGCGCGAGCATCGCCGTGCGGTCCGCGCCGCCGGCGAGCTCGACCGAGCGCTTGTGCGGCGGCGTCGCCGCGGGGACGAAGACGACGTGGTCGAGCGCGCGCGCCTCGCGGGCGAGGTGCGCGCACCGCAAGTGCGCGGCGTGCACGGGGTCGAACGAGCCGCCGAACAGCGCGAGCCGCCGCGCGGCGAGGCACGCGGGCGTCGGCGCGCTCATCGCGCGGTCGGGCTCGTTCCGGCGAGCACGCGCCGCACCGCGTCGGCCATCGCGCCGCGCGACACCGACTCCTGCTCCCCCGTCGCCAGCGCCTTGACCTGCACGGTGCCGCGCTCGAGCTCCTCGGGCCCGACGATCACGGCGACCGACGCGCCCCCGCGATTCGCGCCGCGCATCTGCGCCTTGACGCTCTTCGCCTCGTTGTCGTAGTCGGTCGAGACGCCCGCGCGACGCAGCTCGTCCGCGACGCGCAGGATCTCGCGCGCGCAGCTCGGGTCCGCCGCGACGACGTACGCGTCGACCGGCGTCGGCTTCGGCTCGGGCAACAGCTCGAGCTCCGCCATCGCGACGAGCGTGCTCGTGAAGCCGATCGCGAAGCCGACGGCGCCGACGTCGGGGCCGCCGAGGTCGCGCACGAGGTGGTCGTAGCGCCCGCCGCCGCACACCGCGCTGCGCGCGCCGAGCCGCGGGTCGTGCACCTCGAACACCGTGCGCGTGTAGTAGTCCATGCCGCGCACGATGCCGGGGTCGACGACGGCTTCGCGGCCGAGGGCGGCGAGCGAGCGGCGCACCTCGTCGAAGTGCTCGCGGTTCTCGGCCGAGAGGAACTCGAGGATCGGCGGCGCGCCGGCGTTGAGCTCGACGCAGCGCGGGTTCTTGCAGTCGAGCACGCGCAGCACGTTGCGCTCGTAGCGCTCGCGGCAGAGCTCGCAGTGCGCGCCGATCGTCGGCGCGAGGAAGGCGCGCACGGCGTCGCGGTAGCGGTCGCGGTCGTCGCCGTCGCCCATCGAGTTGAGGCGCACCTCGAGGCCGGAGAGGCCGAGCTCCTCGAAGAAGCGCATCGCGAGGTGGACCAGCTCGGCGTCGGCGCGCGGGTCGAGCGTGCCGATGCACTCGACGTCGAACTGCGTGAACTGCCGCTCGCGCCCCTTCTGCGGGCGCTCGTAGCGGAACATCGGGCCGACGAAGTAGAGCTTCTGGACCGGGGCCGTCTTCGCATAGCCGGCCTGGACGTAGGCGCGCACGACCCCGGCGGTGCCCTCGGGCCGCAGCGTGTAGGAGCTATCGCCCTTCTCGACGGTGAACATCTCCTTCTGGACGATGTCCGTTACCTCGCCCACCGAACGGGTAAAGAGCTCGGTCTCCTCGATCACCGGGGGCCGGATCTCGCGGTAGCCGAACAGCCGGGCGAGGCGCGTCGCCGTGCCCTCGAGGAGCTCCCAGGCGGGCATCTCCTCGGGGAGCACGTCGCGGGCGCCCCGCGGGGCGCGGTAGGTCCTACGAGATGCGGACATCGGGATCGGCGCGGGATCGGCGGGGCCTCGGCTGGACAGCGTGGACGCAGGGACCTTAGACTGCCGCGCGATCACGCGTCCAGACAGGACCGTCTCCAGAGGACCACGGAACCCCCTCGCGGTCGCCTGCCGGCCCGCTCCTGCGCACCATCGGAGCTTCCCCACGAGATGAAAGCCCTCCGCCACCTGACCGCGATCCTCGCCTTGCCGGCGCTCTTCGCCGCGTGCCAGACGAACGACCCGCTGTACGACAGCCACTGGAACGTCGGCTCGCTCGGTGACCGCGCGTCGTACCACCTGCTCGGCTACGACGACAACCGCGGCCAGACGATCCTCGAGCACGAGCAAGAGGCAGCGGAGTCGATCGCGCTCAGCTTCCGCCGGCACATCCTCAACGACAACCCGACCAACCCGATGCAGATGCGTCGCGGCTGGGGCGGCGACTCGCCGTACGACGTGACGTCGCTGTACGCGGACGTCTACTACATCGGCCGCGAGGCGGTCGTCACCGGCGTGCGCACCGCGACGACCGCGGTGCTGCTCCCGATCGATCTCGTCGTCGGGCCGGTGGTCGCCCACGCCGGCATCGAGTGGGAAGGCGCGCAGGGCCTGGTCGACTACGACGGCGACGACCCGACTCCGCCGGAGGACTTCGAGGTCCGCAACCGGCGCTAGCCCGCACATGCGCGCGACGTGCGCGCAAGAATCGCTCTCCTCGCGGCGCTCGGCTCACCAGCCGAGCGCCGCGAGCGTTTCGGGGACGACGTCGGCGCGCCCCGCGTCGATCCAGCGGATGTCGGGGAAGTGGCGGAACCAGGTGCGCTGGCGCCGCGCGAACTGGCGCGTGCGCAGCGCGATCAGCTCCTCCGCCGCGGCGCGCTCGAGCTCGCCGTCGGCGAGCCGCAGCGCCTCGGCGTAGCCGAGCGCCTGACGCGCGCTCGGGCCGAAGCCGTCGCGCTCGCGCACCGCGCGCGCCTCGTCCGCCCAGCCCGCGTCGAGCATCGCGCGCGTGCGGGCGCGGATGCGGCGCTCGAGCTCGTCGGGCCCGCGCTCCAGGCCGACGAGCACGCGCGCGCGGCCCGCTCCCGCGCTCCATTCGCGCTGCCAGTCGCTGAGCCGGCGGCCGGTCTGGCGCCACACCTCGAGGCCGCGCACGACGCGGCGCACGTCGTTGGGGTGCAGGCGCGCGGCGGCGTCGGGGTCGACGGCGGCGAGCTCGGCGTGCAACGCGTCGGGGCCGAGCGCGCGGGCGCGCTCCTCGAGCTCCGCCCGCAGCGCGGGCTCGACCGGCGGGCCCTCGAACAGGCCGCGAACGAGCGCCTTGAGGTAGAAGCCGGTGCCGCCGACGAAGAGCGCGCGGCGGCCGCGCGCGCGGATCGCGCGGACGGCGGCGCGGGCGTCGCGCAGGTAGCGCTGGACGTCGTAGCGCTCGCTCGGCTCCACGAGGTCGACGAGGTGGTGCGGAACGCGGGCGCGCTCGGCGGCGCTCGGCTTGGCGGTCCCGACGTCGAGCCCGCGGTAGACGAGCATCGAGTCCATCGAGACGATCTCGGCGCCCGCGCGCTCGGCGACGGCGAGCGCGACCGCGCTCTTGCCGCTCGCCGTCGGCCCGACGAGGGCGTGCAGGGGCTCGACGTCGAGCGGGTCGTCGGGTGCGGAGTGCTGGCCCATGGAGCCGCCCTTTATTCGGGCGCCGCCGGATGCTAACGAGGGGGCGGCGGCGAGCCTCTGGGGAGAGCCGGGTTACGCTGCCGCACAGCCATGAAGCGCTACGCCATGCGATCCAGACGCACGCATCTGCTCGTCCCGGGCCTCTTCCTCGCGCTCGCGCCGCTCGCGGCCGCGCAAGTCCCCGGCACGCCGCCGCCCGCTCCCGGCTCCGACGGCACCGCGGCCGAGGCTGCGGTGAAGCTCGTCCCCGGCGTCCTGCCCGAGGGCACGAGCACCGAGGCGCGCGCGGCGTGGGAGCGCTTCACCGGCGCGATGTCGGCAGGACGCCACGTCGAGGGCGGCGTGCGCTCGTTCGACATCGCGTTCGACGTCACCCGCCGCGACGGCGCGCAGTCGAACGATTTCGACATGCGCGTGCGCTACCTCGCGCCGTCGTGGTGCTCGATGCAGATGGGCAAGCGCGTCCTCGCGCAGGGCCCCGAGGGCGCGTGGCTGTCGGATCCAAAGGCGAAGGAGACGATCGCGCTCGTCGGCCGCGAGTACGAGCAGGACCGCGAGCACCTCCAGGAGACGCTGACCGTCGCGCGCAACTTCGTCTCGCTGCTCGACCCGACGAGCCTGCGCATCGCGGCGCTGCGGCGCCTACCCGAGCCGCCGGCTGGCGTGCCGGCCGAGCTCGGCGTGGAGCGCTTGGGCACGGTGACGCGCGCGGCCGCGCTCGAGTGGATCGAGCTCGACACGCCCGACTTCCGCGTGCTGCCGCGCTCGTCGGAGCCGCGCGTCGCGCCGCTCGGCTACCGCGTCGCGCTCGGCCTCGACCCGAAGACGGGCCGCCCGCACCTCGCGCGCGTCCACGAGATCGGCGACGCGCTGCGCGAGCGCCGCACGGCGCTGCTCGTCGCGCTCCCTGCGCGCGCCTACGCCGACGTGCGCGAGGGCTATGCGATCCCGTACACGCTGCACGTGTACGAGCCCGACCGCGAGCGCGCGTTCGCGCCCGCCCCGCTCCCCGACCTCGAGCTCACGATCCGCGGCCCGCGCGGCTTCGACCTCAACCCGCGCGACGTCACGCGCGAGACGTTCCTGCCGCCG
>CAZGTQ010000337.1:0-12259 GCA_964528575.1 uncultured Planctomycetaceae bacterium | reverse complement strand
AGCTTGAGCTTGCCGCACGCGGGGCACTTGCGCTTCACGGCCTCGGTCATCGACTGGAAGATCTCGAGGTGGTGCTTGCAGGCACCGCAGACGTAGTCGTAGGTGGGCATGGTCGTGGGTCCCTGATACTCGATCGGCCGCGGGGGGGGCGTTTCACGAGTCGGGGCTAGTGGGCCGGGGCCGCGGCGACGCGGACCTGCGCCGGGCGCAGCACGGTGCCGCGCCACACGTAGCCGCGGCGCACGGTCGCGACGATCGTCCCCGGTTGCGCGTCGGTCGTCTCGACCGTCGCGACCGCCTGGTGCACGTTCGGGTCGAACGCGCCGGTCTCGTCGACCGGCACGACGCCCTGGTCCTCGAGGGCGCGCAAGAACTGGTCGCGCGTCATGCGCACGCCTTGCGCGAGGCTCTGCGCGTCCTCGCTCTCGATGCGAGCGGCGAGCGCCATCTCGAGGTGGTCGACGACGAGGAGCAGGTTCTCGAGCAGCGGCTGCAGCGCGCGGCGCAGCGACGCCTCGGCGTCGAGGAGCGCGCGCTTCTTGAGGTTGTGGTAGTCCGCCTGCGCGCGCAGCCAGCGCCCCTTGACGTCCTCGAGCTCGCGCACGACCTCGTCGAGCTCCCGGGCGGGCGCGTCGCGGCGGACCTCGTTCGCCGCGTCGTGCTCGCGATTCTCGTTGCCGTGCTCGACGTCGCGCTCGGCGCCGCGCTCTTCGCGCTCGGCGTCCAGCTCGGGCTCTCGTCCGGTCTGCGCTGAGGACATGGCTGGCTCGTCGGTTCGGGCTGGCTCAGTTGAAGTAGTCGATGATCTTCTCGAAGAAGGTCTTCGACCCGGTTTGCTCTTCCTCGATCTCCTGGAACTCGCGGAGCAGCTCTTCCTGGCGCGAAGTCAGCTTTTTCGGCACGTCGACGAAGACGCGCACGAGTTGGTCCCCGCGGCCGGAGCGGTCGAGCTGCGGGAGCCCCTGCCCGCGCAGGCGCAGGATCTTGCCGCTGGGCGTTCCGGAAGGGATCACCATGTCGACCCTCCCGCGCAGCGTCGGGATCTCGACCTTGTCGCCGAGGGCGAGCTGCGCGAACGAGAACGGCACCTCGGTGATCACGTCGGGGCCGCTGCGCTGGAAGACCTTGTGCTCCTTCTCGCGCACGATGCAGTAGAGGTCGCCGCGGGGCGCGCCGCTGTCGCCAGCGTCGCCGGCGCCGCCCAGGCGGATCTGCATGCCCTCCTCGACGCCAGGCGGGACCTCGATCTCGACGTCGCTCTTGCGCTCGGTCCGCCCGCTCCCCCGACAGCTCGTGCACGGGCTCTCGATCGACTGGCCCGCGCCCCGGCAGGTCGGGCACGGCGTCGTCATCGTCAGGAAGCCCTGGCTGCGCGCGACCTGGCCGCGGCCGCGGCAGGTGGGGCACGTCGTGCGCGACGTGCCGGGCGCGCAGCCGCTGCCGGAGCACGCGTCGCAGTGCTCGCGCCGGCGGATCGTCACGGTGCGCCGCACGCCCTCGTCGACCTCCTCGAGCGTGAGGTCGAGCACGATGCGCAGGTCGCGGCCGCGTTGCGGACCGCGGCTGCGGCGCCGGCCGAACAGGTCGCCGAAGATCCCGCCGCCGCCGAAGATGTCGCCGAAGGCCTCGAAGATGTCCTCGACGCTCGAGAAGCCCGGGCCGCCGGCGCCGGGGCCGGGCGCGAACGCCGCGTGGCCGAAACGGTCGTACTGGGCGCGCTTCGACTCGTCGCCGAGCACGTCGTACGCCTCGGCCGCTTCCTTGAACTTCGCCTCGGCGGTGGGGTCATCCCGATTCTGGTCGGGATGGTGCTTGAGCGCGAGCTTGCGGAAGGCGCGTTTGATCGAGGCCTGGTCGGCGCTGCGCTCGACGCCGAGCACGTCGTAGTAGTCGCGCTTCTCGCTCATGTTCGCTCTCATCGGACGCTCTCTCTCGACACGAGACGGCTCGATACGAGACGGCGGAGCGCAGGCTCCGCCGCCGTCGTCTCGTTCCTAAGCGCAGGCTGCGGTCGCTAGGCGAGGCTGCCCTGCACCTTCTTCGACTGGTCCTTCATCTCGGTGACCATCGAGTCCGTCGTCAGCAGCAGGCCCGAGATCGACGCCGCGTTCTGCAGCGCCGTGCGCACGACCTTGGCCGGGTCGATGATGCCCGCCTTGAACATGTCGACGTACTCCAGGGCGAGGCTGTCGAAGCCGATCTTCGGCCCCTTCTCGCGCACCATCTCGCAGATCACCGAGCCGTCCTCGCCGGCGTTCTCGGCGATCTGGGCCATCGGCGCCTCGAGCGCCCGCTTGATGATCGCGACGCCGAACTTCTCGTCGCCCTTCACGCGGAGCGACTCGAGCGCCTCGCCCGCGCGGAGGAGCGCGCAACCGCCGCCCGGGACGATCCCTTCCTCGATCGCGGCGCGCGTGGCGTTGAGCGCGTCCTCGACGAGGTCGCGCCGCCCCTTCATCTCGGCCTCGGTGTCGCCGCCGACGCGGATCACCGCGACGCCGCCGGACATGCGCGCGAGCCGCTCCTCGAGCTTCTCGCGGTCGTAGTCGGACGTCGTGTTCTCGATCTGCTTCGCGAGCTGGGCGCAGCGATCCTTGATCGTCTTCGCCTTGCCGCCGCCCTCGACGATGGTCGTCGTCTCCTTGTCGACGACGATGCGCTTGGCGGTGCCGAGGTGCGGCAGGCCCACCTTCTCGAGCGTCAGCCCGAGCTCCTCGGTGATCGCGGTGCCGCCCGTGAGCGCGGCGATGTCGCCGAGGTAGGCCTTGCGCCGCTCGCCGAAGCCGGGCGCCTTGACCGCACAGACGTTGAGGATGCCGCGCAGGCGGTTGATCACGAGCGTGGCGAGCGCCTCGCCCTCGATGTCCTCCGCGATGATGAGCAGCGGGCGGCCCGTCTGCGCCGCCGCCTCGAGCACGGGGATCAGGTCGCGCGCGTTGCCGATCTTCTTCTCGTGGATCAGCACGAAGGCGTCCTCGAGCTCGGCGGTCAGCTTCGCCGGGTTCGTCGCGAAGTAGGGCGACAGGTAGCCCTTGTCGAACTGCATGCCCTCGACGACGGTGAGCTCGGTCTCGCGGCTCTTGCCCTCCTCGACCGTGATCACGCCGGTGTCGCCGACGCGCTCGAACGCCTCGGCGAGCAGCTCGCCGACCGTCGCGTCGTTGTTCGCCGAGATCGCGGCGACCGAGCGCTTCTCCTCGCGCGTGCGGATCTTCTTGGACTGCCCGGCGATGTGCTCGACCGCCGCGGCGACCGCCTTGTCGATGCCGCTGCGGATCGCGACGGGGTTGACGCCGGTCGCGATGTACTTGAGCCCCTCCTCGAAGATCGCCGAGGCGAGGACGGTCGCCGTCGTCGTGCCGTCGCCCGCGACGTCGTTGGTCTTCTTCGCGACCTCGTTCACGAGCTTCGCGCCCATGTTCTCGAACGGATCCTCGAGGTCGATCTCCTTCGCGACCGACACGCCGTCCTTGGTGACGGAGGGGGAGCCGATCGACTTCTGCAGGATGACGTTGCGGCCGGCGGGGCCCAACGTGACGCGAACCGTCTTGGCGAGCTTCTCGATCCCCGCCCGCATCTTCTGGCGGGCGTTGTCGTCGAACATGATCTGTTTGGCCATTGTTCTGTGTTCCCTTTCAGCTTCCGTGCTGGCGCGCGACTAGAAGTCCATCCCGCCCATACCGCCCATGCCGTCCATTCCCTCCATGTCGCCGCCGGCCATCCCGCCGCCCTTCGACTCGGGCTTGTTGGCGATCAGCGCGTCGGTCGAGAGCAGGAGTCCCGCGACGCTGACCGCGTTCTGGAGGGCGGCCTTGGTGACCTTGGCCGGGTCGACGATCCCGAGTTGGATCAGGTCGCCGTACTCGCCGGTCAGGGCGTCGAAGCCGTAGTTCTTGTCCTTCTCGCGCAGGATGCGGTGCGTGACGACCGCGCCGTCGAAGCCCGCGTTCTGGGCGATCATCTGCGCCGGCCGCGCGAGCGCGTCGTAGAGCAGATCGATGCCCATGTTGTAGTCCTCGTCGTCGCCGCGCAGGCGCTTGAGCGACTCGCGCGCGCGCAGGAGCGCGCACCCGCCGCCGGGGAGGATGCCTTGCTCGACCGCCGCGCGCGTCGCGTGCAGCGCGTCCTCGATCAGCGCCTTGCGCTCCTTCACCTCGGTGTCGGTCGCGCCGCCGACGTTGACCTGCGCGATCCCGCCGGTGAGCTTGGCGAGCCGCTCCTGCAGCTTCTCGCGGTCGTAGTCCGAGGTCGTGTTCTCGATCTCGCGCCGGATCGTCGCCACCCGCGACTCGACGTCGACCCGCGAGCCGCCGCCGCCGACGATCGTCGTCGTGTCGTTCGTGATCACGATGCGGCGCGCCGTTCCGAGGTCGCGCAGGTCGAGCGTGTCGAGCTCGATGCCCAGGTCGTTCATCACCGCGTTGCCGCCGGTCAGCGTCGCGATGTCCTGGAGCATCGCCTTGCGGCGGTCGCCGTAGCCGGGCGCCTTGACGGCGCAGCACTGCACGATGCCGCGCAGCTTGTTGACGACGAGCGTGGCGAGCGCCTCCGACTCGACGTCCTCGGCGATGATCAGCAGCGACTTGCCCTTGTCCTTGACCTTCTCGAGGAGCGGGAGGAGCTTCTGGACCGTCGAGATCTTGCCCTCGTGCACGAGCACGAGCGGCTTCTCGAAGACGACTTCCATGTCCTCGGGGTTCGTCACGAAGTGCGCGGACAGGAAGCCGCGGTCGAACTGCATGCCCTCGACGATCGTGATCTCGGTCTCGAGCGCCTTGCCCTCCTCGACCGTGATGACGCCGTCGTTGCCGACCTTCGCCATCGCGTCGCCGATCAGCTTGCCGACCGCCGTGTCGTTGTTCGCGGAGATAGTCGCGACCTGGCGGATCTCGGCGTTGTCGGAGATCTTCTTCGCCGCGCGGTCGAGCGCCTTCTCGATCGCGGCCGCCCCGTCGCGCAGCGCGGCCCCGACGCGGTTGGGCGCCGCGCCCGCGGTGATCGCCCGCAGGCCGCCCTCGAAGATCGCCTCGGTGAGCAGCGTCGCGGTCGTCGTCCCGTCGCCGGCGACGTCGCTCGTCTTGCTCGCGACCTCTTTGACGAGCTGCGCGCCCATCTGCTCGTAGGGATCGCTGAGCTCGATCTCCTCGGCGACGGTGACACCGTCCTTCGTGATCGTCGGGGCGCCCCACCCCTTGTCGAGGACCGCGTTGCGGCCGCGCGGCCCGAGCGTGCTCGTGACGGCCTTGGCGAGCTTCTGGACACCGCGCCGAATGGCGTCGCGGGCGTCCGCTTCGAAAACCATCTGTTTGGCCATGATGGACTTCGTGAACTTTCCTTCGAGGGTGGGTCGGAAGAGCGGGGGAGTACGAAACGCGCCCCCGCGGCCGCGTGGCGCGGCCTCGGGCGCGGCTTGAACGGCCCAGCCGCGAGCAAGAACGATGCCGCAGCCCGAAAGCGGCCTCCGGAGCCGCGGGAGGGCCCCTCGACGCCCGCTCGGCTGCCAATGTGGCGGATGCCGGCGGCGGCCGTGGCAGCGACTGTCGATCTGGCAGCGACGCTCGACGCAACCGGGGCGCGCGCCGTACGTCCCCCTCTTGCGGGTGGGCGGGGGGTCGGGATGGCCCCCCCCCGCGCGGGGGCAGCGGCCCGCAGACGCCCCCCCCCGCGCGCGAGCCGCCCCGCAGATTCGCCCCGCCCCGCGGTCTACGATGCCCGCATGTTCCGCTCCTCGCGCGCTCTCGTCCCCGCCCTCGCCGTCGCGTGCGCGATGGCCGCCCTCGGTCTCTCTGCGCCGCGCCCGGATCGCGCGCCGGCCCACGGTCCGGTTCGTGCGCCCGCGCCGCGCGTCGTGCTCGAGGCGCTCGACGGGACCGTCAGCGAGCGCGCGCTCGACGGCTTCGGCGCGAGCGGGCCCAGCGCGGTCGGTGCGGTGCTCGTCCGCTTCGAGGGCGTCGCGCCCTGGACCGGGTCGCGCGCCGAGGGGGAGCCGGCGGCGCTCGAGCTCGCGAGCGGCGATCGCCTCAACGGTCGCATCGTCGGCGGATCCGACGAGCAGCTCACGGTCGAGATCGCCGGCGGCGTGAGGCTGCCCGTCGCGATCGACGACCTCGCGCGGCTCGTCGTGCCCGGGCGCGTGCCGCCGGACGCCGACCTCGAGCCGGCGCCCGACGGGGACCGGCTGTACCGGCGCACCGGGACGAGCGTCGACCGCATCGACGGCGCGATCGAGGGGTTCGAGAGCGAGGGCGTGCGCTTCGACTCCGTGCTCGGCAGCAAGGTCTTCCCGTGGACCGAGATCGCCGCGCTCTTCGTCGCGCAGCTCGGCGAGGATCGCAAGCGCACCGCCGGGAAGGGCGAGCCCGTCGTCGTCGACCTGATCGACGGCAGCCGCCTGCGCGGCGGGTGCCAGAAGATCGACTCGAGCGACTGTTGGCTGCTGGTCGGGCGCTCGACCGAGGTGCGCCTGCCGCTCGGCACCGTCGCCGAGATCGCCGTCGACGACGGCAGCATCGCCTTCCTTTCCGAGCTGCCGGTCGCCCGCGCCGAGGAGGGCTCGCCGTTCGACGACGACCTCGGCATGACGTGGCCGCACCGGATCGACCGCGCCGTCGACGGCGGACCGCTGCGCGCCGGTGGGCGGCGCTACACGCGCGGCATCGGCGTCCACGCGCCGAGCCGCCTCGTCTGGGAGCTCGGCGGCGCGTGGCGGCAGTTGCGCGGCTCCTGCGCGATCGACGACGTCGTCTCGCGTCTGCCCGGCCGGGGCTCCGTCGTGTTCCGCATCCACGTCGACGGCGAGCTGCGCTGGGAGAGCGGCGTCGTGCGCGGCGGCGACGCGTCGATCGCGCTGCCGGAGCAGTCGCTCGCGGGCGCGAACGAGCTCGTCCTCGAGGTCGACATGGCGAGCGACTTCCACGTCGCCGACCGGGCCGACTGGCTGCGCGTGCTGCTCGTGAAGTAGCGGGCGGGTCGCTCTACGCGCTGTCCGCCTCCGGGCGGAGGTTGCGGTAGTAGAGCGCGCGGTCGCCGCCCGCGACCTTCGCCGCGCGCATCGCGCGCTCGGCGTGCAGGCGCAGCGTCTCGTAATCGACGAGGTCGTTCCCGTCGAACGTCTCGAAGCCGATGCTCGCGCTCACGTCGATCTGCTCGAGCGCGCCGGCGGGCCGGCCGGACCGCGAGCGGATCTCGTCGAGCAGGCGGTTGACGACGCGCGCGGCGTCGACCTTCTTCGTGTAGGGGAGCACGACGCCGAACTCGTCGCCGCCGAGGCGCCCGGCGACGTCCTCCGCGCGCAGCGCGAAGCGGATCGCGTGGCCGACCCGCTCGATCAACGCGTCGCCGACGGTGTGGTCGAAGCGCTTGTTGATCTGGCCGAACTTGTCGAGGTCGATCAGGACGAACGCGAGCTCGATCTTGTGACGTTGCGCCGCGGAGAAGTGCTCGCGCAGGCGCGCCTCGAACGTGCCCGGCCGCAAGAGGTCGGTGCGGTCGTCGTGCAGCGCGCGGTGGCGCAGCTCGCGCATCTCCTGCAGCGCGCGCACCGCGTGGTCGAGCTTCGCGAGCCGCACCTCGATCTCGGCGCGCGGGGCGTCGTCGTACACGAGGTCCCACGCGCTCGTCGTGAGGCAAGCCGTCGCCTCGAGCGCCGGGCCCGGGTCCGCGCGGTCGGCGACGACCAGCATCGGGATCGGCGCGTCGCCGGCGCGCGCGCCGTCGATCGCCTCGAGCTCGACCCGTCCGCCGGGGACGAGCGGCCGCACGACGATCAGCTCCGGCTGGTCCCGCTCGATGCGCTGGAGCGTGCGGCGCAGGTTCGCCGTCGTCGCGACCCGCACGCCCTCGTCCGAGAAGAGGCGCACGAGCGCCGCCGTGCGGTCGCCGCGGTGGTCGCAGACGAGGATCAGGGGGTCGGGGCTCATCGAGGTGGGGGGGCGGACGGCCCGCGGGCGCACTTCTTGCGTGCGAGCGCCGCGGACGTCCATTCTGCTAGGAAATTGCTTTGAAGTCCCGCTCCGAGGCGGAAATCGTGGGGCCGCGGGGCGAGCAGCTGGTTTGACTTGACACCTGCCCCCGGTAGAATCTCGCCCCGAAACCGGGTCGGGGGGTACGTCTCGGGGCCGCCTCCCGAGACGTCGGTAGCGCGGGTCGTTTCACCCCCTGGACCGGGTTCGTTTCGTACGGGCTCTCTCCGACCGGGTCGTGCCTCTCGATCCGTGCGGGGCTCCGCCTCCGCTCCTCTCCCGGGTGCCGCGCGCGCGTCGCCCGGGTCGTTCGTTCCGGCCGTGGGTCGTGCGTCTCGCGGTCCGGCTCGAGCGCTCTGCTCGGTCAGTCTGTCGTCTCCGGCGCCGGTCGCGTTCGCCGCGCGTCATTCTCTCTTCACGCTCATGCAATCCGTCAACATCCAAGACCTGATCGAAGCAGGTGTGCACTTCGGATGCCGCGTGTCGCGGTGGAATCCGAAGATGGCGCCGTACATCCACGGCCGGCGCAACCTGATCCACATCATCGACCTGCGCGAGACCATCCGCGGTCTCCTGCGGGCGGAGAACGTCCTGTACCACCTGGCGGCCGAAGGTTCGCAGATCCTTTGGGTCGGCACCAAGCGGCAGGTCAAGGGCGTCGTGCAGGAGACCGGTCAACGCACCGGGATGCCCGTCGTCATCGAGCGCTGGATCGGCGGCACGCTGACGAACTTCTCCGTCATCCGCAGCCGCCTGCGTCGCCTCGAGGAGCTCGAGACGATGGAGGAGGACGGCAAGATGGCGCAGCTCAAGAAGAAGGAGATCTCGTCGCTGCGCCGCCAGAAGCGCAAGATCATCCGCAACCTCGGCGGCATCCGCGAGATGGTCGGCATCCCCGGCGCGATGGTCGTCGTCGATCCCGCGCGCGAGGCGAACGCCGTGCGCGAGGCGCGCAAGATGGGCGTCGCCGTCATCGGTCTGCTCGACACGGACTGCGACCCGGAGATGTGCGACATCGTCATCCCCGGCAACGACGACGCGCTCAAGTCGGTGCGGCTCCTGATCGAGCGCCTCGCGGCGGCGGTCGAGGAGGGCGCGGCCAACGCGCGCGAGCGCGTCGCGACGATGGGTGCGGCGGAGCGCAACGAAGACATGCCGGTCGGCGACGATCCGCGTCCCACGCGCGGCCAGCGCCCGCCGCGGCCGCGTCCCGCGGCGCCCCGGAGCGCCGCTCCGGCCGGCCCGCAGACCGGCGCTCGGCCCGACGCGCAGCCCGGCGCGCAGCCCGGTGCGCAGCCCGGCGCGCAGCCCGGCGCGCAGCCGAGCACGCGTGCCGGCGAGACGGCGGGCCAGGTCGCCGGCGCGAGCGGCGGCGAGGCGGCCTCCGGCGATGCGAAGTCGGAGGAGGGCGCGCCGGACGGTTCCGACGACGCATCGACTCAGGGCGACCACGTCGCCCACGAGCACGTCGCACCGCGGCGCGACTGAAACGACACCGCAACGACACCGAAACGACCCGGGGCCCGGCTCCGAGTCGCGCTCATCCGACCACGTGCACCCGCTCAGCGAGCGGGCGCACGACGAGCTCTGCGGGGCGCCGCCGGCGCCTTCGCTCGTCCGCCGCCACGATGCGGCGCGGACCTCCTTCGATCGATCGGCGCGGCGCCCAGACCGGCGGCGCGCCCGGCACCGGGCCGCACCCGACCGCGAACGAGAACATGGCGATTACGGCGAAGATGGTGAGCGAGCTGCGCGCCCAGACGGGCGCCGGCATGATGGACTGCAAGAAGGCGTTGGCCGAGACGAACGGCGACTTCGATGCCGCCGTCGATTGGCTGCGCAAGAAGGGCCAGGCGACCGCGGCGAAGAAGGCCTCGCGCGAGATGGGCGAGGGCCGGGTCTACGCCGCGATCGACGACAGCGGGCGCAAAGGCGCGATGATCGCCGTCACCTGCGAGACCGACTTCGTCGCGAAGACGCCGCAGTTCGTCGCGTTCCTCGACAACCTCGCCAACCACGTGCTCGAGCAAGAGCCGGCCGACGTCGACGCGCTGCTCCAGCAGCCGTACCAGGGCGGCGTGAAGGTCGAGCAGGCGCTCAAGGAGCTGATCGGCTCGCTCGGCGAGAACATGAACATCGCGCGCTGCGAGCTCTTCGACAACCCCGAGGGCTGGGTCGCGGCGTACGTGCACCACGACGACCGCCAGAGCGCGCTCGTGTCGGTGACGACGAAGGCGCAGCGCGAGAAGGCCGCCGCTCCGCTCAAGGCGGTCTGCCAGCACATCGTCGTGCACGCGCCGCCGTTCTGCCGGCGCGGCGACGTGCCGGCCGAGCTCATCGAGCGCGAGAAGGACATCCACCGCGACTCCGTCGCCAACAAGCCGGCGGACATCCAGGAGAAGATCCTCGCGGGCAAGATGGAGAAGTTCTACGCGTCGCAGGTGCTGCCCGAGCAGCCGTGGATCCACGACGACAAGCTGTCGGTCGAGAAGGCGCTCGTGCAGGAGCTCGGCCAGGGCACCCGCATCGAGGGCTTCGCCCACTTCAAGATCGGCGGCTGACGGCGGCCGCGGCGCGCATGTCGTACCACCGGATCCTGCTCAAGCTGTCCGGGGAGGCGCTGGGGGACCCGCAGACCGGCCACGGCATCGATCCCGACGCGGTGAACGCCGTCGCGCGCCAGGTCGCGCGCATCGGCCTCGTCGGCGTCGAGACCGCCGTGGTCGTCGGCGGCGGGAACATCCTGCGCGGCGCGGAGTTCAGCAAGATGGGAGCGAGCCGGGCGACCTCCGACTACATGGGCATGCTCGGCACCGTGATCAACGCGCTCGCGCTCTCCGAGGCGATCGAGCAGGCGGGCGCCGAGTGCCGCGTGCTCTCGGCGACGAACGTCTCGCCGGTCGCGGAGCCGTACGTGCGGCGGCGCGCTCTCGCTCACCTCGAGCGCGGTCGCACGATCGTGTTGGCGGGCGGCACGGGCAACCCGTTTTTCACCACGGACACCGCCGCGGCGTTGCGCGCGACCGAGCTGTCTTGTGAAGTGTTGCTCAAGGCGACCAAGGTCGACGGGGTGTACAGCGCCGATCCAAAGCGCGACCCGCAGGCCGAGCGTTACCGCGATCTGACGTATCTCGACGTCCTGAACCGCGGCCTGCGCGTGATGGACGGGACCGCGATCACCCTGTGCATGGAGCACCGTCTGCCGATCGTCGTGTTCGACCTCTTCGAGGAGGGCAACATCGAGCGCGTGATCCGCGGCGAGCCGATCGGCACGACGATCAGGAGCGAGGCATGAGCGAGGCAGAACTCCGCAAAGAGGCCGTCGACCGGTTCAAGAAGGCGCTCGAGCACCTGCAGGACATGCTGCGCTCGATCCGCACGGGCCGGGCGTCGAGCGCGCTGGTCGAGAACATCCGCGTCGACTACTACGGCACGCCGACGCCGATCTCGCAGATGGCGTCGATCTCGATCCCCGAGCCGCGGCAGATCGTGATCAAGCCGTTCGACCCTTCGATCCTGAAGGAGCTGTCGAAGTCGATCATGCAGTCGGACCTCGGCTCCTCGCCGCAGGACGACGGCAAGGTGCTGCGCATCTCGCTGCCGGCGTTGTCGGGCGAGCAGCGCAACAAGTACGGCGCCAAGGTGAAGGAGCTGTGCGAGGAGGCGCGCGTCGCGATGCGCAACGGGCGCCGAGAGTCGAACAAGCAGGCCGACGCGATGGCGAAGGCCGGCGAGGTCACCGAGGATCAGAACCACAAGCTCCACCAGGAGATCCAGGACCTCCTGAAGGAGTACGAGGGGAAGATCGACGCGGTGATGAAGAAGAAGGTCGACGAGATCATGGAGGTCTGATCGGCCGTCAGGCGCTATCCTGACGCGTCGTTCGGCGCACCGTGTCGTTCGGCGCATCGTGTGGGGGCATAGCTCAGTTGGTAGAGCAACTGGCTTTTAACCAGTAGGTCCCAGGTTCGAGCCCTGGTGCCCTCACCACCTCACGACGCTCTGCTTGCCAGCGCACCGGCTTGCCAGCGCACCGGCTTGCCAGCGCACCGGCTCAAGGCTTCCCGCGGCTCGCCGCTTTCCGCGCACTCGACGCCGCCGGCGTCAGCTCCGCTCCGACGCGGATCCCCCCCAGCGCCGGGTAGACCTGCGCCCAGTACGCCGCGCGCAACGCCCCGGCGAAGCCGAGCAGCGCCGCCTGTGCGAGCGCGGCGGCCAGCGCGCCGGCCACACCGAGCCCGGGCGCAAGCGCGGCGAGCGCCACCGCCGCGCCGCCGACCCCCGCGGCGACGAGCGCG
>CAZGTQ010000336.1:0-5123 GCA_964528575.1 uncultured Planctomycetaceae bacterium | reverse complement strand
CAGCGACAGGGAGGTGCCAGGTGCCGCACCTGGCACCTCCCTGTCGCTGAACGACAACAAGGTGTGCGACACCGTATCGCTGCGCGCGAACAGTCCGGGCTAGAGCGGCTCGGTCCCGCTCGGGCCGCCGTAGCGCGGGAGCTCGTCCGTGATCGGGCACCACGCCGGGGCGCGGTCCGCGTAGACGTGGGCGCCGGGCGCGCGGCCGAGGTCGCCGTCGACGTGGGCGACGGCGAGGTGCACCTCGCCGGCCCAGCGTGGCGAGCGGTAGACGAGCGTCGAGCCGCACGTTCCGCAGAAGCTGCGCGTCGCGCCGGTGTCGGTGTGCCAGTCGACGAGCCGTTCCGCGCCCGCGGTCCACGCGAACGCGTCCGTGGGAAAGCCCGCGTACGTCACGAACGCGGCGCCGTGTGCGCGCCGGCAGCTCGCGCAGTGGCAGTGGGCGACGAAGCGCGGCGGCAGGCGCGCCTCGAAACGCACGGCTCCGCACGCACAGCCGCCGCCGACGGTCGCGTTCATGCGCGGCAGCATGGGGGAGGCGCCGGAGGCGCGCAAGATCGGCGCCGCGTCGCGACATCGGCACCGCGTAGCGACATTGGCGGGGTGCGCGGCGGCGGGCGGACGGCGCGAGCGATTCCGCTCGACTCGGCCGTGCCGGCCGGCGCCGGCGCGGGCACAATCGGCGGGACCCCCGACGAGGAGACGATCATGACCACGACGCGCCCCAGGACGATGCGCGGGATCGGGTTGGCTCTCGCGCTCTGCGCGACCGCGGCGAGCGCGCAGGACGATCCTGCGCAGGCCGAGCCGAGCCCCAAGGCGCCGGCGGGCGACGTGCTCGCCTGGACGTCGCCCCAGGGCCAGCCGTTCTGGTACAGGCTGCCGAAGAAGATGAGCGAGCGCGATCCCGTCGCGCTCGTGTTCATGCTCCACGGCACGGGCATGCCCTGGAAATGGGCCTTCTTCAACTACCCGATCGCCAACGGACAGTTCCGCGGGGACGACATCGTCGTCGCACCCGAGGGCATGACGCCCGGCGCGAACGACACGTTCAACTTCCTCCAGGGCCCGAAGGACGGCGAGCAGATCGTCGCGCTGATCGAGCTCTTCAAGGCGCAGTTCCCGATCGACCGCGTCTACCTCTACGGCCACAGCCAGGGCGCGTTCTTCTGCTACTGGTTCGCCGGCGAGCACCCCGAGCTCGTCGACGGCATCGTCGCGCACGCGGGGAACGTGCTCGACGTGCGCCATTCGAAGCTCGCGAAGGAGAAGGTCGCCATCGGCATCCTGCACGCGACCGCCGACCAGGTCGTCCCGGTCGACTGCGCGTACCGCAGCGAGAAGATCTACCGCGACGAGGGCTACCAGAAGGTCAAGCTCGAGATCGTCGAGGGCCTGGGCGAGCACGCCGGGCACTGGCCGCTGCCCGACCACGCGGCGCAGATGTTCGAGTGGCTCGACCAGGTGTCGGTGGCGACGCCCGCTCAGGCGCTGGGCATCGCGCTCGCCGAGCTCGCCAAGGAGGGCCCGAGCGCGGCGATCGTCGCCGACGCGCACGCGCAGGCGAGCGCGCTCCTGATCAAGTACCGCGGGGACGACGAGGCGGAGCTCGACGCGCGGCTCGCGCTGGTCGGAACGTGGCTCGCGGACGCGGCGGCGGCGCACGCGGAGGCGATCGCGGCCGCGGCCGCCGCGGCGGGCGACGGCGCGGCCGACGCCGCGTGGCCCGCGCACTTCGCTGCGGCCCACCGCGCGTTCGCCGGGCGCGAGGCGTGGGAGGACGCGCTCAAGGACGTGGTGAAGGACGCACAGAAGCACGACAAGCAACTCGACAAGGCGATCGGCGGGCTCGAGAAGCCGAGCAAGTCGTCGTTCGGCAAGGGCGTCGAGGCGCTCGAGGAGGCCTGGCTGGCGGCGCGTTGGGACGAGCTGCGGGCGCACCTCGAGCGCATCGCGGCCGACCCGCCGAAGGGGTTGAAGGAGGGGGACGTCGCCGCGCTCTCCGCGCTCGCCGCCGCGCGGGCGGAGCCGCGGGCCGCCGGGGCCAAGGCGGCGGCGGAGCTCGACGCCGCGTGGGGGAAGCGCGTGCGGGAGGCGCACCCCGACCTGTTCGCCGACACGACCGGCGGCTGACGGCGAGCCGCGACCCGGCGCGGGGGCTGTGTGACGACTGCGTCAGAAGCGGAACGGGCGCGTCACCGGGTTGCCAGCGTCCGATACATGCAACGTGAGCCGCGCCAGCGCCCCGGCAAGCGCGGCGCACCGCCTTCCTGAAGGCACCGTGCATGCCGATGCACGGCGGGGAGCAGGCGCGAACCCGCACTTCGCGTCTGCTCCCTCGCTCTCCTCGAGTCGATCCCGGCGCCGCGCTGGCTTAGACTCCCCGGCCGTCCCCGCGACCCAGGAGTCCCCATGCGCGCGCCCCTTCGCTCCGCTCTCGCTCTCGTCGTCCTCGCGCCGCTCGCCCTCGGCCAGACGAACAAGTCGGGCGGCGAGCTGATCCCCGAGCAAGCGTGCTACGACGTCGCGCGCTACGAGCTCGCGCTGACGATCGATCCCCGGGCGCAGAGCATCGCGGGGACGCTCGCGATGCAGGCGCGCGCGCTCGCTCCCTCGCAGCGGATCGCGCTCGACCTCGACGACCGGCTCGCGGTGTCGTCGGTCACGCTCGACGGCGAGCCCGCGGAGTACGAGCGCGAGGACGGGCGCATCTGGATCGCGACGGGCGAACCGCTCGCGGCCGAGCAGCCGTTCGAGGTCGTCGTCGCGTACGGCGGCAAGCCGCGCGTCGCGCCGCGGCCGCCGTGGGACGGCGGCTTCACGTGGGAGGACGGACGCACGGGCGTGCCGTGGATCACGACGTCGTGCCAGGGCGAGGGCGCGGACCTGTGGTGGCCGTGCAAGGACCACCCGTCGGACGAGCCGGAGTCGATGGCGCTGTCGATCACGGTGCCCGACGGGCTCGTCGTCGCGTCGAACGGCGTGCTCACGGGGACGAGCGAGGCGGACGGGCTGCGCACGTTCCACTGGGAGGTGGGGGTGCCGATCAACAACTACGCGGTCGCGATCAACGTCGCCCCGTACGTCGTGATCGAGGACGAGTACGAGAGCGTGACGGGCGAGCGCGTGCCCGTGCTGTTCTATGCTCTGCCGCGGAACGAGGAGCAGGCGCGTGCCGCGCTGCCGGAGTTCCTCGACCACATGCGCCACCTCGAGGAGGTCTGCGGGCCCTACCCGTTCCGCGCCGAGAAGTACGGCATCGCCGAGACGCCGCACCTGGGCATGGAGCATCAGACGATCATCGCGTACGGCAACCGCTACCGGTCCGGCAAGTTCGACTACGACTGGCTGCACCACCACGAGCTCTCGCACGAATGGTGGGGCAACCTCGTCACGTGCCGCGACTGGAAGGACATGTGGATCCACGAGGGCATCGGGACGTACATGCAGGCGCTCTACATCGAGCGCAAGCACGGCGCCGAGGGCTACTTCGCGGAGATGAGCGACAAGCGCAAGGGTCTGCGCAACCAGCGTCCGGTCGCGCCGCGCGAGTCGCACGACAGCAAGCAGATCTATTTCGCGCCCGACGGCGGGCACGACAACGACATCTACTTCAAGGGCGCGTGCATCGTGCACGCGTTGCGCTGGGCGCTCGGCGACGAGACGTTCTTCCGCGTGTTGCGCCGCTGGGCGTATCCCGATCCGGCGCTGGAGAAGGCGACCGACGGCTCGGCGCTGCGCTTCTCCGACACCGAGGAGCTGCTCGCGATCGCCGAACGAGTCGCCGAGCGCGAGCTCGACTGGTTCTTCGAGACGTACCTGCGCCGCGCCGAGCTGCCGGCGCTCGCGAGCGAGCTCATCGGCGGCAAGCTCGAGCTGCGCTGGGAGACGCAGACGCCGTTCCCGATGCCGGTGCCGGTGCGCATCGGTGAGGAGATCGTGCGCGTCGACATGTCCCGCGGCCACGCTTCGGTGCCGGTGCCCGCGGGCGCGCCGGTCGAGGTCGATCCGCACGGCTGGCTCTTGCGCGCCGACGATTGAAGCTGCGCATCCTGTCCGCCGACGACGTGCAGGCGGCGCTACCCATGGTCGAGGCCGTCGCGGAGATGAAGGCCGCGTTCGCCGCGCTCTCGACGGGGGCCGCTAGGACGTGCCCGCGCGTGCTGATCGACGTGTCGTCCCGGCGCAGCGGCGGCGCGACGCTCCTGATGGGCGCGCACGTGCCGCAGCGCGGCCTCGCGGCGAAGATCGTGACCGTGTTCCCCGAGAACCGCGCGCCGGCGCGGCCGCGCAAGGGCGTCGAGACGCCGCCGGTGATCAACGGGCTCGTCGTCGTGCTCGACGCGACGAACGGGACGCCGCTCGCGCTGCTCGACGGCGCGTTCCTCACCGCGTGGCGCACGGGCGCGGCGAGCGGCGCTGCGACGGATCTGCTCGCGCGCGAGGACGCGGCGGTCGGGGCGATCCTGGGCTGCGGTGCGCAGGCGCGCACGCAGGCCCTCGGCGTCGACGCGGTGCGGCGACTCGAGGTCGTGCGCGTCTACGCGCCGCGGCCCGAGCGAGTCGCGGCGTTCATCGCGGAGGTCGGCCCGCTCGTGCGCGCGCGGCTCGTGCCGGCGCGCTCCGCCGCAGAGGCGGTCGCGGACGCGGACATCGTGTGCGCCGCGACGACGTCGACCGAGCCGGTGTTCGACGGCGACACGCTGCGCCTGGGGGCGCACGTCAACGGCGTCGGCAGCTTCCGGCTCGACATGCGCGAGATCGACGTCGCGACGATCGCGCGGGCGCGCGTCTTCGTCGACTCGATCGAGGGCGCCCTGAACGAGGCCGGCGACCTCGTCGCGGCCGAGCGCGCCCGTGCGACGTCGCGCTCGGACTGGATCGAGCTCGGTCTGGTCGCCGCGGGCGACGCGCCCGGCCGCACGAGCCCCGACGAGATCACGTTCTTCAAGTCGGTCGGCCAGTCGGTCCAGGACGCGGCCGCCGCCGGCCGCGCGTACGCGGTCGCGGTGGAGCGCGGCCTGGGGAGCGAGATCGAGCTGTAGGTGTCGCACACCTTGTTGTCGTTCAGCGACAGGGAGGCGGCGCTACGGAGTCGCACATCTCGATACGGTGAGAGGGCC
>CAZGTQ010000335.1:0-1535 GCA_964528575.1 uncultured Planctomycetaceae bacterium | reverse complement strand
GCGAGCTCAGAGCGAGCGGCGGACGCCCGGGCCCTCGGGTGCCGGCTCGATCGCGGCGCGGTACGCGGCGAGGGTCGCGCGGGCGGTCTCGCGCCAGGTGAAGGCGCGCGCGTGCTGGCGGCCGCGGTGGGCGTGGTCGAGGGCGCGGTCGGGGTCGGTCAGCAGCGCGCGCGCGGCCTCGAAGATCGCGTCGGCGTCGGTGGGCTCGACCAGGAGCGCGGCGTCGCGCAGGACCTCGGGCATCGCCGTCACGCAGCTCGCGACGACCGGGACGCCGAAGGCCATCGCCTCGAGCGGGGGCAGGCCGAAGCCCTCGTTGAGGCTCGCGTACAGGAAGAGCGCGGCGTCCTCGTACAGGCGCGCCAGCTCCGCGTCGCCGGGCGAGCGGCGCCACTCGACCCGCTCGCGCGCGGGGGAGCTCGCGAGCGCGCGCTCGAAGTGCTCCGCTCCGTAGCCGGGCTGGCCCGCGACGATCCAGCGATGCGGCAGGCCCTCGCGCACCAGACGCTCGAACGCCGTGAGCATGCGCAGGTGGTTCTTGCGGGCGTCGACGCGCGTGACCGTCAGCACGTACGGGGCGGGCGTGGAGGAGCCGGGTGCGGGCGTCACGCGGGCGACGTGGTCGCAGCCGAGCGGCGTCACGACGATCTTCGCGGGCGGCGTGCCGAAGCTCATCACCACCTCGGCTGCGACGAACTCGCTCGGCACCAGGATCAGGCGCGCGTTCTGGGCCAGAGCGCGCGCCTGCGCCGTCATGCGCTGCGCGACCGCGGGGTCGAGGTAGCCCGCATCGTGCACGTAGATGCAGTCGTAGAGCGTGGCGACCTCGACCGCCTCGCGCACCGGCAGGCGGTTGTACTGCGTGTGGTGATAGACGTGGGCGCCGCCGACGAGGTCGTCGACTCCCTTGCTCAACCGCGCGAGCAGCCACGGCAGCGCGCGCGAGGGCAGGCGCAGGCGCAGCAGCTCCGCGTCGGTGTCCGCGAGCCCCAGCTCGGCGAGCGAGTAGCGCTTGCCGCGCAGCGTGTAGCCGAAGAGGCCGAGGTTGCGCCCGAAGTCGAGCCCGACCAGCGCGCGCACGAGCTCGCGCGTGTAGCGGCCGATGCCCTCGCGGTTCACGAGCGCCGGCCGGTAATCGATGCCGATCCTCACGGCGGCGGAGTCTAGCCCGGGTTGTTCATGAGGCTTTGTCGATCTCGGCGAAGCCTCATGGTCCGGGCAAAGGCCGTCCGAGCCCGAAAAGCGAGAGGGCCGGCGCGCGCGTGGCGTGCCGGCCCTCGCAAGAGTGCTGGGGGAATCAGCAGTCCACGGATCAGATCAGTTCACGGGGATGATCGTCGCGACGTTGCCCCAGCGGAAGCGGAAGGGCGGCGTCAGCTTGACCGCCACCATCGTGAGGACGAACGGCTTGCCGAAGAACTTGCCGTCGCCCGGGAAGAAGATCGGGCCCGACGCCTGGCCGCTCCCGTCGAGCAGGCCGGTGTTCAGCGTGATCGCGCCCAGGAAGTTGAACACGCCGATCATCTCCCACGGCG
>CAZGTQ010000334.1:0-1776 GCA_964528575.1 uncultured Planctomycetaceae bacterium | reverse complement strand
CGCGACTTCCGTGCCGCGGTCCTCGACGAGTGGCGCGCGCAAGTCATCGAGCGCCGCCCCGAGACGCCGGTCGCGGGCCGGCTGCGCATCTTCGAGAGCTCGCTCGAACTCATGCCGGACGAGGACGACGACCTGCGCTGGTCGCGCGTGCGCGTGCGGCCGGGTCCCATCCCTGGGTCCGCTACGCGCGCGTCGAGCACGAGCCGCAAGCGGGCTACGAGCCGTTCCTGCGCGTCGAGCGAGACCGAGCGACGGGCAGCGCGCGCGCCCGCGAGACGCGCATCGGCGGCACGTTCGGCGTGCACGTCGTCACGCCCGACACCGAGCGCACGACGGGCGACGTCGTCGGGCGCATAGTCGCTGACCCGGCTGCTGGGCCCTTTGGGTGGTCCAGCGTCGTCGTCGTGCTGCGACCCGGCGCGAACAACACGAACGCGTGGTGGTCGAGTCGGAGAGTCGAAGTCGGCGAGGCCTTCGAGATCTCCGACGTGCCGCCCGGGGAGTACGTGCTCGTCGTGTACCTACGGCAGCACCGACCGCTCGTACGCACCGTTCACGTGCGGCCGGTCGTCCACGACCTGGGGACACACACTCCGCAGTACTTCGCCGACGAGGTCGACCTCGAGCTCTTCGGCGAGCGGGTGGACGCGAACGAAGGCTACGCGATCGTCTTCGTGGCCGACGCATGGCCCTTTGCGCCGGGTTGGGTAGAGCCCTTCGGTTGGGTGGACCTGTTCGACAGCGAGCACCGTCGCGCGGGCGGTACCTCCGCAACGTTCAGACAGAATCTTCCGAGCGGCCGCTTCCGACTCTTCACCACGGGCTCGGAGCGGCCGCTCGGGTACGACCACGGCGTCGTCGAAGTCGATTCGGTCGTCCGCGATCGCGTCCCGGCGCGCGGCGGCGACGCGTCGTTCGGCTTCGTCGTCCGCGCCGACGGAGTAGCGCTCGAGCGCTATCAGGTCCATTTCGTCTGGCCCGGCTCGATGTTCGGGCTCCACCCCGTCTCGGGCTCGCGACGCTGGCCGTACGACGAGGACGCGCCGATTCGGTGGCTCGTCGCGGCGCCGGGCTACGCCCCCGTCTTCGGGGACGAGAGAGCCCTCGCGAAGAGCCCAGAGCACACGGTCCCGGTCGACCTGACGCCGGGCTGGGGCTGTCAGCTCTACGTCCGCGAGTGGCACGGCGGAGCGGACGACTGGGAATGGTCGGGCTGGACCACCGAGAACGGCACCGGAACTCTTGGCGCGCTCGCCGCTCCGCCAATCGTAGACGTCGAGGTGCTCCTCGACGGCCTCTACTACGGCGCGACCGACGAGCACGGCGCGCTCACGATCAGCCTACCGGGCATGCCAGCCGAGATGAAGCTCGTCGCACCAGGCTGGCGCGCGACGAAGTGCGAGCGCGTCAAACACAGCTACTCCGCTCCCTACCCGCTCAGCTACGTCATCTGGCTCGAGCGCCGCTGACGCCTGGCTCGTAGCCTGGCTCGAATTCGAGCGTCAGCTCGTGGATCGCCATCCAGATGGGATGCTCGAGCACGCAGCGATAGCAGACGAATTCCCGCCGCTCGAGACCCGCCGTCGCGAAGCAGCGGTCGACGACGTCCGCGTGGCGCGGGTGGATCCGCTCGACGCCGCTGAAGTCGTCCGACTCCGGCAGCAGCACGCGCGGGTCGCCCGGTAGCCGCTCGTACCAGCGCTTGTAGTCGATCGTGCCGAGCAGCGCGGGCGACGAGCGGTACACGCCCGAGCGAAGGATGCTCGCGCGCGCGAG
>CAZGTQ010000333.1:0-27448 GCA_964528575.1 uncultured Planctomycetaceae bacterium | reverse complement strand
CATGGTCGGCGCGACGAACGTCGGCCGCATCCGCGTCGTCGGCGTCCAGCCGGGCGCGTCGACGCCGACCGAGCACGCAGCCCAGTTCGCGCGCGGCGAGGAGCTCGCGCGCTTCGAGATGGGCTCGACGGTCGTGCTCGTGTGCCCGCCGGGCACGTGGACGCCGCTCGAGCATCCCGCGCCCGGCGAGCACGTGCGCATGGGCGAAGCGATCGGCCGCTGGGGCAGCGGCTGACGCGCGCCACGCGCTCACTCGCGGAAGTACTCGCGCCGCGAGGCGCCGTCGAAAGCGGCCCGACTTCAGGCAGCAGCGCTTGAAAGCGCCGTCCGGAGCCGCACGGGCACGGGTCGTTGCGGCCGAGCTTCTCTTCGAGGTGCTTGTCGCCGTGCACGATGCGCGCGCCGCGCTTGACGCGGCTCTCGCTCGGGAAGCCGCGGCGGCGCTTGCTCATCGGCTGGAAAGGGCTCGTCCTGCTCGTTCTCGCGTCGCATGGCGCACCTCCTCGTGGAGAGAGCACGCCGAGCGAGAAGGCGCACCCGAGCGAACGCGGATTCGCGGGGAAGCTCGGCGTCATTCGCCGAGCGCGAGCCGTCGGCCCGCCTCCTCCGCCAGCCGCCGCTCGAGCTCCGCCGCGAGGTCGAGCGCGACGTCGAGCCGCCCCGTCGTCAGCGCGACCCCCTGGTCGACCATGACGAAGCGCTGCGCGTCCGCCGTCACGTCGTAGTTCGGCCGCGTATGGAAGCCCGCGACCCAGTGGCCCTCGAAGAGCAGCCGCGGCTCGCCGATCGGATCGTCGGAGTCGCTCGCAATCGGCACGACGTACAGACCCAGGCCGTCGCGGAAGAAGAGCTCGTCCCCGCGCGGCGACCAGACCGGCTCGACGCCGCCGCCCGCCGTGACGCGCTCCCTCGTCGCGAGGTCGGGGTAGCTGCGCAGGTAGATCTCCTCGGTCCCCGTCTCGTCGGAGACATACGCGAGCCAGCGGCCGTCGGGCGAGACGGTGCCCGACCACTCGTTGAGCTCGCTCACGGCGAGCCCGCGCACGGACCCGTCCCTCGGATCGAGCTCGAGCAGATCCCAGCGCCGCTCCTTCGTCTGCTCGTGGAACAGCAAGCGGCCGCTCGGCGCCCAGCCCAGCGGGAACTGCTGGCCTTCGCGCGCGAGCAAGAGCTCGCGCTTCGCGTCGGCCGCGAGCCCGTGGCTGTACATGTCCGTGTCGATCGCGGACGCGAACACGAGCGCATCGCCCGCCGGCGCCCACACGGGCTCGAGGTCGTTGCCGCCGCTCGTCACCACCTGCCCGAGCGCGCGCTCGGTGTCGAACGTCCAGATGTCGTGCGTGCTGTTCTCGAGATGGATCGCGAGCGCGATGCGCCGGCCGTCCGGCGAGAGCCTCGGGAATTCGAAGCCGCGGTCGGCCACGAGGGGCTCGGCTCGTCCCTCGCGGTCGACCCACACGAGGCTGCGCCCCGGAGACGGGGGCCGGGTCGGCTCGTGGACGAGCGTGCGCCCATCGTCCGACACGGCGAAGTGCGGCGTGCCGAGCACGGAGACGTGCACCCCCCGCCGAACGACGGTCGGCTCGCCAGCCGTGCGCCGCGACCCGAGGTCGAACCGGACGGCGAGGATCTCGTCCGACCGGACGTAGACGAGCGCGCCGCTCGGCAGATACCGCGCGATCGTGCACCGCACGCCGACGGGCTCCGACTCGCCGGTCGCGAGCGAAAGGATGCGCGCCTCGGCGTGGCCCGCGCGCATCGAAGCCGTGAAGAGCACGTGATCGCCGTCGGGCAGGACCTGCGGCCACCGGTGGTGGTATTCGTCCCGCGCCGTCGTGGTGAGCTGCTCGGCGGGTCCGCCCGCGACGGGGATCCGCAGCAGGCCCTGGTCGAACATGCCGACGACGACCGCGCCGTCCGCGCCCCAGCTCGCGCCGCGCATGCCGGGCCGCTCGGTCACGATCGTCTGGACCGTTCCGTCGCTCAGGTCGAGCCGATGGAGGCCGCTGCTGCCGTGCCCGGTGAAGCCGATCTGCCTGCCGTCGGGCGAGAAGAACGGGAACTCCGCATTCTCGGTGCCCGGCAGCGGGCGCGTCTCCGCGTCGTCGGCGCTGCGCAGATAGAGGCGCCTCACGTCGTCGGCGTCGATCGCCGCGAACACGACCGCGCGCCCGTCGGGCGAGATCGCGAGCGGCGGAGCGAGCCCGCTCTGCGCGTCCAGCACGAGCCCCTTGGGAAGGGCGATCGAATAGCGCCCCCCAGTCGCCGTCGCCTCGCCGTCGTCCGCGAGCCACCGCACGCCGAAGACGCCCCCCGCGGCACCGAGCGCGAGGGCGAGGCCCGGAGCCACGCTCCGCACGCCGCTCCACCCGCGGCGCGCGCTCGGCACCTCGCGCTCGAGCCGGCCGGCGAGCAGCTCCTCGAGCTCGAGCCGCGCGTCACCGACGTCGCGCAGCCGCCGGCGCGGATCCTTGCGCCAGCAGCGCGCGAGCAGCTCGCGCACGCGCGCGGGCGTGCCGCGCGGCAGAGCATCGAGGTCGGGCTCCTTCTCCAGCACGGCCGCGAGCACGTCCGACACGGTGTCGCCGTCGAACGCGCGCTTGCCGGTGAGGCACTCATAGAGGACGCAGCCGAACGCCCACACGTCGACGCGCCGGTCCACGGGCGCGCCGCGCGCCTGCTCGGGCGCCATGTACGTCGGTGTGCCGAGCACGCGTCCCTGTTGCGTCGTCAACGCGTGGGCTCCGTGCACCGCGCTCATCGACTTCGCGAGCCCGAAATCGAGCACCTTGACGTCACCCGCCGGAGTGCACCGCACGTTCGCCGGCTTCAGGTCGCGGTGGACGACGCCGGTCTCGTGCGCGGCCTCGAGCCCCGCAGCGATCTGCCGGCAGACGTCGAGCGCGCGGTCGAGCCGCAGCGGCCCGCGCGCGAGCCGCGCGTCGAGGTCCTCGCCCGGCACGAGCTCCATCGCGATGAAGCACGTCGCACCCTCGCGGTCGAGCCCGAAGACCTGCGCGACGTTGGGGTGGTTGAGCGCCGCGAGCATCTTCGCTTCGCGCTCGAAGCGCAGGAGCTGCTCGTCCTCGCACGCGTTCTCCGGCAGCACCTTGATCGCGACGTCGCGCTCGAGCCGCGTGTCGCGCGCACGGTAGACCTCGCCCATCCCGCCCGCGCCGAGCGGACCGAGGATCTCGTAGAAGCTGAGCGAGCTGCCGGCTGCGAGCGGCATGGCGACGGCCCGAGTGTAGCAGCCCCCCCGCGAACGCGGCCCTTCCAACGGGCCCCGGCCAACGGCGCTAAGCTGTGCCGCCCCGGAAAACGCGCATGTCACGAACGCTCCAGCTCTCGCTCGCCATCTTCGCCGTCGCGCTCGCCGTCGCGCTCGCCGCGTTCTGGCCGCGCGAGCGCCACTCGCGCGGGACGACAGAGCCGCTCGCGCCGGCGACGCGCGCGGACGAGCGCGCACCCGATGCGGCGCTCGCCGGATCGCGCGAGCGCGAGCGCGAGTCGGAAGCGGCCGCGCCGATGCGCGCCGAGCCGGTGGCGCAGTCCCAGGAGCAACCCAGCGCAACCGCCGACGAACGCTCGCACGAGCCCGACCTCGACGCGCGCACGACGCTCACGATCCGCGTCGTCGACGCGCTCGGGCTCCCCGTCGAGGACGCCGAGGTCACGATCCGCGGCCTGCGCAGCGAGAGCGAGCCGGGCTCGTGGCACTCCTATCCCGGGAACGAGCCCGTCGGCCGCACGTCGTTCGACGGGCGCGTCGGTCTCGAGCACGTCGTCTGGGTCGACATCGACGGCCGCACGTGCAGGGTCGACCTCGCGGTCGAGCATCCCGACTTCGTCCCGTTCGACGACCACTCGTTCGCGATCGGGCCGGGCGAGCACGAGGTCGTGCTCGAGCGCGGCGCGACCGTCGTCGTGAGCGGCTGGGTCGGCTCGCCCGACGTCGTCGTGAGCGACGTCGTGATCGAGCTCGAGCGCGAGGCGGGGCTCGGCGCCGACGCGTGGGAGCGCACGCCCCAGGGCACGCTCGCGACGACGCGACTCGCCCCGGGAGCGCACATGATCCGGCTCGAGCACCGCAGCGAGGAGCACGGGCACCGTTTCAGCGCGGTGACGACGTTCGAGCTCGCCGAGGCCGATTGGAAGGAGCTCCGGCTCGAGCTCGTCGGCGCGGAGCGGCTCGCAGGCGAGCTCGATCCCGCCGTTCCGCGACCGATCGCGCGCGGGCGCGTGATGCTCGACCTGCACGAAGGCGGGCTCGCGTCGAACGAGCCGACGCTCGCCCGGCGCTTCGAGGCCGAGGTCGCGAGCGACGGCTCGTTCGTCGTCGAGGGGCTGCCGCCGGGGAGCGGGCAGATCATCGCCCTGAGCGACGGCTGGGTGTCGCGGCGCACGCTCGCCGACTCGTTCGACGCGAGCGCAGAGGCGGAGCCGCGCGACGTCGATTTCGTTCCGCAGCGCGTCGACGTGCCGCAATCGACGACGCCGTTCCTCGTCGCGATGCACCGCACGGGCTCGGTCGAGGTGACGGTGCGCGCCGAGGACGGGACGCCGCTCGCGAACGCCTACGTCGGCGCATCGCCGAACGTCCACTTCGAGGGCGTCGGCGCGATCATCTTCCCGTGGCGCGAGTGGCACGCGGCGACCGACGCGAGCGGCGTCGCGCGCATCGACGACCTGGAGCCGACCGACGCGCTCTGGATCGGCGCGCAGCACGCGACGCACCGCATGAACGCCGCGGACCGCGCGCGCTACCCCGCCGTCGCGATCCGCGCGGGCGAGACGACGCGCGTGACGCTGACGCTCGAGCCGGACGAGTAGCGCGCGCGGGGTCGACGCCCGCCGGCGCGTGAGCGCCTTCGGCGAAAGATGCCAGGCGGGCGAGGCGGGGCCGGGGTAAGCTCGTGGACGGAGCCCCCCCCCAAGATGCTTTCCATCTCGCGCCCCGTCTGGCACGTCGTCTGGCAACTCGTCTGGCACGTCGCCTGGGCCGCGCTGCTCGCCGCGGCGCTCGCATCCCCCGTCCGCGCGCAGGACAACGTGCTCGTGCTCCTCGCCGACGACGTCGGCGTCGACCTGATCGACGTGTACGGCGAGGGCACCAGCCGGCCGCCGACGCCGAACATCGACGCGCTCGCGCAGAACGGGGTCTTGTTCCGCAACGCGTGGGCGGCGCCCCTGTGCTCGCCGGCGCGCGCGGCGCTGCTCACCGGACGTCACCCGTTCCGCCTCGGCATCGGCGGCATCGTCAAGGGGCCCGACGGGCTCGCGCCGAGCGAGATCACGATCCCCGAGATGCTGCGCATGGGATCGGGCGGCGCGTGGACGTCCGCGATGTTCGGCAAGTGGCACATCGACGGGCACCTGCACAACAATCTGACGGCGCCGAACGACCAGGGCTTCGCGTGGTTCTCGGGGCCGATGGGCAACATCGGCTGGCGCTGGGCTCCGCCGGTGCCGCCGGGCGGCGGCTTCTACGACTTCGAGAAGATCGTCAACGGCGTCACGATCAACGTCGTCAGCACGTACGCGGCCACGGACAAGGTGAACGACACGCTCACGTGGCTGAAGAGCGCGCCGGAGCCGTGGTTCTGCCTCGTCGCGTTCAACCTCGCGCACGACCCGTATCACGCGCCGCCGACGAACCTGCACTCGAAGGGCCCGCTCCCCGAATTCGACGAGCAGACGATGGACCCGCGTCCGTACATGGAGGCGATGGTCGAGGCGATGGACAGCGAGATCGGTCGCTTGCTCGGCCGCATCGATCCGCTGGTCCGCGCGCGCACGAACGTGATCTTCCTCTCGGACAACGGCACGCCAGGCCCCGCCACGCTGCCGCCGTTCCCGCCCGACCACGGCAAGGTGACGGCCTACGAGGGCGGGCTCAACGTCCCGCTCGTCGTCTCGGGTCCCGCCGTCGAGAGCCCCGGTCGTGAGGTCCACGCGCTCGTGGGCATCACCGACGTCTTCGCGACGGTCGCGGAGCTCGCCGGCATCGACGTCGCGACCGTCCCGCAGCTCGCGGGCGTGACGCTCGACAGCGTGAGCTTCGCCCCGTGGCTCCGTCCGGTGCTCTTTGCGACGCAGGGCAACATCCCGCAGCGGCGCCAGTTCGTGTTCGGCGAGCGCTTTTCGCCGAACGGGTTCACGGGCCCGTGGACGCTCGAGCGCCGCGCCGTACGCGACATCCGCTACAAGCTGATCCGCGACGGCGGCGTCGAGGAGCTCTACGACCTGCTCCTCGACCCGTTCGAGCAGACCGACCTGCTGCTGGGCACGCCGACCCCGCAGCAACAGGCGGCCTACGTCTGGCTGCGCACGCAGTTGGACGCGGTGCTGGGGAGCTGAGCGTCGAGCGACGCGGCTGCGGTCGGACGAACGCCTGGAACCGGCGCCTCGTGCGAACGAACCGCAACTAGTAGGAGGCGGTAGGCGCGAGCGCGGGAGCGGCGCGCGCGTCCTCGATCGCGGCCTCGGCGAAGCGCAGCGACTTGCACGAGTCGTCGAAGTAGCGCGCCATGCGCACGTACTTGCGCGCGCGGTCGAGCTTGCCCTGCTTCGCGCAGCCGACGGCGATCCACGCGGCGTCGTGGGCCGTGTTGTGCCAGTCCTCGTTCCCGAGGAGCGCGCGCTTCAGCAGCTTCAGGCCCTCCTTCACGTCGCCCCTCCAGACGAGCACGGCGCCGAGCGTGCCGGCGAACTCGGGCATCCGGCGCGACTGCTTGCGCGCGCTGCGGGCACGCTCCAGAGCTTCGTCCGCCAGCTCCTCGCGGCCCGACAGCACCGCGCCCCACGCGAGCAGGTTGTCGACGTGCGCGAGGAGCATCGGCTCGAGCTCGTCGCTCTCGCGCAGGCGCAGCAGCGACGCACGCGCCCGGTCGTGCTCACCCGCGTGCGTGAGCATGCCCGCGTGCGCGAGTCGCAGGATCTTGCTGTCGGGCCGCTCGCCGAGCTCTCGCTCGAGGTGCGCGGTAGCATCGACGAGCCGCCCTTGCAACGCGGCCTCGACGGCGGCGAAGACCGCGAGCGCGTCGGCGACCTCGTCGGCCTGCTCCGGAGGCGCGAACGGGATCGTCGCGAGCTGGAACCCGTCCGTCGCCAGGTGGGCACGCTTGAAAGGGAGAAGCGACAGCACGATCACCGCGAGGTTGGTGAAGGCGAACGTGCCGGCGACGTCGACGTGCTCGGTCGGCAGGAGCCAAGCGGGCGTGGACGTCGAGCGCAACGCGACGAAGAGCAACACGGCGTTCATGACAGGACCGGCGGCGACGGCGACCCACGTCCGGAGGCGGCGACGGTCGCTCGCGAGCAGCGTCCACATCGTTCGCCCGCCCGTCATGAAGGCCCCCACGCGAACGCGAAGGCCGATCGCATACGCGCAGAAGAACGGACGACCGCCGCCGAGCTCGATGCGCCACACGCGCATGCCGGCGAGCTCCGCCCCGAGCGCGTGCCCGAGCTCGTGCGCGACCGTGGCGAACGGCAGCAACGCGACGCACCAGAGCACGTTGACGAGGTGCGCCAGCGGCTGCACCGGCGCGTCCGCGAGCTTCGCCAGGCCGAGCGTCAGCCCCCACAAGACCTCGGCGCCCAGCAGCAGGAACGCGAGCGCCGGCATCCACGGGAAATACCGTGGCTTCCACACGAACGAGCGCATCACTTGTCGACGCCCGCGAGCGCGGGCACGACGCTCGCCTCCTCGTTGCGCGCGAGCGCGGAGCGCAGGAGCATGAGCCCCCGCTCGACCGCGTCGCGCCAGACCCAGCCGCGCAGCGCGGGCTCGTCCACCAGCGCCGAGGTGACGGCCCCGAGCACGAGCAACAGCTCCGCCTGCAGGATCGGCGCGAGCACCGTCGGGTGCCACGTGATCGGCCCGGTGCGCCACGCTCGCTCGCTCACCTCGAAAGCCTACACCGACCCCGCGGCTTGATGCCGGCTTGATGGTCGCGCGGCGCTCTTTGACGACATCCGGATGAGCGACGGCGGCGCGCGCGGACCAAGCTCACGGGATCCGCGAGGCTGTTCTCGTCGCTCATGAACACGCGCGCCGTCGTCCGTCTGCTCGGCCTGCTGTGCGCCCTGGTCGGCGTCGCTCTGCTCGTTCCGGCCGGCCTGTCCGCGCTGTACGGCGAGAGCGACGTCGCCGTCGGCTTCTCGTGGTGCGCGCTCGCGGCGGTCGCCGTGGGCGGGGCGCTCGCGCTCGCCGGCCGCGGCTCGCTCGCCGGCGTCGCCGGCCGGCCCGCGTTCTTCCGGCGCGAGGGCATCGCCGTCGTCGGGATCGGCTGGGTGCTGGCGAGCGTGCTCGGCGCGCTCCCGTTCCTCGTATGCGGCGTCATCGACTCGCCGGTCGACGCGTTCTTCGAAGCGGCGTCGGGCTTCACGACGACCGGGTCGACGATCTTCGACGGCGCCGAGATCGACGCGCTGCCGCGCGGCGTCAACTTCTGGCGCTGCTTCTCGCAGTGGATCGGCGGAATCGGGATCGTCCTCGTCTTCGTAACGCTGCTCCCGGCCGGCGGGCGCAGCCTGTTTCGCTCCGAAGGGGTCGACCGGCAGGCGAGCGAGTCGCGCGTGCGCGACAGCGCGATGCGGCTCCTGAGGGTGTACGCCCTCCTCACGCTCGCAGGCGGCGTCGCGCTGCACGTCGCCGGGATGAGCCCGTTCGACGCCATGGCGCACGCGTTCACGTGCATCTCGACCGGCGGATTCTCGACCCGCGGGAGCAGCATCGCGTACTACGGCTCTGCGCCGATCGAAACGGTCTGCATGGCGATCATGATGTGCGGCGGGACGAGCTTCACGCTTTGGATCCTGCTCACGCAGCGCGCCCCGGCGCGCGGGATCGCGTGGGCGCGGCGCTCGTCCGAGCTCGCGTGGTTCGTCGCGCTGCTCTTCGGGCTCGCGCTCGTCGTCACGCTGATCCTGTGGTTCTGGGGCGGGAGCAACGGGCTCGCGGGCCGTACAGAGCCCGACTACCGCGGCTTCCTCACCTGCCTGCGCGACGCGTCGTTCAGCGTCGTCTCCCTGCAGACCACGACCGGACTCGCGACCGCGAACTTCGACGCGTGGCCGAACGCGTGCCGCGTGCTCCTCATGGCCGCGATCGTCGCCGGCGCGTGCACGTGCTCGACCGGCGGCGGCGTCAAGATCGCACGGCTGCTCCTCGCCGTGCGCAGCACGTTCGCGGCCGTGCGCGCCTACGCCCGACCGCGAGCGGTCGCGCGCGTCTCGATCGACGGAGAGCAGGCGGACGCCGACCTCGTCGGCTCCGCGCTGCACCTGTTCGCGCTCTGGTGCGTCGTCGCGTTCTGCAGCGCGGTCGCGCTCACGCTGCTCGGCTCCGCTCCGACCGAGGCGATCACCGGCGTGATCGCGTGCCTCAACACGGCCGGTCCGGGCCTCGGCGGCGTGGGCCCGGCGTCCAGCTTCGGCGCGCTCGGCGACGCGAGCAAGCTCCTGCTCAGCGGTCTGATGATCCTCGGCCGCCTCGAGCTCTTCTCCGTCGTCGCGCTCTTCTTCCCGAGCTTCTGGCGCCGCTGAGCGCGTCACTCGTCGGCGAGCCGATAGCCGACGCCGGGCTCCGTCAGCAGATAGCGCGGCCGCGCGGTGTCCTTCTCGATCTTGCGGCGCAGGTTCGCCATGTGCACGCGCACGAGGTGCCGCTCGTCCGATCCCGGCCCCCAGACCTCGTTCAACAGAGCGCGGTGCGTGAACACGCGGCCGGGATTGCGCGCGAGCGTCGCCAGCAGCTTGAACTCGATCGGCGTCAGCGACACGGGCTCGCCGGCGAGCAGCACGCGGCGCTTGCCGAGGTCGACGTGCAGATCGCCCACGCAGAATGTGGGGTCGTCGCGGTCGGCCGCCAGCACGCGCGCGCGGTGCCGCAGAGCGACGCGCACGCGCGCGAGCAGCTCGGGCACGCCGAACGGCTTCGTCAGGTAGTCGTCGGCGCCCAGGTCGAGCGCCGCGACCTTGTCCTCCTCGCGGTCGCGCGCAGAGAGCACGAGGATCGGGGCCGCGCTCCACTCGCGCACGCGACGGATCAGCTCCAGCCCGTCGCCGTCCGGCAGGCCGAGGTCGACCACGATCACGTCCGGGGCGCGCGTCGACGCCTGCACGAGCCCCTGCGCCAGCGTGCTCGCCTCGATCATCGCGTACCCCTCGCCCTGCAGCGCCGGCCGCAGGAAACGGCGGATCGGGAGCTCGTCCTCGACGACGAGGATCGTCGCGCCCGGCGCCGTCACGCGCTCACCTCCTGCGTCGCGAGCGGCAGCTCGAGCCACACCTCGGCCCCTCCGTCCGGCCGGTCGAGCGCGCCGATCGTCCCGCCGTGCACCGTCACGACCGCCTTGCAGATCGCGAGCCCCAGGCCGCTCCCGCGCTCGCTCTGGCCCTGTGCGCGCACGAACGGCTCGAACAGGCGCTCGCTGCCCGGCCCGAGCCCCGGCCCGCGATCGCGGACCGACACGCGCAATCGCTCGGCCGCGCGGCTCGCGGTGACGTAGATCGGGCCCTGGGGCGCGTAACGCAGCGCGTTGTCGAGCAGGTTGACGAGCACGTTGACGATCAAGTCGGCATCGACCGGCACGAGCGGAAGGTCCGCCGGCGCCTCGATCTCGATGCGCCGCGTATCGGTGTAGCGCTCGAGCCGCGCGACGGCCGCCCCGAGGAGCTCGTCGAGCGGATACAGCTCCTCGTGGAGCACGAGTCGGCCGTCGTCGACGCGGCCGAGCTGGAGCAGGTTCTCCACCATGCGCGTCAGACGGTGCGACTCCGCCAGGATCTCGCGCAGGAGCTCCGCGCGGGCCGGGTCCTCGCGCCCGCGCTCGAGCTCGAGCAGCGCCGACGCGCCTCCGGCGATCGTCGCGAGCGGCGTGCGCAGGTCGTGCGACACGGTCGCGAGCAAGTTCGCGCGCAGCCGCTCGCTCTCGGCCTCGACGGCGCGCGCCTGCGCGGCCTCGGCGAGCGCGTCGCGCTCCAGGGCGAGCGCGATCTGCAGCGCGAGCGCGCCCAGGAGCAGGCTCTCGCGGCGCGCCGGACGGCCGCGGCCGACGAGCACGCCGAGCGCGCCGAGCACGGACATGTCGGCGGGCACGAGCGGCAGGTACGTCCCTTGCGTCCCGTCGCCGCGGTCGGCCGGCGCGCTCGGTCGGCCCGCCCCCATCGCTCGCAGCGCGGCCGACCGCTCGGCCGCATCCTCGGTGAGCTCGGGCGCGCCGGCGGCGTCGGCGAGCTCCAACGGCCTGGGTCCGCGCGCAGCGAGGAACACGGCGACCGGCTTGCCGAGGCGCGCCTCGATCTCGCGCGACGCGTCCTGCGCGATGCGGCGCGCGCTCGTCGACGAAGCCAGGACGCGGCCGACGTCGTAGAGGACGCGGTTCGCCTCGGCTTCGTCGCGGGCGTCGACGGCCCGCTCGCGCAGCCGCGCAACCATCTCGCTGACGGCGACGCCCGTCACGAGGAGCACGAGGAACGTGAACACGTACTGCAGCTCGGAGACGGCGAACGTGTGCAGCGGGTGCGTGAAGAAGAAGTTGAACGTGAGCACGGCCGCGACCGCCGCCGGCGCCGCCGCGTTGCGTCCACCCGCGTACGCCGCGAACGCGACTCCGAGCAGGAAGACGAGCACGATGTTCGCCTCGCCCAGCCCGAGCGCGCGGAACCCGGCGCCGACGCCGAGCGACGTGAGCGTCGAGCCGGCGACGACCAGGGCGATCAGCGCGACGCGCCGCGCGCCGCCCGGCGCATCGTCGCGCCGCGGCGCGCGCGCCGCGGCCGAACGACTCGGGGTGTCCATCGTCCGGCGAGGATAGCGGCGGGCACTGCGGCGGTCGCCGTGCGCGTCAGGCGGCGCCGCTCCAGTCGTCGTCCGCGCCGCTCGCTCTCCGCCGCCGCACCGAGCATGACGAGGGACCAGACCGCCGGACCGGCGGCCAGGCCGACCAGGGTGTCGCGCAGGAGAGCCGTGGGCTGCGCGATGAGCGAGCGCTCACACGAAGCGCGGCAGCGGGTACCGCGCCCCGAGCACCCGCTCGTGCTCGACGCCGAACCAGCGCTCGGCCACCGTCGCGTAGACCGAGCGAAAGTCGGTCGTGTGCACGAGGTCGCCCTCGTCGAGCTCGCTCAGCGACGGGTGCTTTCCGTACAGCCCGCCGCGCACCGGCTCGCCTGCGACGAGGAGCGGACCCGCCGTGCCGTGGTCGGTGCCCTCCGAGCCGTTCTCGGCGACGCGGCGGCCGAACTCGGAGAACGCGACGACGATCGTGCGCTTCCCCGCGTCCGTTCCGCGCAAGTCCGCCAGGAAGGCGCCGAGCGAGGCGTCGAGCTCCGCCATGCAAGCGTCATGGCGCGCGCGCTGGCCGACGTGCGTGTCGAAGCCGCCGAGCTCGACCGAGACGACGCGCGTGCCGGCGTCCTCGGCCAGGAGCGACGCCGCGACGCGCAGCGCGCGGGCGAGCGGCTCGTCGGGGTACTCGACGCGCGGCTCGTACGACGCGGCCGCGGCACGCACCCGCTCGGACGAGGCGCGCGCGCTGGCGAGCACGCCGCGCAGGGCGTCGAGCGTCGAGCGCGGCTCCCGCGCCGGCTCGACCGACGCCGCGGCGACGTCGCGCTCGTTCTCGAACCAACGGTAGCTCTCCGGCACGCCGAAGCTCGCCGCCGGGTGCGTCGCCGATTGCAGCGAGTACGGCGGCTGCGCGCCGACGTGCACCGTGCGCAGCGCGTCGGGCGCAGAGCCGTCCAGCGCGGCCGTGAGTCGGCCGACCCAACCGTCGCCCGCCGCCCGGCCGCGCGGATCGGCCGTGTGCCAGATCTCGAACGACTTGAAGTGCGAGCGGTTCGGACGCGGATAGCCGACGCCCTCGACAATCGCGAGCCGGCCCTCCGCGTGCTCCTCGCGCAAGCGCACGAGCGCCGGGTGCAAGCCGCGGTAGTCGTCGAGCGCGAGCACCTCTTTCTCGTCGAGTCGCGTGCTCGCGCGCGCGCGTCCGTACGCGTCGTCGGCCCAAGGGACGACCGTCGAGAGGCCGTCGTTGCCCCCGGCGAGCTGCAGCAGCACGAGGTGCCGCGGCTCGCGCTCGAGGCCGAGCGGCGCGCTCCACGCGACGCGCGCTCCGCCGAAGAAGGCCGCGCCCGAGAGGCCCGCGAAGCCGCGCAGGAGCGAGCGGCGATCGAACGGCGCGCCCATCAGTGGAGCTGCGCCTCGGGCAGGCTCAGCACGAGGTGGGCGGTGCGGCGCAGGAGCTCCTCGGAGCGCACGTCGTCCGCGGGCGGCGCGCCCGGCTCGATCTCGGCGGCGGCGCGCTCGCCGGCGTAGAACGCCAGCACGTTCGCGCGCAGCTCGGCGGACGGCTCGATCGCGAGCAGCTCGTCGAGCAGCAGGTCGACGACGTCCGCATCGCTCGCGCAACCGGCTCGCCGCGCGCGCGCCGCGAGGTGCAGCCTCGGCGTCCAGCGGTCGGCGAGCCTGCGCAACGCGCGCAGCTCGGGAGCGCCGCTCGCGACGTCCTGGAAGTCGACGACGCCGAGCAGGAAGCCCGCGAGATTGCCGCGGTTCATCAGCGTCGACGTCGTGATCCACGCGAGCCCGCCGTCCCAGCCCTTGACGCTCGGCGGGTCGAACAGCGACTGGCCGAGCAGGCGCGTGCCGGCGATGAGCAGCGCGCCGGGCGGCTCGAGGTCGAGCCGGCGCGCGTGGCCGACGAGCAGGTCGACCGGGCTCGCGACGCGCGCCCCGACGACTTCGTGCGCGTAGAACGCCGGGTCGAGGAAGAGCGCGCGCAGCGTCGCGCGGACGTCCCAGTCCGCGTCGCGCAGGATCTTCGCGTACGCGCCGACGCGCTCGTCCGACGGATCGCGCCCTTCGAAGTACGCGAGCAGCCGCGCGGCGATCCAGCGCGCGCACGCGTCCTGCTCGAGCACGAGCTCGATCACGTCCTCCCCGTCGAAACGGCCCGTGCGGCCGAAGATCGTCTTCTCGCCGTCGTCGTGGCGCTGCTGGACGAAGCGGAACTCGCCGTCGCGGTCGGTCCAGCCGGTGAACGCGCGCGCGATCTCCTTGACGTCGCTCTCGGTGTAGTTGCCCTCGCCGAGCGTGAACAGCTCGAGCAGCTCGCGCGCGAAGTTCTCGTTGGGGCTGCCGCGCCGGTTGGCGTCGTTGTCGAGGTACTCGAGCATCGCCGGATCGCGCGCGACCTCGTGCACGAGCTCGCGGAAGCTGCCGAGGCCCAGCTCGCGGAAGAGCCGGTTCTGCGCGATCATCTCGAACGAGCTCTTCACGTCGCGCATCGACGACGTGAAGTGCCCGTGCCAGAAGAGCGCGACGCGCTCGCGCAGCGGATCGTCGCCGTCCACCATCCGCTCGAGCCACCACGCCTCGTACTGCGCGAGCTGGCGCTGGTCGTCGCGCCGCATGGTGCGCCGCATCGCGCGCGCCTCGTCGCTGCCCTTCTCGGGCCGCTCGTCCAGCTCCATGTCGTCGAGCCGCTCGCGGAGCGCGGCGCGCCCGTCGCGCGTCGAGAAGCGCTGCGCGAAGAACGGCTCGCCGGCGTCGTCGGTGAAGAGCGAGTCGACGAACGCCTCGTGGCCGGCGCCGACGGCCGCGCGGACTTCGTCGCCCCGCGCGCCGAACCCGGCGCGGTTCAGGAGGTGCTCGGCGGCGCGCTCGTCCCATTCGAAATCGCTCGGCCGAGCGGACCCGGCCGCAGCGAGCGCAACGAGCGCGACGACGAAGAGCGGAGGGCGGTGCTTCATGGGCGTGACTCCATGCTCGTCCAACCCGCGACGGCTGTCGAGGTTCCGCGCCGCATCGCCGCGATCAGGTTCCCAGGCTCTCCAGGCGGGTGAGCCAGGCGTCGAACCGCGGGCATCGAGCGCGCACGGCGCCCAGGCCGGCGAAGCCGAGAGCCTGCGGACCATGGAGCGCCTTGCGGTACCCGGGCACGTGGTGCCGCAGCCGCTTCGAGGGCGCGCTCTCCGGGCCGTCGTCGACCTCCTCGGGAGAGAGACCCTCGATCTCGACGAGCAGTTCGTCCAGGCCGCGCAGATCCTCCGGGGCGTCCAGCACACGACGGAGCTCGCGCGCGGCACAGAGCACGAGCGCCTCGAGCTCGTGCCGCTGGAGGTACGGGATGAAGCGCTGGTCACCGATCTCGTCGGCAAGAGCGCGTTCGAGCTCGCTACAGCGCCGATTCGTGTCCGCAATGCTCCCGAGCTCGTCCCGCCCGGGAAAGCCGCGTGGCAGTCCGTACAGGTCGAACATCGTCGTGACGCGGAGGTTCGGCTCTCTGCTCGCGAGCAAACGCTGGAGGTCCCCCTTCCAGTACTTCCACGCACCGCCGCCCTTCCTGAGCGGTCGCGAAGTGCGCTCGCGCGGCGTGCCGACCGTCGTCGCGAAGACGAAGACGTCGCGAGCGCGTAGGTGTGGCTCGATGAGCCGCTCGACGACCTCCTGCTCCGTGTGTCCTTCGCAGGCGACGTGGAGACGGATCAAGGGCGCCCTCCGAGGATCCCCTTGTCGAAGACCTCGGAGAGCGTGTAGTCCTCGAGCCAGGAGGCGAGCTCGGCCTCGTCGGGCCGCTTCACGACCGTGGCGCCGTCCTCGCGCTCGACCACGACGACCTCGGTCGGCTCGAAGTGGTCGAGGAACTGCGTCGACTGGGTTGCGAAGAGAACCTGGCAGCGGTGCGAGACCGAGCGAGCGAGCTCCGCGATCAGGCGGATGGCGGCGGGATGGAGCCCCAGCTCGGGCTCGTCGATGCTGATGAAGCGCGGTAGCCGATCGGTGGGCTGAGCAAGCGCTGTGATGAGGGCGATGGCGCGCAAGGTCCCATCAGAGAGCTGGTGCACGCCGAATCGCTCGTCACGATCGTCGATCCAATCGAGACGAACGTGGTTTCTGCCACTCGTCGTGTCGATCGTGGTCGGGTCGAGCGCCTTCACCGGCGGCGCGATGCGCCGAATCAGGTCGTTGATGCGCAACCACGCAGCCTGGTCGGGCGCAGTATCACTGTTTGCGAGCCTCCACAAGAGCGCGGCGAGGTTGCTTCCGTCGGATCGGAGATAGCGGTCGTCGCTGGCACGAGCGTGCGTTCGAAGCGCAGACCGCATCGTCGTATCGTGGAAGTGGAAGAAGGTCATCTGAGACAGCCAGAAGCGGACGCTTCGTGCCGTCGGGTCGCCCGGAGCGCTTGCGTCGAGCTCCGACTCGAAGTGACCCGCCCCCAAAGAAGTCCAATAGGGCCCGTTGCTCTGGCCGCGCTGGTAACCGCCAGCCTCCTCGAGGAACACGAATCGGTCACCCGCCGCGTGCCCCAGCCGCGCGAGATAACCGTTCTGGCGGTCGTCCTCGCGGAACTCGAGCTCCAGCGAGACCACTGGCGTCACCTTCGGTCCGTAGTGGCAGAGTCCAGCAGCCCCTCCGGCATCGCCGACGAAGCGGCCGAGCGAGCGAGTGCGCAGGAGAGGCGCGAGTTGGAGCACCCTCAGGAGGTTCGACTTGCCCGAACCGTTCGCCCCGATCAGCACCGTGACGCGACCGGGCCGCAGCTCGACGTCGCGCAGGGAGCAGAAGCCCTGCACGCGAATTCGCTCGAGCCCACCCATCGCGTCCTGCGTCTCAGCCATGGAAGTCGCTGGAGCGTAGCCCAGCCGTGCCACGTCTACCAGGCGCGCGGAACCCGCACCGCCCCCGCGCTCCCCCGCCGTACCATGCTCGGTCCCATGGGCGCCGCACCCCGCGACTTGCGCGCGTTCCTCGACTTGTTGCGCGCCGCCGGCGAGCTCGTGACCGTCGAGGCCGAGGTCGATCCCGAGCTCGAGCTCGCCGAGGTCCACCGGCGCGTCATCGCGGCCGGCGGGCCCGCGCTCCTGTTCGCGCACGTGCGCGGGTGCGACTGGCCCGTCGTCACGAACCTGTTCGGCACGGCCCGGCGCGTCGAGCGCGCGTTCGGCTCGCGACCCGAGGAGCTCGTCGCGCGCGTCGCCAAGCTGCCCGAGGAGCTCATGCCGCCCTCGCTCGGCAAGCTGTGGGGGCAGCGCGGTCTCTTCGCGCGGCTCGCGCGCGTCGGGACGCGCAGCGTGGGGCGCGCGCCGGTCGCCGAGGTCGTCGACCGGCCGGCGCGGCTCTCGCGGCTGCCCGCGCTCAAGACGTGGGCGCGCGACGGCGGGCGCTTCATCACGCTCCCGCTCGTGTACACGCAGCACCCGCGCACCGGCGGCGCGAACCTGGGGATGTACCGCATCCAACTGTTCGACGACGACTCGACCGGCTTGCACGTGCAGATCGGCAAGGGCGGCGGCTTCCACCTCGCGGCGGCCGAGGAAGCGGGACGCGCGCTCCCCGTCCACGTGCACGTCGGCGGGCCGCCCGCCGCGATCCTCGCCGCGATCGCGCCGCTGCCGGAGAACGTCCCGGAGCTGCTCCTCGCGAGCCTCGCGCTCGGCGAGCGGCTACGCGTCGGCAAGAGCCCGGTGAGCGCGCTCCCCGTCCTCGCCGACGCCGAGTTCTGCCTCGCCGGCGAGGTGCGGCCGGGCGAGCGGCGCCCCGAAGGGCCGTTCGGCGACCACTACGGCTACTACTCCGAGACGCACGACTATCCGCTGCTGCGCGTCCACGCGCTGATGCACCGGCGCGACGCGATCTTCCCCGCGACCGTCGTCGGCAAGCCGCGGCAGGAGGACTTCTTCCTCGGCGACTACCTCCAAGAGCTGCTCGCGCCGATGCTGCCGGTCGCGATGCCCGGCGTGCGCGATCTGTGGAGCTACGGCGAGACCGGCTACCACGCGCTGGCCGCGGCGATCGTGCACGAGCGCTACGCGCGCGAGGCGATGACGAGCGCGTTCCGCATCCTCGGCGAGGGCCAGCTCTCGCTGACGAAGTTCCTGCTCTTGACCGACCGGCCCGTCGATCTGCGCGACTTCCGCGCGACGCTCGTCCACGTGCTCGAGCGCGCCGACTTCCGCACCGATCTGTTCCTGTTCGCGAACTTGTCGATGGACTCGCTCGACTACGCCGGCCCGACGATCGAGCGCGGGAGCAAGGGCGTGCTCGTCGGCACGGGCGAGTCGCGGCGCGCGCTGCCGAGCGCGTACCACGGCGAGCCGAGCGCGCTCGTGCGCGACGTGCGCGTCTTCGCGCCCGGGTGCCTGGTCGTCGCCGGGCCGCCGTACGCCGAGGATGCCGGCGCGGCGGCGAGGATCGCGCGCGAGGAGAGCTTCGCCGACTGGCCGCTCGTCGTGCTCGCCGACGACGCCGAGCGCGCGACGCGCAGCTCGATGAACTTCCTCTGGACGACGTTCACGCGCTTCGACCCCGCGAGCGACGTCCACGCGGCGCGCGTCGAGCTGATCGGCAACCACCCGTCGTTCACGCCGCCCGTCGTGATCGACGCGCGCATGAAGCCGAGCTACCCCGAGGAGCTGTTCTGCGACCCCGACACCGGCGCGCAGGTCGCGCTCCGCTGGCGCGAGTACTTCCCGCGGGGCGTCGAGATGGGCGACTCGGCGCGCGGGCACCTCGATTGACGCTCTCAGCCCTCCTCGTCGTCGGCCTCGTCGTCGGCCTCGTCCGCGTCCCGCTCGTCGAGCATCGAGACCTCGAAGCCCAGCCCGCGCTCGGCGAGCGCCAGGACGCTGTCGCGCGCGAGCGCGAAGCCGCTCATCGCGCTCCCTGGGCGCACGCGCAGGAGCACGACCACGCGCTTGTCGTCGAGACGGCCCCACTCCGCACGCGCATCGTCCGGCAGCGCGTCGACCGACTCGCTCACGACCGCGACGAGCCGGTCGAGCGTGACACCGCACGGCAGATCGATCGTGACGCGGTGGCGCTCCCGCGTCCTGGCCTCGTCGTCGGGCCGGCCGATGCGGTCCACCGGCTGCCGCAGAGCGGCGGTGAGCCGCGCCAGATCGAAGTCCGCGTCCAAGCACAGGAACGCGCCGCCCACGCCCGGATCGCCGTCCTCGTCCCCCTGCGCACGTTCGCTGCTCCCCATCGCTGCCCCCCCGCTATCCTGGACGCGCCTTTGCCGAACCAGGAGACCACGCCATGCGCTTCTTTGCGATCTCGCTCTCCCTCGCCTGTCTCGCCACGCTCGGCTGCTCGTCGCCGAACGCGACGCACGCCGCGCCGTCCCCTGCGAAGGAGCCCGAGCCGCTCCGCGCGCTCGGCTACGTCGACGACGATCCGCGCGCAGAGCCTGCGGAGGAGCTCGGCGCCCTCGGCTACCTCGGGAGCGCCGAGGAAGCCGCCGCAGAGCCCGCGCCCGCGGCCGACGAGGTCGCCGCCGCCGAGCCCGACCGCATCACCGCGGGCCCCGAGGAGATGGCGAGCGCCGGCCTCCCCGTCGTCGAGTCCGACACGCCCGTCGTCCCCGCGACCGTCGTCCCGCGCTCACAACCGGGGAATATGCAGGACACGCCGAAGGCGACCGACGGATTCGACCACACCCATGCGCTATGGACCGAGGTGCTGAAGGCGCACGTGAAGGGCGACCGCTTCGACTACGAGGCGCTGAAGCGCGACCCGCAGAAGCTGCGCCGCTATCTCGACCGGCTGCACGCGGTGACGCCGGCGGAGCTCGCGAGCTGGACGCGCGAGCAGCGGTACGCGTTCTGGATCAACGTCTACAACGCACACACGGTCGACCTGATCGTCGGCGAGTACCCCCTCGACAGCATCAGAGACCTCGGCGGCCTGTTCTCGAAGGTGTGGGACAAGGAGTTCATCGAGATGCGCGCGCACCACCCCGACGGGAAGGACGACGAGCTCTCGCTCGACGACGTCGAGCACGCGATCCTGCGTCCGCGCTTCGAGGACGCGCGGATCCACGCCGCGGTCAACTGCGCCTCGATCGGCTGTCCGCCGCTGCGGAACGAGGCCTTCGTCGCCGAACGGCTCGACGCGCAGCTCGACGAGCAGATGCGCGCCTTCCTCGCGGACGAGAGCCGCAACCGCTTCGACCGTGCGGGGAACCGGGTCCGGATCTCGAAGATCTTCGACTGGTTCGCGGGGGACTTCGAGCGCGACGCCGAGAGCGTGCGCGCCTACCTCCGGCGCTACCACCCGGGCGACGACGACGCGTGGATCCAGGACGCGAAGGTCGACTACCTCGATTACGACTGGGACCTGAACGACGTCCCCAAAGAGAAGCGCTGACTTCCCGAGTTCCGGCAAACGGACGGCGCGCTCGGTCGTAGTGCCAAGTGCTAGTCGACGATGCACCCAAGCCACGCGGGACCCCGGCTCCTCGACGGAGGAGCCGGGGTCCTGCACTTCATGGAGCCCCCCACTTCAGCGCGCCGTGCACTTCATCGAGCCCTGCACTTCATCGCGTCCCATGCTTCCCTGGAACGGGGTCGCGCGCGACACTCCTCGCGTGGAAGAGACGAACGAGCAGCCGATCGAGGCGCGGGTCGCGGCGACGCGCGCCGCGCTCGAGGACGAGGCGCGGGCGCTGAAGGCGCTCGCGGCCGCGCTCGGGCCGCTCGCCCGGCCCGGCGCGTACGCCGAGCTCGGCAAGCTCCCCGGGCTGCTCGACGGCGTCGAGAAGAGGGTCGCGGCGCTGCCGGCGGTCGCCGAGCGGGCCGCCCCGGCCCTCGCGGCGGCCCGCGCCGAGCTCGACGAGCGCCGGCGGCGGGTGCGCGAGAGCCTGGCGCCCGAGCTGCGCGCCGCGTGCGAGGCGCGCGGGCTCGCGCTGCGCGTCGTCCGCCAGGAGGAGCCGCTCGAGCTCCGCATCCCCCCGCTCGCCGTCCGCGTCGACCGCCAGCGCGGCTCCGCCGAGATCCTCTTCGCCCGCCAGAGCCTCGCGAACTGCCCCGCCGACGCCGCCTCGATCCTCGCCGCCCGCGAGGAGGCGCTCGCGGAGCTCGACGGCCCGTTCGATGCGGCCGCCTTCTTCGACGCCTGCCGCACCGCCTGGCGCGCGGCCCTCGGCGCGGGCGCCGGCGGCAGCGGCGAGCGCGTCGAGATGCGCGACTTCCTGCCCCAGCTCGCGCTCCGGCTCCAGAAGCCGGCGTTCCAGACCGAGCCGACGGCGCGCCACTTCACCGGCTATCCCCGCTCCCGCTTCGCCTGGGACGTGCTGCGGCTGCGCAAGGCGGGGGGGCTCTCGCAGAACGGCTGGCGCATGAACCTCGGCGTCGCGACCGGCACGACCGCGCAGCAGAAGAGCCGCTCGATCTGGCTCGAGGACGAGCACGGCGACGGCGAGTTCAAGTTGACCGTCTTCTTCACTCGCGCGGAGGGCTCGTGAGCACCGGCCTCGACGACCTGACCCCCGAGCTCGCGCGGCACATCCTCGACCGCATGGGCTCGACCGGCCAGCCGCCCGAGCGCGGCGCACACCTCGTCAACGTCGCGACCGGCGGCTACCTCGACGTCCTGCGCGACGAGTACCTGCGCCCGATGCGCGAATCGCGCCGCAACTCGACGTTCAAGCTCGTCCAGGCGCCGTTCGGCGGCGGCAAGACGCACTTCCTCCACTGCCTGCGCGAGCTGGCCTGGAGCGAGGGCTTCGCGACCGCGCTCGTCGGGCTCTCGCCGAAAGAGTGCCCGTTCGACCGCCCCGTGAGCATCTACCGCGAGGTCGCGCTGCGGCTCGAGCTGCCGGTCGACGACTTCGGCCACGAGCCCGCCCAGGGCCTCGACGTCGTGCTGCGCCAGATCGCGCGGCGCGGGATCGACGAGCACGGCGCCGGGGGCTTCCGCGCCTGGCTGCGCGACGAGCTCGCGAACGCGCCGATCGAGAGCCGCGCGTTCGGACGCGGCGTGCGTGCGTACCTCGCGGCGGTCGCGGACGGCGACGAGGACACCGAGGAGCTCGTCGGCGATTGGCTGCGCGGCGACGCGGTCGAGGCGCGCGCGCTCGAGCCGCTGCGGCTGCGGGAGCGGCTCGAGGACGCGAACGCCTTCCGCTGGCTGCGCTCGCTCGTCCAGACGCTCGCCGCGCTCGGCCTGCCCGGCGTCGTGCTCCTGTTCGACGAGATGGACCGCAACATGAGCCTGTCGGCCAAGCGCCGCCAGGCGATCGGCGACAACCTGCGCCAGATGATCGACTACTGCGGCCAGTCGCTCCTGCCGGGCGTCGTGTGGTGCTACGCGGTGCCGCCGGAGTTCATGGACACGATCGTGCCGGAGTACCCCGCGCTCGCGCAGCGGCTCAAGGGCGCCGCGCTGTTCTCCGACGAGAGCCCGCTGCAGCCCGTGATCGACCTCGACCGGCTGCCGCTGGGGCCGATCGAGCTGTTGCGCGCGATCGGCGAGCGGCTGCTCGAGCTCGCCGAGCTCGGCTGGGACCACCGCTTCGACCGTGCGATCCAGACGGCGAACCTGGGCGAGCTCGCGCGCGAGCTGGGCGAGCGGCAGTTCGAGAGCGGGACGCGCCGCCAGTTCGTCAAGGCGGCCGCGTCGCTGATCGAGACGCAGCGCCGCACGGGCGACCGCGCGCTCACCCCTGCCGAGATCCAGCGCTACGTCACCGGGAGCGTGCTCGCCCAGCCCGACGCGATGCCGGGGGAGACGGAGCTCTGAGGTGCCGCTGCAGCGCGGAAAGCGCGTCCGGCACCCGGTGTTCGGCGACGGCTCGATCGTCGCGAACCTGATCCTCGGCCGTACGCGCGTCGCGTTCGACGGCGGCGGCGGCCTCCCGCGCACCGTCGGGCGCGACGAGCTCGAGCCGCTCGACGGGGCGCCGCGGCCGCGCGGGAGCGTCGCGCGGAGCGCGCTCGCGGCGCCCGCGCCGTCCGCTCCGCCCGCTCCCGGGCCCGTCTCGCTCGACCACGCCGCCGCGTGGCAGACGCTCGAAGCGCTGCGCCTGGGCGTCGTGCCGGCGCGCGGCGTGCGCGACTACACCGTCGCGCGCCGCGCGGAGCTCGAGAGCCTGCACGCGCTGTTGCGCGCCGGCCGCGGCTGCCGCGTCGTGTGGGGCGACTACGGCGCGGGCAAGTCGCACCTGCTCGACGCCGCGCAGCAGCTCGCGCTCGAGCAGGGCTTCGCGGTCGTGCGCCTCACGCTCGACCCGCGCGAGCACGCGCTGCACCATCCGCAGCGCCTGTACCGCAGCATCATGGAGTCGGTGCGCACCGGCGACCTCGTCACGCCGGGCTACGAGCACCTGTTCGAGCGCCTGGTCGACAGCGACGAGCACGCCCAGCCCGACGGCGCGCGCGCGAGCCGCTTCTTCTCGCCCTACCTGTGGGCGCTGCGCTACGGCGACGAGGAGCAGATCGGCTGGCTGCGCGACTACGCGCGCGGCGACAACATCTACGCCGAGGACGTCAACGCGGTGCTCGGGCGCTTGCGCTGGACCGGCCGGCGCGTGCTGCGCATGAGCGACTACCGCACGTACGGCCGCATGTACGTGCACCTGGTCGGCACGCTCGCGTGTTGGTGCGCCGACGCGGGCGCGCGCGGGCTCGTGCTCCTGTTCGACGAGGTCGAGCGCGTCGACACGCTCGGCCGCGACGAGCGCCACCTCGCGTTCGAGGTGCTGCGCCACTGGGCGGCGGTCACGATGGAGCCGAACGACCTCGCGTTCGACCCCGAGCAGCTCTACAAGGGCGGCCAGGTCGTCCACCGGGCGATCCCGCTGCGCTTCGCGCGCGAGCAGCCGCTCGCGACGGTGTTCGCGCTCACCCCGCTCGAGGACGTGCGCGAGGAGATGAGCGCGGTGACGGCGTCCGACGCGTACGACCTCGTCCTGCGGCCGCTCGACCGCGGCTTGCTCGGCGAGCTCGTGGCGCGTATCGCCGTGCTCTACGAGCACGCGTACGGCGAGCCCGTGTCCGACGACGCGGCGCTGCGGGTGCTCGCGCGCGTCCAGGGGAGCTTCGACGAAGGCCACGACAGCTTCCGCTCGGCGGTGCGCGCGGCGGTGTTCCTGCTCGACGGCGCGCGCTTCGGGAGCCGGCGGTGAGCCGGCTCGGCCGCGACCTCCTCCCGCGCACGTTCGGCCCCTGGTTCGCGCGCTTCGCGCAGCCGACCGAGGTCCAGGAGCGCGGCATCCCGCCGGTGCGCGCGGGGCGCGACGTGCTGCTGTGCTCTCCGACCGCGAGCGGCAAGACCGAGGCGTACGCGGCGCCGGCGGCGGAGCTCGCGCTCGACCTGGGCGCACCGAGCGCGTGCGTCCTGGTCGTCAGCCCGACGCGCGCGCTCGCGAACGACCTGCGGCGCCGGCTCGAGGGCCCGATGGAGCTCGTCGGGCTCTCGTTCGGCCGCTACACCGGCGAGCACAAGGAGCGCACGGCCGGCGCGCTTCCCGCGGCGGTCGTCACGACGCCCGAAGCGCTCGACTCGCTGCTCGCGCGCCGCGCGAGCCAGCTCGCCAACGTGCGGATGATCGTGCTCGACGAGCTGCACGTGCTCGACGGCACGCCGCGCGGAGACCACCTGCGGATCCTGCTCGAGCGGCTCCAGCACGTCGCGGGCGCGCGGCCGCAGCGCGTGGCGGCGAGCGCGACGGTCGACCGGCCGGCGGAATTCGCCGCGCGCTACCTCGCGGACGCCGAGCTCGTCGTCGTCGAGGGACCGAAACGCATCCTCGGCCGCGCGTTCGCGGGCGTCGAGATCGGCGACGTCGCGCGCCACCTCGACGAGCTCGCCGGGCACGGCTTCAGGAAGGTGCTCGTGTTCTGTCGTTCGCGCAACCAGGTCGAGACGCTCGCGACGAAGCTGCGCGGCCGGACGGTGTTCGAGGAGCGCGTGTTCGCGCACCACGGCTCGCTCGGCCGCAGCGTGCGCGAGCGCAACGAGCGGCTCTTCCTGCACGCGGCCGCGGCCGTCTGCTTCGCGACGACGACGCTCGAGATGGGCATCGACGTCGGCACGGTCGACTACGTGCTGCTCGTCGGCCTCCCGGGCGACGTCGCGAGCCTGCTCCAGCGCGTCGGCCGCGGCAGCCGGCGCGGCGACGCGACGCGGGCGGGCTTCGCGGTCACGAGCGCGGCGCAGGAGCACGTCTTCCGCACGATGTTCGCGCTCGCCAAGCGCGGCGAGCTGTGCTCGCCGCCGTACGCGTTCCGCCCGTCGGTGCTCGTGCAGCAGGCGCTCGTGCTCGCGTGCGGTCACGACTGGGTCGAGCGCTCCGAGCTCGAGGCTGCGCTGCCCGCGGACGTGCGCCGCGAGCTCGGCGACGCAGCGGTCGGCGCCCTGCTCGACGCGCTGGTCGGAGCGGACCTGCTCGAGCGCGCGGGCGGCGGCCGTTTCGTCGCCACCGCAGCGATCGAGGCGCGCTGGGAGCGCGGCTATCTCCATTCGAACGTCGACGAGCAGGCCTCGGTCGAGGTCGTCGACCGCTTGACGGGCGACGTGATCGGCAAGGTGCGCCTGGTCGAGTCGAGCGACGTCGAGATCGCGGGCCGCGAGCGGCGCGTCGTGCACGGCCGTCCCGATCGGCTGCTGACGGACGCGGGCGCGGACGCGCGGCCGGCGCGCTTCCGCTCGGCGGCCCCGCCGTCGACGTCGCTCGCGCTCGCGCGCGCGATCGTCGAGGCGCTCGGCGTCGAGCCGGGCGCGGTCGCGCTCGTGCGCGCGGGCGGCGGCGCGCTCGTCGTGCACGGCCTCGGCACGTACGGCGCGCTGCTCTGCGCGTACGCGCTGGGAGCCGAGGTCGCGAGCACGACCGCGTTCACGGCGCGGCTCGGTCGCACGGGCGAGCTCGCGGACCTGCCGCGCCCGAGCGACGACGAGGCCGCGCTCTTCGTCGACGAGCACCTCGACGCGATCGAGAAGACGACGTCGCCGGGCCCCTTCGTCGTGCACGTGCCGCGCGACCTGCGCGTCGCCGCCGCGGTGCGCGTCACGGGCATCGCGGCGGCCGCGGCGTTCCTGCGCGACGCGCGCCTCGTCGAGCTCGAGCCGACCGCGCAAGTCGCGGCGATCCTCGTGGACCTGTAGCGCGCGCTACGGGACGAGCGAGATGCGCACAGCCTCGCTCGCGAGCGCGACGAGAGGGACGGGCGTCACCTGGAGCACGACCGCCGCATGCCACAGCTCGATGCCGACGAGACTCGGGTTCGAGCCCGCCGGGAGCAGGAAGGTGGCCGTCGCGAGACCGGCGGGATCGAGCACGCCGAGGGAGCTCGACAGCGGCGGCGTGTTCGGAGCGAGCAGCGTGTGCAGGAAGTAGGCGTCGATCGCGAGCGGCACGAAGGCGCCGTCGATGGAGAAGCCGGGCTTGCTCGACGCGCTGCCGAGGACGAGGTACGGGTCGCCGGGGCGCGCCGGGAACGTGACCACGTCGAGCAGCGTCGAGCCCCCCGCGACGACCGACACGGTCGACGCCGACGCGGCAAGGCCGGCGCACGGGCCGAGCGCGAGGATCGTCGCCGACCCGGCAACGCTCGACGGCGTGGGCGCGCCGAGCAACGCTTCGCCTCCGGAGATCGCGACCGCGCGGAAGCCGGTCGCGCCCGTGATGCGCGCGGTCTGCACCCAGCCGCTCGGCGTGCGCTCGAAGAGGTACGCCGCCGCGTCGGGATTCAGAGGACTCTGGAGCTCGGCGACGAGCGCGCGGTCGCCTTCGAGCGCGAGCGCCTGGCCGAACTGCGCGGACGGGCTCGCGTCGCTCGCGAAGAGCGTTCCCTCGAGCGTCCACACGCCCGATGGCGCGCGCTCGAAGACGAAGGCGGCGCCGGCGAATGCGACGCCTGGCGCGCTTGCGATCGGCGAGCCGAGCAGGACCCGCTCGCCATCGAGCGCGATCGTGCCGCCGAGGGTGCCCGCCCCGTCGCCGGAGAGCTGCGCGACTTCGGACCAGCCGCTCGGGCCGCGCTCGAAGACGTAGCTCGCGAGCAGCGAGCCGACGATCGCCCGATCGCCCTCGAGGTCGACGACCGCGCCGAAGACGTCGCTTAAGGGCCCGCCTGGAGGGCCGACGGACGGCTCGAGCGTCGCGTCGAGAGTCCAGCCGTCCGGGCCGCGCTCGTAGACGTACGCCGCTCGGACGGACCCGTCGCCGACGAGCAGGCGCTCGCCGTCGAGCGCGATCGCGCTGCCGAAGCTCGTCGGTCCCGACGCCTGCGCCACCAGCTTCGCGTCCTGGAGCCAGGCACCGGGGCCGCGCTCGAAGACGTACACGGCTCCCGGCGAAGGAGAGTTGTACGCACCCGGAGCGCCGACGGCCGCGCGGTCCCCGTCGAGCGCGACCCTGGCACCGAACCGCGTCAGGGGCGCCGCATCGGACGCGGCCAGCTTCTGCTGCTGGGTCCAGCCGGTCGGGCCGCGCTCGAACACGAAGGCGGTGCCGGACTGCTCGCCCCCGTCCGCGTCGAGGGGCGCGCCGACCAGCGCGCGGTCGCCTTCGAACGCCGCCGCCGCGCCGAACGCGTCGCCGGGGGCGCCGTCGGCCGCGGCGAGCTCGGCGAGCGGGCACTGGGCGAGGAGCGGCGCGGGCAGAACCGCCGCGGCGAGCCCGGCGAGGAGGGCGGAGCGAGCCACGCC
>CAZGTQ010000332.1:0-75912 GCA_964528575.1 uncultured Planctomycetaceae bacterium | reverse complement strand
GCGTGCGAAGACGTGATCCTCAACAGCGATCCGGGGGCCGGCGAGCGGCTGGTGGCGCTTGCCGAGAAATATCGCGGCACCGACGCGGTCGCCGAGAAAGCCGCGGCGGAATGGCGCGGCTTCGAGGTGACGAAGCGGCTGGAATATGCGCTGGTGAAGGGCATCGACGCGCATATCGTCGACGACACCGAGGAAGCGCGCCAGCAATTCGCCCGTCCGATCGAGGTGATCGAAGGTCCGCTGATGGACGGGATGAACGTCGTCGGCGACCTGTTCGGGTCCGGCAAGATGTTCCTCCCCCAGGTCGTCAAGAGCGCCCGCGTGATGAAGAAGGCCGTGGCCCATCTCGTGCCCTACATCGAGGCCGAGAAGGACCCGAGCGCCTCGCGCGCGAATGGCAAGGTCGTCATGGCGACGGTCAAGGGCGACGTCCACGACATCGGCAAGAACATCGTGGGGGTGGTCCTCCAGTGCAACAACTACGAGGTCGTCGACCTCGGGGTGATGGTCCCCGCGGCGCGGATCCTCGACACGGCGCGCGAGCTGAACGCAGACATCATCGGCCTGTCCGGGCTCATCACCCCGTCGCTCGAGGAGATGAGCTTCATCGCCTCGGAGATGGAGCGCGAGGGGTTCGAGATCCCGCTCCTCATCGGCGGCGCGACGACATCGCGGACGCACACCGCGGTGAAAATCGAGCCGCGCTACCACGCGCCGGTCATTCACGTCCTCGACGCCTCGCGGGCCGTGGGCGTCGCGTCCTCGCTCCTCGATCCGAACGGGCGGGACGCGTTCGCGGCCAGGGTCCGCGAGGAATACGAGACGGTCCGCCGCGATCGGGGTGACCGGCAGGAAAAGGAGCTGCGCCACCCGATCGACGAAGCGCGTCGCCACGCGCTCGCGATCGACTGGACCGCGCTCCCGGCTCCCAGGCCGACTTTCCTCGGCGTCCGCGCGTTCGAGGACTACCCGCTCTCCGAGCTCGTCGACCGGATCGACTGGACGCCGTTCTTCGCGACCTGGGAGCTCAAGGGCCGGTTCCCCCAGATCCTCGACGATCCGAAGGTGGGTGAGGCGGCACGATCGCTCCACCGTGACGCCGAAGCGCTGCTCCGCCGCATCGTCGACGAGCGGCTGCTCCGGGCGAGTGCCGCCGTCGGGTTCTGGCCGGCGAACAGCGTCGACGACGACATCGAGGTCTACACGGACGAATCGCGCTCCGAGGTCCTCGGCGTCATCCACAGCCTCCGCCAGCAAATGGTCAAGCCTCCCGGCCGGCCGAATCTCGCGCTCGCCGATTTCGCGGCCCCGAAGCCGTCGGGCGTCGCAGACCACGTCGGCGCGTTCGTCGTCACCGCCGGGCATGGACTCGAGCAGCTGGCGGCCGGCTTCGAGCGGGAGCACGACGACTACTCGTCGATCCTCGCCAAGGCCCTCGCGGACCGGCTCGCGGAAGCGCTGGCGGAGCGGCTGCACGAGCGCGTCCGGCGTGAGCTGTGGGGCTACGCGCCCGACGAGGCGCTCGACAACGACGCGCTCATCGCTGAGAAGTACCAGGGGATCCGGCCGGCGCCCGGCTATCCGGCCTGCCCGGACCACACGGAGAAGGGGGCGCTGTTCGAGTTCCTCGGCGCGGAAGCACGGGCCGGAGTGCGGCTGACCGAGTCATACGCGATGTACCCGGCCGCGGCCGTCAGCGGCTGGTACTTCTGGCACCCCGAGGCCCACTATTTCGGCCTCGGCCGGATCGGCGCGGACCAGGTGGCCGACTACGCCGCGCGCAAAGGGATGACCGTCGAGGAGGCCACCCGCTGGCTGTCCCCGAACCTCGCGGACGATGCCCAGCCCGCACCCGGGTGACCATCGCCGGCCCCCTCCCGACCGGATTGTCCGGATCCGCCCGGATGCCATCCGTCGTACCCTTGGTTGTGATGACAACGGCTTCGTCCGACTTCGCTCCTGCGCGCCGCGCCCGGCGCTGGCCGGCCCTCGCCGCAGCCCTCGGGCTCCTCGCCTCGGTCGCGCTCGCTTCCCCCGCCTCCGCCGCCGACAAGGCGTACCGGTTCGACCTGTATCGGCAAGGCGACTTCGTCAGCCAGACGACCGCCTACATGTGCGTCGGGGCGAGCATGCAGATGATGCTCAACATGATCCAGCCGACGGACGACCGGACCGCCAGGACGCAGGTCAGGCTGTGGGAGCTGGCCCGCTCGTTCCGCCGGACGAACGATCCGACCCAGCTGAACTCCGGCGATATCAAGCGGACCCGCCGTGGCGCCTCGTCGCGCGGCTGGGCAGCGGGCCTCACCCAGCTCGGCGCGGGACCCTACGTGGTCACCACCCGGCCGACCCTCGAGGAGGCCGCCAACGCCGCCGCCCGCCAGATCCGGATGACCGGCCACCCGGTGGGGCTGCTCGTCTGGCGGGGCGCTCACGCGTGGGTCGTCAGCGGGTTCGAGGCGACCGCCGATCCGCTGGTCGACCCGGACGCGAAGGTCACCCACCTCTACGTCCTCGATCCGTACTACCCACGCGTCTCGAAGAGCTGGGGACCGGGCCCTGCGCCGCACTCGAAGCTGACGCTCAAGAAGCTCGGCGAGGACTGGGTCCAGTGGCGGCGAAGCTCGAACCGGCCCGGGCTCACGGGTCGCTGGGCGATGATCCTCCCGTACGCGGACCTGGTGGCGGGCGACCGGAGGTCGATCCCGCTCTGACGCCGGCGCGCTGAGCCGGGCTACGATCTGCGGGTCGGCAGCATCGGGGGAGCGCGAATGGATCTCGGGCTCGGCGACAAGCGGATCCTCGTCGGTGGGGCGAGTCGCGGTCTGGGGGCCGCGATCGCCGAGGCGCTCGCGGCGGAGGGCGCCCGGGTCGCGGTGGCCGCCCGGGACTCGGAGCACCTCGCGGCGGTGGCCGGCCGGATCGGCGGCGCCCGCATCGCGGCGGATCTCTCGGCCCCGGGGGGCCCGGAGGCGGCGGCCACGCGGGCGATCGAGTGGCTGGGCGGACTCGACGGCCTCGTCGTCAACTCGGGCGGGCCGCCGACCGGCACGTTCGCGGCCCTCGACGAGGCCGCCTGGAGCCGGGCGATCGAGGGCACGCTCCTGTTCGCGATCCGGATTGTGCGGGCCTGCCTGCCCGCGCTGCGCGAGGGGTCGGACCCGGCGGTCCTCGTGATCCTGTCGTCCTCCGTTCGCGAGCCAATCCCGGCGCTTGTCACCTCGAACGTTCTCCGGCCAGGCCTCAACGGCCTGATCAAGAGCCTCGTCACCGAGATCGCCCCGATCCGGATCAACGGGATCGCCCCTGGCCGGATCGACACCGAGCGGGTCCGATCGATGGATCGCGCCCGGGCCGCCGAGGAGGGCACACCGCTCGAGGCCGTCGAGGAGGCGATGCGGGCACGGATCCCTCTCGGCCGCTACGGGCAGCCGGCCGAGGTGGGGCGGGTCGGGGCCTTCCTCCTCTCCCCCGCGGCGTCGTACGTGAACGGGGTCGTCGTGGGCGTCGATGGCGGGATGATCCGCAGCCTGCCCTGAGGGCTCGACAGGACCGGTACACTCGGGGCCTCCCACCTTGGGAGGCTGCGATCTGGTCAACGGCTCCTTCTCGAGCCGACCAACGTGGACGGCAACATTCGAGAAGAGAGATTGAGGAGCCGACATTGGCCACCGGGACCATCAAGAAGGTCGTCGCCGACCGCGGGTTCGGGTTCATCACCGCCGAGGACGGGAAGGACTACTTCTTCCACCGCGACGGCCTGGACTCGTCGCTCGACTTCGACCGCCTCGCCGGCGGCGAGAAGGTGACGTTCGAGGTCGAGGCGAGCCCCCGCGGCCCGCGTGCGACGAAGGTCGCCGCCGCTAGCTGACGTTCCCCGCGAATCGACACGCGCCCGGGCCGAGTGGCCCGGGCGCGTTGCTGTCAGCGCCTCGGGGCAGCCGCCTCGACCGGCGCGGAACCGAGGCGGTGGCGGTAGAAGTCGACGGTCTCGGCCGGCAGCGGCGTGTTGCCGAGCACGAGATCGGACGCCTTCTCGGCCAGCATCATCACCGGCGCGTAGATGTTGCCGTTGGTGACGTAGGGCATCGTCGACGCATCGATCACTCGGAGCCCGTCGACGCCGTAGACCCGCATCGATAGCGGATCGACGACCGAGTCCTCGTCGACGCCCATCCGGCAGGTGCACGACGGGTGGAGGGCCGTCTCGGCGTCGCGTGCCACCCAGTCGAGGACCTGCTCATCGGTCTCCACCGCTGGACCGGGCGACACCTCGCCGCCGTCGAACCCGCCGAATGCGGGCCGACCGAGGATCCGCCGCGCGACGTGGACCGCCTCGACCCATTCGCGCCTGTCCTGGGCCGTGGAGAGGTAGTTGAACCGGAGCGCGGGGTGGACCCGGGGGTCCGTCGAGGTGACCTTCACCGATCCCCGGGCGTCGGAGTACATCGGCCCGACGTGGACCTGGTAGCCGTGGCCGCCCGCCGGTGACGAGCCGTCGTAGCGGATCGCCAGCGGCAGGAAGTGGAACATCAGGTTCGGGTAGGCGACGTCCTCGTTCGACCGTACGAAGCCGCCCCCCTCGAAGTGGTTCGTCGCCCCCGGCCCGCGCCGCAGGAACAGCCACTGGAACCCGATCCACGGCCGTCGCCACTTCTGCGTGGCGTGTGGCTGCATCGAGACCGGCAGTCTGCTCTTGTGCTGGATGTAGACCTCGAGGTGGTCCTGGAGATGCTCGCCGACACCGGGCAGGTCGTGGACGGGCTCGATCCCGAGCGCGCTCAGCTCATCCGCGTTGCCGATCCCCGAGAGCTGGAGGAGCTGCGGGCTGTTGATCGCCCCGCCGGCGAGGATGACCTCGCCCGCGCGGATCCGTCGCGGTGCTCCGCCGCCCTCGGCAACCTCGACTCCGACCGCTCGCCGGCCGTCGAACAGGATCCGGGTGACGAACGCCCGCGTCCGCACCTCGAGGTTCCGGCGCCGCATGACCGGGTGGAGGTACGCTCGCGAGGCGCTCAGGCGGCGGCCCTCGTGGATGTTCCGGTCGAACGCCGCGAATCCCTCCTGCCGGTAGCCGTTGACGTCCTCGGTCAGCGAATAGCCGGCCTCCTGGACCGCCCGGAAGAAGGCTTCGAACAGTGGGCTGGAGGCGGGGCCGCGCTCGAGGACGAGCGGCCCGTCGCGGCCACGGTACGGGTCGTCCGGCGCGGCCGCCAGGGCCGTCTCCATTCGCTTGAAGTACGGCAGGCAATGGGCGTAGTCCCAGGTCCCCATCCCCGGGTCGGCCGCCCAGTGCTCGTAATCGAGCGGGTTCCCGCGCTGGAAGATCATCCCGTTGATGCTGGACGAGCCGCCCAGCAGCTTGCCCCGGGCATGGTAGATCCGGCGCCCGTTCAAGAACGGCTCCGGCTCGCTCTCGTACTTCCAGTCATAGAAACGGCTGCCGATCGGGAACGTCAGTGCCGCGGGCATGTGAATGAAGACGTCCCACGGGTAGTCCGGCCGGCCTGCCTCGAGGACGAGAACGCGGTTGCCCGGGTCGACGCTGAGCCGGCTGGCGAGGACGCTCCCGGCGGACCCTCCGCCCACGATGACGCAGTCGTACTGCCGGCCGATCACCCGATCAGTCGAGAGCGCGACGGAGGAATGCGGTCATCTGCTCGCGCGTCACCGACGACGCCGGGCAGTAGCCCATCACGACGGCTGTGGTGGTGGCGGCGACCAGAACCCGCCTAACGATCTTCCTCCTCCCGACGATAGTCTGCCCGCCGATGGTAGGCCGGAACCATGCAGCGTGTGGCGTCCGTTTGCGCAGGATGGCCCCCGCCAAATGGGCGCCCGCATCCGCCAGCACCGGGCACCGCGTTTCCCGCGTAGCTGAAATGTGGATGTCACTCTCGACCGTTCAACCTTTACCTATCGTGGCGCACGATTGGCTCAGCGGTCAGGGCGCCCGGTTCATGCGGCGCTCGGCACCAAGCCCAGATTGCGAGCCAGAGATGCGAAGAACCGTAGTCGTGGCGATGCTTGCGGTGGCCCTCCTGCTGTCGGCTACGATGCCGGCTCTTGCCGGCAAGTCGAAATGGGACGTCTATACGTACGTGGGCGACGACGGGCCATTCCTCTCGCAGGCCGCGAACCCGAACGGCAAGGCAATTGCGGCGTTCGACTTCCTGCTCACTCCGGACCGGGCACTCCTCCTGAGCGACGAAAGAGCGTACCTGCCCAAGAAGGGCGACCTTGCCGGGAGAACGATCCAGGCGACGATCGCGATCGACGCGCCCGCAGGCACCACGTTCAACTACTACGGTCAGCCCGACGGGTGCGACCGGGCCGCCAACGTCCGGCTCTACTTCCAGACGATCAACGCGGCACTCGGCGAGAGCCAGTACTGGTGGTCGAACCCCGTCAGCATCGACCTGGCGGAGCTGTTCGCCCTCGGTCCGTCGGGCACGACTCTGGCGGTGCCGGTCACGGCGGCCGACTGGTCCGACCGGGACGGCCATTTTGGGACTTTCGATGCTGCCCACATGGCCGCGTTCGACGACGCCGCGTCCGACGTCACGAGGTTGGGCCTGTCGTTCGGTGGCGGCTGCTTCTTCGCGTTCGGCACCGGGTCAAACCCGGCCGGAGCGACGTTCCAGCTGCTCAAGTTCAAGACCCACTGACGCCCGGGGGCCACGACCTCACCAGGCGCTGAGACAACGCACGAGCCGGGTCGCCGACGAGGCGGCCCGGCTCTTGTGAATGGCCCACTCGAGCGGATCTGCTGGTTATGGTCGGGGCGAGAGTGTCTGAGTTCACGACATCATGGACAGATGTCTCGGGACATAGTGGACGAGTGTAGACACAGCTGGTAGTCGCGACCGGCGTCGAGGACGAGCACGCGGTTCGCGGGGTCCGCGCTCAGGCGGTTGGCGAGGACGCTTCCGGCGGACCCTCCGCCCACGATGACGCAGTCGTACTGCCGGCCGATCATCGAACGAGCGGGCGGGGCCGCTCAGCAGTCGGCGGCGTCGATCGCTCCGGAGATCGCGATCTGGTGGCCGAGGAACTCGCCGACTGTCCCGACGTTCTCGTTGTAGGTGTCGATCGCAGCCTGGGTGATGGGCTCAGTGGCGAAGAGCACCTGGGCGGCCCTGCCGGCCTTCTCGTAGACGTCGATCGCTGCCTTCGGGTCGCCGAGCGGGGACGAGAAGGAGTCGAGCGCGTGCAGGTCGTTCATGCCGACCAGGAACTTCTCGAGGTCGAGGCCGCCGATCTGGCCATCCCTGATCTGTTCGATGGTGTCCGGGTTCCTCAGCTGGGCGAGGAACTGGACTGCCAGCAGCTGCTGGGCTGCGGTCCTGATCGCGGCGCAGTCGACGGTCCCGCCGCCTCCAGGCGCGGTGGTGCCGGACGGCTGGCCGGTCGAGCCCGGGTTGGCATTGGAAGCCGTGCCGGCGCTGCCGCAGCCGGCGAGAACAGCGACCAGCGTTGCGATGACAAGTCGGGTCCGCATGGCGGCATCCTAACCGTTGGCGATGGGTGGAAGGTGGTCGGGGCGAGAGGATTTGAACCTCCGACCTCATCGTCCCGAACGATGCGCGCTGCCAAACTGCGCCACGCCCCGACCGAATGCCCGTTGCACAGGGCCCGAGGATGATAGCAGGGGTCGGCGCTTGGGCGGCGCCGCCGGGCGTTGCCGCCTCTGCGCGCTCGCTCACGCACCCAGGAGTGCGCTCGCTCGCGTGCTCGGCGGCGCCTTCGGCTGCATCCGCCCAAGCGCCGACCAAAGAGCGGCTCAGTGGTGGTTCGGAACGGGCATTTCGCCGCGCCGGCCCGCCCGCACCGGCAGCACGGCGAGCGCCGCGAGGAGGAAGGTCCCGGCCATGAGCCAGAAGACCATCGGCAGGCCGGCCGGCTCGCCCGCCACCTCGATCACCCGGCCGTAGACCGCAGTCCACAGCGACCCGACCCCGAACGCGAGCGTGAAGTAGAGCGCGAACGAGGCGTCCCGAATCGTCGGCGGGGCGATGTCGGCGAGGAGCGCCTGGAGCTGCGGACTCTCGGCGAAGCTGAACACGCCCATGACCACGATCCCTGCCCAGAGGCCGGCGAGGCTCGGGCCGGCGAACAAGAACACCGCGAACCCGACCGCTCCGCCGAGGTAGACCCCGATGATGAGCGGCTTCCGACCGAGCCGGTCTGACAGCCAGCCCGCGACGAGCGGCGCCGGCACCGAGAAGACGATGAGCGCGCCGTACATCAGCCCGGCCGTGGCTTCGTCCAGGCCGATGACCCTCGTGAGGTAGAGGAGCGTGAACAGGTTCACGACGCCGAGCCCGCGACCGCCGCCACCGAGAATCGAGGCGAGGTAGATCCAGCGGTGATCCGGGTCGCGGAGGATCCTCCCGAATGCCTCCCGAACGCTGCCATGGGCAATGGCCGCCGCCCGATCCTCCCCGGTCTCGCGCACGAACAGGAGGATCGCGAGGGCGATCAGGATCGCGGGCACGCCGAACAGGACAACGGACCATTGCCATCCAACGTTGGCGATGAGCCACGCGCCGGCGACCGCAATGACCACCGTCCCGACGTTCCCGCCGGCGATGTGTGCGCTGATCGCGAACCCGCGCCGGTGCGGCGGAAACTGCTCGGCCAGCAGGCCGTTGCCGACCGGGTGCTGGGGCGAGCCTCCGATTCGCGACAGGACGTTCGCCACGGCGAACGCCGAGAAGCCGTTTGCCAGCGCCTGGGCGACGAAACCGCCGCCGAACAAGAGACCCCCGGCGGCGAGGAGCACTCGCCTCGACAGGATCCGGGTGAGCTTTGCGTAGCTCAGCTGGACGAGGCCGGACGCGAACGATCCGAACGCCGCAAGGAAGGCGATCGTCTCCACGCGGACGCCGAATTCGATGATGATCCGGAGGTAGACAAGGGGCAGCAGGACGGCCTGGGCATGGTTGACCGCATGGGCGATCGCCAGCAGCCAGAGCGTCCGGTTCGGTCGGACGTCGGCGCTTGCCGGTGAGGCGGTCATGGCCGCCCATGATGCGGGAACGGAGGTGGCCCTACAGGCGCGCCGCGACCAGGCGGGAGCCGCGGACATCAGTCCACAGGAAGCCGGGCTGCGCGGGCATCGGTCGCCCAGGATCCTGCAGCGCGGCGAGCCAGGCCACGGGTCGTTCCGGAAAGTGCGTCCGAAACAACGTGGAGAACTCGCGCACGAGCAGTCGATTGCGCCGTGTGCCACGGACCACCAGGACCCCGGCGACCTTCGTCGGCGGTCCCCCCGCAAGCTCCATCGACGCGCGGTCGCGGGCGACCGTTGCGACCTTTGCGTCGAGGCCGCGCCACGCGGCCCCGACATCGTCGAACCAGTCGACGATCTCGACGACGGCCATCTCGCGACGAGTTCGTCGCTCCAGAAGGACATCTATCGACCGCGGCCGGCGCCACGACGCGTCGATGGGCCGTTCCCCGGTTACCCGCCATCCGCCTCTAGTGGCGACATCGGCGATGAGCTGCTGACGCCGGAGGTGTTCGTAGTCGCGAGGCCTCGTGGCTCCCGGCAGCTCCTCGAGGAAGCAGACGAGTTGGGCTCCGCTCGCGACTGCGACCGCTGCCCAGGTCTCGACCGAGGCCGATTGCCCGGCGCCCCGTTCCATCCGGCTGACCCACGACTGCGAGACGCCGGCGGCGGATGAGACGTCCGCCTGGCGGAGGGCTGCAGCCCGGCGCGCGTCGCGGAGCCCTATTCCGAGACGGGACGCCAGATCAGCCGCTCGCCGGCGACCCTGGAGGCGCAGGGCACCCGAGCGACGCCGGGACCGGTTCGGCATATCCGAAGAAGGATTACCGAACGCCCTTATCGGCCAGTTACTGCCCTTTGGGGCGTCGGGTCGTGCTCAGGCTGCCTCGTCTCCAGCCTCGGAGCGTTAGATCCGACGCCGGATAAGCCTTCTCTGCATGCAGCGCGCAGGGGCCCGGCGCGGACCCCTTGCGCGTTACTCGCTAGAACTGCTCGAGGTAGCGCTCGACCTCCCAGTCCGACACCTGGGTCCGGTACTCGTCCCACTCGGCCTTCTTCGCCTCGATGAAGTGGGACAGGACATGGTCGCCGAGCGCCTCGGTGATGACCGTGTCCTTCTCGAGCTCCGCGATCGCCTCGCCGAGGGTGCCGGGAAGCTCGCGGATGCCCTTCGACGCAATCGTCGCCGCGTCCATCTCGAACAGTGATTCCTCGACGGGCTCGCCGAGCTCGAGGCCGCGCTCGACGCCGTCGAGACCGGCCACCTGATCCTCTCGACGCTGCACACGGTCAACGCGGCGCAGACGCTCGACCGCATCCTCGGCTTCTTCCCGGCCGAGCAGCACGCCCAGATCTGCGTGCGGCTGGCCGACAACCTCGCAGGCGTGCTCAGCCAGCGCCTCCTGCCGCGCAGCAGCGGCAAGGGCATGGTGCCCGCCTGCGAGCTGCTCATCCCGACCCCGCGGGTGCGCGAGCTGCTGGAAGGCGGCGAGACGATCGAGATCTGCCGGGTCGTCGAGAGCGGGGCCGAGAACGGCCTGATCTCGTTCAACCAGTCCCTGCGGGGCCTGGTCGAGCGGAATCTGGTCGAGCTCGAGGTCGCGATCTCCGCCAGCGACCGGCCGGACGAGCTCATGCTGGCCCTGCGGGGCTATTCGAGCGGCGGCGGCGGCAAGTCGCGACTTCGCATGGCCGGCGGGGAATAGGGGAGCGCGGGGGGCGTCCCCAGGGCTCGACCGGACGTCGTTCCACCGGGCGTCGCGTCCGGGGAGCGGCGTACCTTGGAGCGCCCTCCCGGGCGGGCTACCATGCTCCTGCCGCGACCATGAACATCTCCACGCTCAAGGCCCTGATCGTCCTCGGCTCCCTCGGCGTCGCCGGCTACCTCGGGTACTTCATGTACCAGACGTTCCAGAGCTGGGACGAGGTCACCAAGTCGCTCGACGAGCCCAAGCAGCGCCAGTTCCTCGAGCCGCGCGCGGTCGAGGAGGAGAAGCGGGACGACCTGATCGACTACGCGAGCGTGCTGCGCACGTTCCACGAGCTCGACTGGACGGGCAAGCCGGAGGTGAAGCCTGTCGTGGTGGACACGGGCCCGGACGAGGCCCCGGTGCAGAAGGTCGTCCCGATCGACGACCTGCTCGAGGTGCTCTACATCCAGGTCGACACGAACCGGCCCGAGCGCAGCATCGCGTACGTCCGCTACGGCCCGGAGCTGCTGCAGGGGCGCACGGCCGCGCGCGCCGCTACAGCGGGCGGCGGAGGCCGGGGCGGGCGCGGCGGCGCCGCCCCCGCTGTCGCGCCCGAGGCCGTGCTGCGCGTGGGCGAGCACCTGCCCCCGCCGCACGCCTTCGCGCACGTCGAGGAGATCGTGGTCGACGGCGTCCGCTTCGCGTTCGAGGACGAGGCGCGCGAGCACGAGCTGGTGCCGACCGAGCCGTTCAACATCGGCGGCGGGATCGTCAAGGTCGGGCCCGGCGGCGCGATCCTGCCGACGCCGGGCGAGGCGATCCCCAAGACGGGGAGCGACGTACAGTGGCGTCCGGAGCGCACGACGCTCGTCGGCCCGAACCGCTATCGCATCGGCACCGAGGACAAGACGAAGATCGGCGACGACTACGCGCGGATCCTGACCGAGCAGGTCCGCTACCGCGAGTGGCACGACCCGCAGACCGGCCGCCGCGCGGGCATCCAGATCGACTACGTCCAGCCCGGCTCGCTCGCCGCCCAGCACGGCGCGCAGAGCGGCGACGTGATCATCAGCATCAACGGCAACCCGGTGTCGAGCTCGTCCGAGGCGATCGCGTACGTGAAGAACAACGCGGAGACGACGTCGATCTGGGAGGTCGTCGTCATGAACCGCGGCAAGACGCGCACGATGATCTTCGAGTCGCCGCCGGAGTGACGAGCGGGTCTTCACGGGCTCGGACCAGCACGGCCACGCTGACCGCCGATCTCGGCAACAGCCGCTGCAAGCTCGATCTGTGGGACGCGGGCGCAGGCAGCCCGCGCGCGTCGCTCGCGCTCGCGTCCGCGGAGCTCGACGGGCCGGACGAGCCCGGCCTAGCCGCGTGGCTCGCCGCCTCGGGCGGCGCGCAGCGCGCGCTCGTCTGCTCCGTAGCGGCGCCCGAGCGCGAGGCGGCGCTCGTCGCCGCGCTCGAGCGTCTCGTCGGCGCGGGCCGCGTCGCCTCGCCCGACCCCGCGCTCGCCAACGCCTGCCGGACGCCCGAGCGCACCGGACGCGACCGCCTGTTCGCCGCGCGCGCGGCGCTCGACCGTTGCGGCAGCTCGTGCGTCGTCGTCGACGCCGGCACGGCGCTGACCGTCGACGCGGTGCTCGCCGACGCGAGCGGCGAGCGCTTCCTCGGCGGCGCGATCGCGCCCGGACCGGCGTTGCTGGCGCGCGCGCTCGCCCAGGGCGGCGCGCAGCTCCAGGCGACCGCGCCGCGGCCGGGCGACCGCGCGCTCGGCCGCGACACCGAGGAGGCGCTCCGCGCGGGTGTCGCCGTCGGCTTCCGCGGCAGCGCGCGCGAGCTGGTGCGGCGGGTCGCCGCGGAGGCGGGGATCGAGCGCGCGCCGGTCGTGCTCACGGGCGGCGCGGCGGCGTTCCTGCTCGAGCCGGAGCCGTTCGTCGAGGAGCTCTTCGTCGATCCGTGGCTCGTGCCGCGCGGGCTGCTCGCGGCGGACGCGCGGGCGCGCGCGCGGGCGCGGTGAGGGGCACGATCCGGCGGCTGACGCCCGCGGGGCCGGGCGGCGTCGCGGTGCTCGAGCTCGCCGGGCCCGGCGTGCTGCGCGCGCTCGCGTCGCTGCTGGGGCGCTCCGTCCCCGCGCCCGGAGCGCTCGCCCTGGTGCGGCTGCCGGCGCGCGCGCTGGGCGCGGCGGGCGCTGCGTCGGCTTGCGGTCCCGGCGCTGCCGACGTCGTCGACGCGGCGCTGCTCGTCGCGCACGGGCCCGACGCCGCCGAGCTCCACTTGCACGGGAGCCCGCCGCTCGTCGCTGCCGCGCTGGCGGGGCTCGGCGACGCGCTCGGGCTCGCTGCGCGGGAGCCGGGCGAGGCGGACGAGCCGCGTGATGCGGTCGCGTCGGGCGAGCCGGGCGCGCTCGAGGCGCGCGCGCTCGCGCTGCTCGCGCGCGCCCCGAGCGAGGCGGCGGCGCGGATCCTGCTCGACCAGGCCGAGGGCGCGCTGCGGCGCGTCGTGCGGGCGCTCGAGGACGCGGCGCCGGCGGCGCGCGCGGAGGGGCTCGCGCGCCTCGACGAGCGCTCGCAACGCCTGCGCCTGGCGCTCGAGCCGCCCCTCGTCGCGCTGCGCGGCCCGGTCAACGCGGGCAAGTCGACGCTGTTCAACGCGCTCGTCGGCCGCGCGCGCGTCGTCGTCAGCGCGCGGCCGGGTACGACGCGCGACGCGGTGCGCGAGACGGTGCAGCTCGGCGCGTATGCGGTCGAGCTCGTCGACACCGCCGGCGAGCGTGCGGCGGGGGAGGAGCTCGAGCGCGCGGGGCAGGAGGCCGGCCGGCGCGCGTCGCAGGGGGCGGACCTCGTGCTCTGGCTCGACCCCCACGGGCGCGAGCCCGAGCCGCACGCGACGGGCGGCGCCCGTTGGCTCGTGCTCACGAGTCGCGCGGACCGGCTCGCGCCCGACGCGCGCGCGCGGTCGCCGCGGCCGATCGCGGCGCGGGACGACCCCGCCGGCGCGCGCGCGGCGGTCGTCGCCGCGCTGCACGAGGCGCTGGAGCTGCCGAGCGAGCCGTGGCGGCCGGGGCGCGCGGTCGCGTTCGACGGGGCGTCTCGCGCCTGGGTCGCCGCGTGCGCGGCGCGCGCCCGGCGCTCCGCGGGAGGCGAGTGAAGCGCTCCTCGCCCGTTGATCCGCCGGCCGCGGCGCACTACCCTCTTCGCCCGGGCCCGTCGCGCGCGTGACGTCCGAAATCCGACACCTCGTCTCGATCGACGATCTCTCCCTCGCGGAGATCCAAGAGCTCTTCGAGCTCGCTCGGCTGTATTCGGAGGACATGCGCTCGTGGGCGCACCTGTGCCCGGGCCTGATCTCGGCGAGCCTGTTCTTCGAGCCTTCGACGCGCACGCGGCTCTCGTTCGAGTCGGCGATGCTGCGCCTCGGCGGCGGCGTCCTGACCGCCGCCGAGATGGGCACGTCCAGCGCGGCGAAGGGCGAGTCGCTCGCCGACACCGTGCGCGTGGTGAGCGAGAGCTACGCGGACATCATCGTGCTGCGCCATCCGAGCGAGGGCGCGGTGCGGCTCGCCGCGCAGTACTCGCGGGTGCCGGTGATCAACGGCGGCGACGGGAGCCACGAGCACCCGACGCAGACGCTCTGCGACCTGTACTCGCTGTGGATCGAGCGCGGGCGCATCGAGGGACTCGACATCGTGCTCTCGGGCGACCTGCGCTACAGCCGCACGATCCACTCGTTCATCTACGCGCTCGCCCGCTTCGGGGCGAACGTCGTCTGCGTGCCGCACCACGGCCTCGAGCTGCCCGACTACGTGCTGCAGCGCCTGCGGCGCGAGTACGGCGCCGAGCCGGTGCGCGCGGACGCGTCGCGGTTGGGCGAGCTGGCGGCGGAGAGCGACGCGGTCTACCTGACGCCGCAGAAGCCGCACCAGCTCTCGCTCTTCACCGACGCCCGCGGGCTGCGCGTCGACCGCGTCGACGCCGTGTACATGACGCGGCCGCAGACCGAGCGGCACAGCGTCGACGAGCCGGTGACGAACTACCTGCGGCTCGGCTCGCGCGCGATGTCGGTCGAGTCGCTGCGCGACGCCGTCGTGATGCACCCGATGCCGCGCCGCGACGAGATCCTGCAGGAGCTCGACGCGGACCCGCGCAGCATCTACTTCAAGCAGGCCGGCCGCGGCGTGCCGATCCGGATGGCGATCCTCGCGGTGTTCCTCGGCCGCGCGCAGCTCGCGGCGGAGCCGCTGCCGCGCCCCGTGCGCCTGTATCCGGTCCCCTTGGGCGCGAATCCGTGCCCGAACCCGAGCTGCGTGACGCGCACCGAGTCCCGGCACGTGACGCCGGCGTTCCGGCTCGCCTCGCGCTCGCCGGTGCGCGCCGCCTGCGGCTACTGCAGCCAGGAGCTGCCGATCGGCCTCGTCGGCTGCACGACCACGCGCCACTTCCACCCGCGCGACTCGGCCACGGCGCGCCGGATCCGGCCCGAGCACCTGGTGTTCTTCCGCGACGCGGCCGAGGCCGAGGGCCTGGGCTACTCGGCGGCGGCCCGGTGACCGCGGGCGGCCGAGGGCGCCTCTCCTGCACGGTCCTTCCGCGCGACAAAGGGGGGTCGGGGGTGCGCTCCGGCGCGGGTCGCCGTGCGCTTTCGCTCGGTAGTGGACGGCGTCCGCAGCCGGCGTGCGGGTCGGCGCGCGAGAATTCGAGGACCTCGCGGCGACGCGGACGGAGCGCAACCGCGGGCGGCGAAGGGGGAACGAGCCGCTGGCGGGCCGCCGCAGGATCGGAAAGCGCGTCCGGAGGGCCTGCAGCCGCCGTTGACGCCTGTCTTACACCGACCGAGGTGCCGGCCGCCGCCGCCGCGAGCGCCTTACGACACGGCCGCGAGCATCCTCCGGCACGGTGTTTGAACGATACGGCGCGTGCCGTTCCCTGCTTTGCATCCCACCCGGACGACGACCCCGCTGGGCTCGACCGTCTTGCCGGGGTCGATCCCGCTGGGCTCGACCGTGCTGTCTGGGTCGATCCCGCTGGGCTCGACCGTGCCGCCGGGCTCGATCCCCCTCGGCTTGACTCTCTCGGGGGCGATGAAACAATCGCGTTCCACGCTGCTAGGACCGTCCGAGCCCTCGGGATCCGCGCGTTCGCGAGCCGGAGTCGGTTCGGTGTCGAAGCGAGCCGGCGGTGCTCTGCGGGGCGGTGCTCTCCAGTGCACGGCCTCCGAACGGAGTGTGCCCGGGCCGGTTCGTTCTTCGGCGGACACGCTCTTCCCCTTCCGATCCCTGCTGTATCTCGGCGTCGTGGCCCCCGCCCCGGCGCCGACGTCTCGTCGTTCCACGTCGTCCCGTTTCGCGTCGGCGACGTGAAGCGACGCGACCGGAGCGAATGACCCCGTGCGAATCGACCCCGAACCGTGCGGAGCGACCCGGGCTCCGTCCAGCTCTCCCTGCCACAGGACGCTCACGATGACTGCCTTCCACGCTCCCTCGTCGCCGGCCCGCGCCGAGCGCGGATCCTCGCTCCGTCCCGCTCTCCGGGTCGTGCCCCTCGCCGGTCTCCTGTGCGGGGTGCTCGTCGTCGGCGCGTGCGGCGGCGGAGGCGGCAGCAGCGAGAACTTCGTGTCCGGCGGTGGGCCGAACTCGAACCCGATCACGCCGTCGAAGGGCAACTTCACGTATCCGGCGGGCTTCGAGCCGAGCCCGGGCGGCTTCTTCCTCGACTCGAACGAGCAGGGCAAGGCGTCGAGCGTGCGGATCCTCGACATCCTGTGGGGCCGCCTCACCGACGTGTACGACCGCGACCCGCTGACGGGCGTGCGCACGCTGCGCCACCGCGACTACCTGATCGGCGAGGACATCATCTCCGACGGGTCCGACTTCGATCTGGAGGTCAACCCCGTCACCGAGCAGGCGATCCTGACGATCCTCCACGAGGCGGGGACGCCGGCGTACAAGTCCGCGCTCAACCGGCTGGACGACGGGCTCGGCCCGATCCTGCCCAAGAGCCTCGCGCCGAACGAGCTGCCGCCCTTCTCGTTCTTGCCGCGCAACGGCGCGATCTCGATCCGCTTCTCGGACCTCCTCGACCACTCGACGATCAACGCGCAGTCGGTCGAGTTCCTGACGGGCAACCCGCCCCAGGAGCCGTTCGAGCCGCGGCTCGTCATCGACCCCAACCACGGCGGTCTCGTCTCGACGAAGAACGGCAACCAGTTCCGTTCCACGCGGGTCATCGTCGACATGACGGTCTCCGAGCTCGAGGCGCAGCAGGGCGCTTCGGTGCCGGTCAACTCGCTCGGCCTTCCGGGCGCGGTCACGACGGCGCTGCCCAACGTCGTGCTGCGCCTGGCGACCGAGATCGACGCCGGCACGGGCCACTTCACGCGCGTCGAGAACCACACCGGCCACGGTCTGGCGCAGGAGAACAACGGCCCGATCCAGAACAACGCGCCGAGGGACCTCGTGCGCGCGATGCGCTCGGGCGGGGAGTCGAGCATCACCGGCGACGACAACAACGGCTTCCTGCTCGACCTCAACGCGCCGCGCATCATCGGTGGCCAGCCGATCACGATCACCTCGCTCCTGCCCGACACGGTCGCCGGACCCGAGCGCTACATCGTCGACCTGCAGTTCGCCTCGGTCTTCTGCGCCCAGACGCCGGAGCCGGGGGACGTGATCGAGCAGGCCGGAGTGTTCGCCGAGGTCGTCGAGCCGTCCGCGGCTCCGGCCCTCGGCTTGGTCGAGGACGTCCGTGTGCGGCTCGTCGGGGGCGACGCGGAGGACTTCATCGCCGGCCAGGGCGTCTTCAGCTCCGTCTTCGAGGCGGGCGACCAGGGCGCGTGCTTCGTCTCCTTCTCGCCGGTCCCGGCGACGTTCCCGGTCGATGGCGTGGCGCCGATGTCCCAACTCGCGGTTCGCTTCAGCGAGCCGATGGACCCCGCGTCGGTGAAGGTGTTCGACACGTTCACCGTCACGCGCGAGCCGGTGATCCTCGGGCTCACGGACGTCGTCGTCGGCGACGTCGTCGTATCGACGGACCTGCGCGAGTTCCGCTTCGTCCCGGTGCTGCCCTTCGCCCACACCGTCTCGGCGTCGGAGGACTACTTCTTCACGATGGCGGCCGGCGAAGACGGGCTGACCGACCTGGCGGGCAACCCGCTCGAGGTCGCGCTGCCGCAGGTGACGTTCACGCTCAACCCGAGCGCGCCGACCGAGAACAACGGCGGCCTCGTCCTGCGGTTCTCGAGCCCCGACGAGGACAACAACGGCAACCCGGAGTGGACGGGACAGTTCCTGTTCGACGCCGGGCAGGAGCTGATCCGCCCGCGTCCCGTGTCGCGCTTCGCGGCGGTCGCCGACCGCACGCAGGCGGTGCCCTCGGCGATGATCCCGTTCCCGCTGGGCGTGCAGACGCCGCTCTCGCCGCTCGGTAGCCGGCTGCACTACATCTACCGCTACTTCGACGTGGGCTTCTCCGCGACCGACGAGACGAACCACAACGTCGACGTCGAGCGGATGAACTGGGCGCCGGTCGGCGGGCAGGTGAACTTCGACTCCTACCACGAGTTCGAGATGCGGCTCTCGCACTGCCGCTTCCTGCCCGACGAGGTCGTGAGCGCGTCCTCGCTGCTCCCGACCGCGCCGAACTCCGGCCTCCTGCCGCCGGGCTTCAACTCCTTCGACGACAACGTGCTCAGCGATCCGGAGAACTCGCTGCGCGTCGTGCACCCGCGCTCGAAGGGCTACCTCGTCAACCCGGTCGACCGGTTCACGAGCAGCACCGGCACGATCATGATGCCGTACCCGCTGAACCGCGAGCCGGACATCGGCAGCTACGCGTACTACACGTGGCGCGACACGGCGATCCGCGCGACGGCCGCGCCCAACGGGCAGGGCATCGATCCCGCGATCCTCGTGAACCTCGGCGGGTCGGCTGGGCCTCCCGGCAACATCGCACGGGCCAACTTCGTCCCGTCGTTCGGCCTGCCGCTCCTGATGGAGTTCCGCTGCTACCCCGCGGACGACGCGGTCGGCCTGAACGCGTTCGACATCTCGCTCGCGATCAACTCGTCGTCGCGGCCCACCTTCCGGGTGTTCTCGACGGGCGGCACGAACACGGCGGGCAACCCGGTCCAGGTCAACCCGGACCTGGCGACGGCGCCGTCGGGCGGTTTCAACCCGAACTCGAATCCGCCGGGCCAGTCCACGCCGGGACGCGACAACGTCTTCTACATCGGCCAGCTCGACCTCGTGACGCGCATCAGCCGCGCGCACTCGGTCTTCTTCGCCGTCGACAACAACCCCGACTACATCACCCCGGTGGTCGAGCCTTCCGCGGAGCTGCAGCCCACGGGCACGGAAGTGCTCTTGGCGTACCGGGGCGCGACCCAAGCCGTCAACGGCCCGGACGGCAATCCGACCGCCGACGCGGGCGTGCTCGACGTGTACGGCGACCTGGCCGACAACAACCAGAGCGGCCTCGCCGGCGATCCGAGCCAGAAGAACACGACCGTGACGTTCCTCAACGGCGACAACACGTGGAAGGCGAGCATCGACGAAGTCGACGGCGCGCGCTTCCTCCAGATCCGGCTGACGTTCGTCAACAACACCGAGAGCGGGCTGTCGCCCGAGCTCTCGGCCCTCGGCTTCGCGTACATCCGTCCGTGATGGCCCCTGCCGATCCCCTTGCGCCCGTCCTCGAGCCCCCGCCTCTCCTCCTACCGAAGACAGCGATGACCTCTCACGCTCGTTCTCTCCGCGGAGCCCTCTCCGCGCGATCCTGTGCTCTCGGCCTCGTCGCCGGAGCGCTCCTGGCCGCCTGCGGCGGCGGGGGCAGCGGCTCGCAGATCCAGGCCGACGGACCGATCCAGTTCCCGGCGGACGTCGAGCCGAGCCCCGCGGGCTTCTTCGTCGACTCCAACAAGGGCGGCGAGGCGTCCGAGTTCCGCATCGAGAAGATCTTCTGGGGCCGCCTCGTCGACGTGTACGACTACGACGAGACGACCGACCAGACCCGGCTCCGCTACCGCGACTTCGTCGTGGGCGAGGACGTGCAGTCCGACGGCGTCGACTACCTGCTCGAGACGAACCCGATCACGAAGCAGGAGACGCTGACGATCCTGCACCGTCAGGGGACGCAGGGCTTCAAGAAGGCGTTCCAGCGGCTCGACGACAACCTCGGCGCGGTCCTTCCGAAGAGCCTGCAGCCGTTCGAGCTGCCGCCGTACTCGCTCGTGCCGCGCAACGCGGTGATCGTCGTGCGCTTCGACGACCTGCTGAAGCACTCCTCGATCAGCAACGACACGGTGCGCGTGCGGACGGGCTATCCGCCGGCGACGCCGTTCGAGGCGCGCGTCGTCCCCGACCCGAACTTCGGGGGCGTGGTGAACAACCAGGGCGTGGCCGAGTTCCGCTCGTCGCGGATCATCATCGACTTCGCCGTCTCCGAGTTCGAAGCTCAGGACCAGTCGCCGCCGCTGAACGTCAACACGGTCGGCCTCCCGCCGTCGGTCTCGCCGTTCGAGCCGAACGTCGTGCTGCGCATCCCGTCCCAACTGAGCCCGGCGACCGGCGTGTTCTCGCTGCTGCGCAACTTCAGCGACCACGAGATCGCCGCGACCGGCAACGGTCCCGTCGACCTGAGCCAGGCGAGCGTGGACGTCGTGCGCGCGATGCGCTCGGGCGGTCCCGATGACGTCACCGACGATCCGTTCAACGGCTTCCTACGCGACGTGAGCGCGCCTCGGATCGTCGGATCGCTCGACGTCTTGGTCGGGGGCCCGACGCCGAACCCGGCCGCGGGGCCGAGCCACTTCATCGTCGACCTGTCGTTCGCCTCGACGGTCTGCGCACAGCGGCCGCGCGCGGGCGACATCATCGAGCTCTCCGGGCTGTTCCTGCAGGTCGACGCCGACGGCGACGCACCCAGCGGCAACGTCGTGAACGACGTCGAGGTCGAGGTCATCGCCGGTCCGCCCGCCGCGTTCTTCGGCGGCCAGGGCTCGTACCGCACCGGCTTCGACCCCGACGACGGCGACGTGCCCGGCTGCTTCCTGACGTTCTCGCCGACGCCGACGAGCTTCCCGGCGGCGGGCGTGCGGCCGCTCTCCGAGATCGTCCTGCGCTTCAGCGAGACGATCGACCCCGTGTCGGTGTCGCCGTACGACTCGTTCATCGTCTCCCGCACGGACACGACGGACCCGCTGCGTCGGCGCGTCGTGGGGCGCGTCAGTCCGTCGATCGACCTGACCGAGTTCCGTTTCGTGCCGGTGCTGCCGTTCAACCACGTGCAGAACACCTCGGAGCAGTACCTGATCAACGTCCTGAGCGGTCAGGACGAGGTCACGGGCAACATCTTCGGGATCCGCGACCTGGCGGGCAACCCGCTCGCCGACGTCCCGGCCGGCCTCTCGTTCACGTTGCTCGCGAGCGCGGCCACCGACCGCAACGGCGGCCTCTCGCTCGCGTTCAACTCGGACGACGAGGACGGCAACGGCAACCCGGAGTGGCGCGGCGAGGCCTTCCTCGACGTCACGCGCGGCATCCTGCGTCCGCGCTCCGTGACGCGCTTCTCGTTCGCAGCGGACCGGCAGAACCCGGTGCCGCAGATCATGACGACGAACGCCGCCGCCGTGCAGGAGCCCCTCAACAACCAGGGCGCGCGCCTGATGGCGATGTGGCGTCACGTCGACCTCGGCATCGACTTCACCGACGAGGCGCTGGGGAACATCGACGTGGAGCGGGTGAGCTTCGCGCCGCGGGCGGGCTCGACGTCGCTCGAGTTCTTCCCGCAGTTCGAGATGTCGCTCGCGCACAGCACGCGGCTCCCTGACGAGACGTTCGACCCCTTGAACGGGGTCTTCGTCTTCCCCGCCTCGGGCTTCGTCACGACGAGCTTCCTCGAGAACGTGCTCGACGATCCGCAGAACCCGCTGCAGGTCGTGCACGAGCGTCAGCTCGGCTTCGAGGTCAACCCGGTCAACGACTTCCAGTCGGCCGTCTCGGGCTCGGTGTTGCACCCGTTCCCGCTGAACTCGGGGCCGAACCCTGCGCAGTTCGACTACTTCACCTGGCGCAACACCGCCGTGCAGGCGGTCGACGGCGCGGACTCGTCGGGCATCCCGCTCAGCATCGAGTTCGTCGCCGGCGTCCAGTTCGAGGAGCCGATCCCGGCGGTCGGGGACTACCAGGCCGCGGGGGCGATCAACAGCCTCGGTCTGCCGCTCCTGATGGAGTTCAAGTGCTTCCCGACGGGCATCGCCACGCTCAGCGCCAACGCGTTCGACACGTCGATCGCCAACACGAACGGGACGGTGCCGTTCTTCCGCATCTTCTCGGCGGGCGGCGCGAACAGCAGCGGGATGTCGATCTCGAAGAACCCGGACCTCCAGACGACCCCGACCGGCGGGTTCTCGCCCGGCGGGGCGGCGACGCAGGGCTTCGACAACCTGCTCTACATCGGTCAGGCCGACTTCGTCGTGCGCGTCAGCCGCGCCTACACGATCTGGATGACCACCGGCAACGCGAACCCGACGTACGAGACACCGATCACCGATCCGATCCCGGATCTGCAGCCTTCGGGCACCGCGGTGACTCTCTCGTTCCGCGGCGCGACGAACGTGATCAACGGCGGTGGCGGCAATCCCGCCCAGACCGCCGCGATTCTCGACGCCTACGGAGACATCCTCACCGCGACCACGCCGCCCCAGACGGACCCCGCGCTCAAGAACGCGGGCGTCACGTTCGGTTCGAACGGCTTCGCGTGGACGGACGACATCTCCGACATCGACCTGTCGCAGTTCGTGCAGGTCCGGATGAACTTCTTCAACAACACCGCTACGGAGCTGTCGCCCGAGTTGTCGGCGATCGGCATCCCGTTCGACATTCCCTGAGCCCCCGCCTCGACGTCACGGAGACACATTCATGGACTTCGGAACCCTCAAGAGAATCGGCACCCTCGGTGCCGCCACGACCGCGGCTCTCGCGGTGGCGGCGTGCAGCGGCGGAGGCTCGGACGGTGGAAGCGTCGGCGGCGTGACCGGCTTTCAACTGAGCTCGATCTCCGTGCCGGAAGGCGCCGTCTGGGAGATCAACCGTCCGATCGAGTTCAGGTTCAACGCCGACGTCGACTTCGACTCGGTCAACTTGAACACGATCGAGATCCTCACCCCGACCGGTCTGCCCGCGAACGGCGAGTTCGTCCAGGCCGACAAGCGGACGGTGATCTTCCAGCCCACGTGCCCGACGCAGCCGGACTTCGGCGACGCCGGCCTCGTGCCCGGCGGCACCTCGTACACCGTGCGCGTGCTCGGCGGGAAGGACAACGGCCTCGCCATCCAATCGATGTCGGGCGAGTCGCTCGCGACGTCGCAGTCGCGCTCGTTCGTCACGCCGACGACGATGACGGCGTCCGTGCTGTTCCTCGACCCCGTCGTGGGGCCGCCGTCGCCGGTGATCCGGCCGGTCGGCTCGAGCGACAAGAGCGCGACCTATCTCGAGGTCGGGAACGACGACACGAGCCGGGTCTACTTCGAGTTCGATCCGCTCGCGCAGGCGATCTCGATCCCGCAGGACCAGCCGGTCAACCTGTACAGCGACGTCTCGACGCGCATCGCGTTCGTGCTCGAGCTGAACCAACCGATCAACCCGGCGGCGTCGAACGTGAACGGCCAGAACGTGTACCTCGAGTACCAATCCGCGCCGGGCACCTTCGAGCGGCTCGCGACCGAGGTGCGGCTGCTCGAGAACTGCACCGAGACGGGCGCGACGCTGCGGCTCGACCCGCGCGGCATCGTGCCGCAGGGGACGCGCGTGCGCGCCGTGATCACCCCCGCCTTCGAGGACCTGGTCGGCGAGCGCAACCTGCTCCCGATCAACGAGTTCGCGCGGATCGACACGTTGCTGATCGACCACCCGACGCTGACGCCCAGCGACGTGGCCGCCGACGAGGTGTTCGAGAGCTTCGACGTCTCCGGCACGACGTTCGGGTCGCTCGAGGACAGCGATCCCTCGTTCTCCGAGCCCATCGCCATCTGGGGCAGTGGGCGCCTGAGCGCCGCGTTCGACTTCAGCAGCCAGGGCGGCCCCGGCGGCGACTTCGACCTGTACATCGGCCAGGGCGAGAACCTGATCCTCAACACGACCACATCGACGGTGTTCGGCGGTCCTGACGCGATCCCGCTCAACCCGCCCGGCGCCGGCGTCGACAGCACGTTCCAGACGGTCGTCAACGGCCAGCTCAACGTGCGCAACCTGCGCATCGAGACGGGCGGCCGGCTCGCGGCGGTCGGCCCCAACCCGCTGCTCATCCAGGCGACCGGTCGCGTCGACATCTTCGGCGAGCTGACGATCAACGGCGGCTCCGTCACGGACGTCGCGACGCTCAACACCGGCCACCAGCCCGAATCGGGCGCGGCCGGCAACGCGGGCGGCGGCGCCGGTGGGACCGCGAGCTTCCTGACGACGACGTCGACGCCGAAGGGCGGCGACGCGTTCGGCGCGTTCGGCGTGTCGAACATCGGCGGCAAGGGCGGCGAGAGCGCGTTCGGCACCGGCGGCAAGAACAACCGCCGTCCGGGCGGCGGCGGGGGCGGCCGCTTCGGCCCGAACCAGGGCACGGGCAACGGCCTCGTCGCGGAGCCGGGCAGGGACGGCAACCCCAACGGCACGTCGGCGATCACGTTCACGAAGCCGGCGCGCGGCGGGCAGCCGGGCAACTCGCCGTTCATCGACGAGTCGACCACCAACAACTTCTTCGGATCCCGGTTCGATGTCGGAACCAGCGAGCTGATCGTCGGCGAGCTCAAGGCGATCCACGCCGGCCAGGGCGGCGGCGCCGGGGGCGATGCGATCCCGAACGCCACCTTCCCGAGCAGCCCGTGGCTTCCCGCGAGCGACGAGAAGGGCTGCGGCGGCGGCGGCGGCGCCGGCGGTCTGATGATCCTCGCGCTGAACGACATCCGCGTCGGCGCCGGCGGTCGGATCCTCGCTCAGGGCGGCGACGGCGGCGCCGGCGAGAACACGATCTACAACGACCACATCGGCGGCGGCTCCGGCGGCGGCTCGGGCGGTCACGTCGTGCTCCAGGGCGCCCGGATCGACTTCACCGGCTCGGCGGCGGACGCGATCAGCGCGATCGGCGGCCGCGCCGGCGACGGCCAGAGCGGCATCAACAGCACGAACGCGGGCGGCTTCGGCGGCCCCGGCATCATCCAGGTGCACGTCAGCAACACGGTGACGGACCTGATCTTCCCGGCGGGCGCCACGCTCGCCAACCGCACGAGCCCGGACGCGATCACGCTGAGCCCGATCTTCGGCCCGCGCTCGCGCGCGCGGTCGGTGTGGATCCCGGTGGGCGGCGCGAGCTTCGATCCGAGCGGCGCGGCCGACCTGGTCGAGTTCACGTTCCGCGGCACGGATCCGACGACCGGTCTGGTCCGCGACGTGGACGACGACGACGTCGTCGACGAGCTGCCGTCGATCTTCCCGGCGACGGCGCTGGTCGCGTCGCCCGGGTTGCCGAGCATCGCGCCCGACGGGCGCACGCTCGTGGTCGACGGAAGCGTTCTGACGGGGGACGACGACATCTACCTGCGCAACCCGAACCTGCTGAAGAGCTTCGTGCTGCAGCTCGCGCTGCAAGGCACTCCGAGCGTCTTCAACCGGTTCGAGATCGCGAACGCGAGCTACGACTCGACGACGCAGCAGCTCTCGATGACCGTCACCTCCGCCGGTCCGCCGCTGACGGCGTTCACCCCGGGCGGGACCGTGGAGTTCACCGTGCTGCCGCGCTACTTCCGCGTGCAGACCGGGACCGTCCCCGACTCGCTGCCGGCGAGCGCGACGATCCAGATCTCCTTCCAGGGCGCGACGGAGGATCCCAACGGCGATCCCGACCCGATCGGTGCCTTCGCGACCGACGTCGCGACCCTGAACGTGCCCGATCTCGCGTTCTTCCGCTTCGACGTCCTGTTCGACATCGACGCGGAGCAGACCGGTCTCTCGGGCAGCAGCCCGCGGCCGAGCCTGCTGTTCACGCGCTTCCCGTTCACGTTCTGATCGTCACGTCCTGACCGTCACGTTCTGACCGTCACGTTCTGAAGTTACGTCCCGCCGCCACAGTCCCCGGCGGCGGGATGGACGCGCGCGAGCGCGTCCCGAGGATCCCCGGTCCGCCAGCGCGGGCCGGGGATCTTCGCATTCGGAGCCGCGAGCTCGGCGCGCCGCGCTTCCAACCCCCGTGCGCCGCTGGTTCAATGGCGCGGTGCTCGAGCGGACGATCGCGCTGTGCGCCCCTGCCCTGGCGTTGGCGCCGTGCTTCGCGACGCCGCTCGCCTCGTGCGCGCCGCGCGCGCACGTGCCCGCCGTCCTGCGGCTCGCCTCGTTCAAGCAGGCCGGCCAGCGCGGCGTGCTGCTCAACGAGACGCTCGTCCTGCACTTCGACGCCGAGCTCGACGCCTCGTCGGTGACCGACGCGAGCGTGCGCGTCGTCGACGAGCGCGGCCGCGCCGCCCGCGGCCGCCTCGACGTGCACCGTGACCGCCTGACCTTCGAGCCGGCCCTGGCGCGCGCCCCCGACCTGTCCGACGGCGGCCTCCTCCCGGCGAACGGCTACACCGTCGTCGTGCTCGGGTTCCCGCGCCCCGACGGCGTGCGCGCGAAGAGCGGGGCGCCCCTCGCCAGGACCTACCGCGCGGGCTTCGAGACGGTCGGCGCCGACCCCGAGGCGTCCGAGCGCATGTTCGACGACCGCTGGCGGGCGCACGGCGCCCCCGAGCTCGTGCTGCTCACGCCCGAGGTGCGGCCGCGCGACCCGATCGTGGTCGTGAGCGCCGCGCCCGTCGACCCGCGCACGCTCCAGGCGAGCGACTTCCGCCTGGTGCGCATCGTGGGGGCGGGGAGCGACGAGCCGCAGGTCGAGCGGATCGACGTCCAGCCGAGCCTGGCGCGCAACGAGCCCTTCCGCGCGGAGGGCGCTGCGACGTCGCGCGATCCCGCGGACTGGCCGGCCTTGATCGAGCTCCTGCCGCGGACGCCGGACGGCGCTCCGCTGATCCTCGAGATCGGCGAGTACCACCTGTCGATCGACGGCCGCACGCTGCGGCTGCGCGACCTCGGTGGCCGCGCCGTGCAGCCGGTGCCGTCGATGCCGCCGACGTTCGACTTCCGCGTCGTGCTCCATCCCGAGGGCCAGCGCCACCGCGAGGACTTCCTCGACGCGTCCGGTGCGGCGCCCGAGCCGGTGCCCGGCGCCGACGGGCTGGCGCGCTGGTCCGAGCGCGGCACGGTGCGTGTGCGCCTGCCGCGCGCGGCGGGTGCGGGGTCCGACGGCGCGGTCGAGCTCGCGGGAGCGCTCGCCGCGCGCGACGTGCACGCGACGCGGCTCGTCGTTCCCTCGGACGCGGTCGCGACGCTGCCGCCCTGGGGCACGGTCGTGCTGCGCGCGCAGCGCGACCTGCGCGTCGCGGGGGAGCTGCGGCGCGTGACGTGGAGCAACGCCGGGCCGTACGCCGCGTCCGCCCTCGAGCGCCTGCCGCGTCCGTTCCCCGACTTCGCGTCCCTCGCGCGCGCGAGCGCGCCGGTCCCCGACGAGCCGCCCGCTGCGCTCACGCTCTCGAGCTGGCTCGCACAGGGGGCGTGCGAAGCGCCGTGGACGGTGCTGGTCGCCGGCGGCGACCTCGTCGTCGAGGGCACGCTCGACGTGCACGGGCCGCTCCTGCTCGTCGCCGGCGGCTGGATCCGCATCGCGGGGGAGGTGGTCGGGCCGGCGCGCGCGGTCTGGAAGCTGGGCGAGGGCGGAGGCACGTTCCGGCAGATCGTCTTGTCGAAGGGGGACCGCGGCACGAAGGCGGACGACGAGTGGGTGATCCAGCCGGGCTACGCGCTCTACGCCCAGCTCGAGCTCGACGAGGTGACGTCGAACCCGCTGCGCGAGCCGCTGCGCGTCGCCGTCTATTCGACCCCGATCAGCCCGCGCCGGGGCGTCGAGCGCTGGCACCGGGCGATCGTCTCGGGCCGCCACGGGATCGGTCGCTTCTCCGTGAGCTACGTCGGCGAGCGCACGCTGCCCAGCGGCGAGCTCGAGGTGAGCGAGCCGGTCTTCGATCCGGTGCTGCTCGAGGGCTACGGCGCGCTGCGGCTCCTGATCGAGCTCGAGGTCCCGCCGGGGGCGACCTGGGACCCTCCCGTCGTCGACTACGTCGAGCTCTCGTGGGACGAGCCGGGGGAGACGCGCTGATGCTCCTCGTCCTGACGGTGCGCGCCCTGACGTATGTCTGGGCGGGCGCGATCGGTCTGCTCGTCGGCTCGTTCCTCAACGTCTGCATCCACCGGCTCCCGATCGAGGGGCAGAGCGTGTGGAACCCGCGCCGCTCGCACTGCCCCGCGTGCCGTCACGCGATCACGTGGAAGGAGAACCTGCCGGTGCTGTCCTGGGTGCTCCAGCGCGGCCGCTGCACCGCCTGCGGCTGGCGCATCCCGATCCGCTACCCGCTGGTCGAGATCCTCACGGCGGTGCTCTGGTGCGTCGTCGTGTGGCGCACGCCCGAGGGCGCGTGGGGCCTGCTCGCGGTGCACCTGCTCGTGATCACCGGGCTGATCGTGGCGACCTTCGTCGACTTCGACTGCTTCGAGATCCCCGACGAGGTGTCGATCGGCGGGATGGTGCTCGCGCCGCTGTGCTCGCTGCTCGTCCCGCGGCTGCACGAGGCGACCTGGATCGCGCGCGAGATGACCGAGGGCTGGACGCCGGGGGCGCCCGTCGACCGGGCGGGCGCGCTGGCGGGGTGCCTCGCCGGGATGGCGGTCGGCGGGGGCGTGCTCTGGCTGATCGGCAAGGCGGGCAAGCTCCTGTACGGCCGCGATGCGATGGGTTTCGGCGACGTGAAGCTGCTCGCCGCGGGGGGCGGGTTCGTCGGGCCGGGCGGCGTGCTGCTCGCGCTGATGGTCGGCTCGCTGCTCGCCTCGGTCGTGGGCGTCGCGAACATCGTGCGCTACGTCTGCCTGACGCGTCGGCGGGCGCGCGTGCGCCGGCGGCGCCAGCCGTTCGGCAAGGCCGTCGCGATCGCGCGCATCGCCGGACGCTACGTCCCGTTCGGACCGTATCTCGGAATGGGAATTGGAATCGCGTTGCTCGCTTGGAAAGATGGCGCCCGGCTCTTCGACTGAGCTCGAAAGGAGACCCCCCGTGCCGGACACCCACGATCGAAACACCCACGATCGAACCATCCACGATCGAACCATGAGGCGGACGACCAAGCTGGCGAGGGCGCTCGCGCTGGCGGCGCCGCTGCTGATTCCCGCGCTCTCGGGATGCGCTTCGCAGAAGGTGATCGACGACTACGAGGCCGAGATCCTCGCCCTGCGCGAGGAGCGCACGAACCTCAAGAAGGAGAACGGCGACCTGAAGTCGCAGCTCAGCGACTACGAGGTGCAGCTCGCGAACGCGAACGCGAGGCTGATCGACCGCCCGTCGGCGGCTTCCGCTCCCGCCAAGCCCCACGCCGACCTCGTCGACCTCGGGCTCGGGGTCGACCAGCGCGGCGGCAACCTGGTGATCACCCTGCCGGCCGAGATCAGCTTCGCCTCCGGCCAGGCGGTGCTGAGCGAGAGCGGCAAGAAGGCGCTGAAGGCGGTCGCGCGCACGCTCTCGACCGACTACGGGGGCGGCACCTACTGGATCGAGGGCCACACCGACACCGACCCGATCCGCAAGTCGACGTTCGAGACGAACCGCAACCTCTCGATCGCCCGCGCGATGGCGGTGTTGCACTACCTGGTCGAGCAGTGCGGTCTCTCGGACGAGAAATGCGTCGTCGCGGGCCACGGCGAGTACCGGCCCGTCGCGGACAACAAGTCCCAGCCCGGCAAGGCGAAGAACCGGCGGGTCGAGATCGTCGTCCACGCGATGTAGCGGCGCCGGCGGCGGGCCCGGCCCGCCGCCCGAGTCGGGGGGCACACCCCGCGGGGGCGCGTTAGCATGTGCGGCCTTTCCACCGGTCCATCGGGCCGGCTTCCGCAACCCATGTCGCCGCACTGGACGCCATGAGCCAAAGCGCCGCCACGACGCGCAACGTCGCCTTCGTCGGGCACCCCTCGGCCGGCAAGACCACGCTCATCGACGCGCTCGCATTCTCGTTGGGCGCGGCGGATCGCAAGGGATCGGTCGCGGACAAGTCCTCGATCGCCGACACCGAGCCCGAGGAGCAGGACAAGGGGCACACGCTGGTCGCCAAGGTGCTCCACGTGTCGAAGGACGGCCGCGACTGGAACCTCTTCGACACGCCCGGCTACCCCGACTTCGTCGCCGAGACCACGGGCGCGATGTTCGGCTCGGACCTGACGGTCGGCGTCGTGAGCTGCTCGAGCGGCGTCACCTTCAACCTGCGCAAGAAGATGGAGCTCGCGACCGAGCTCGGGCGCGGTCGCGCAGTCGTGCTCACGCACCTGGACGGCGACAACGCGGACTTCGAAGCGACCGTCGCCGCGCTGCGCGACGAGGTGTCCAGGGCGTGCGTGCCGGTGCAGCTCCCCAACGCGAGCGGATCGGGCTTCGCCTCGATCGAGTCGGTCCTCACCGGCGCGTCCGATTGGCGCAAGCGCCTCATGGACCGCGTGATGGACGCGTGCGAGGACGAGGACGTCGTGATGCGGTACCTCGAGGAGGAGACGCTCTCCGACGAGGTGCTCCACGCGAACGTGCCGAACGCGATCTCCAAGGGCACGCTCGTGCCCGTGCTCGTCTGCAACCCGGTCAGCGGCCTCGGCGTCGACGAGCTGGTCGCGTTCCTCGCGGAGTACGCTCCGACGGCGGACACCGAGGGGCTGTTCAAGAGCAACGGGGAGCCGGTGCCGTGCACGCCCGAGGGTCCCGCGGTCGGCGTCGTCGTCGGAGTGCGCTCGGATCCGCACGTCGGGCGCGTGTGCATCGCGCGTCTCCTGCAGGGATCGCTCGGAGCCCACGACGCGCTCATCCCCGCGCGGGACCCCGACGCCAAGAGCGAGAAGACGGGCGGGCTGTTCCACCAGGTCGGCGGCAAGCGCCGCGATCCGATCGAGCGGGGCGGCGCGGGCGACGTCGTCGCGTTCACGAAGGTCGAGAAGATCAACTGGGGCGACACGTTCACCGTCGCGGGGCACAAGGCGCCCGTCGTCGACCGGCCGGAGATCCCGCCGCCGATGGTGTCGCTCGCGGTCGTGCCGAAGAGCCGCTCGGACGAGCAGAAGATCGGCGAGTCGCTCGCGAAGCTGTCCGCCGAGGACCCGAGCCTGGAGATCGAGCAGGATCCGGTCACGCACGAGCTCGTCCTGCACGGGATGAGCGATCTGCACCTGCAAGTCATCGAGGCGCGTCTGAAGCGCCGCTACGGCGTCGAGATCGACACCGGGCTCCCGCGCATCGCGTTCCGCGAGACGGTCACGAAGCCCGCGGACGGCCACCACCGGCACAGGAAGCAGTCCGGCGGGCGCGGCCAGTTCGGCGAGTGCTACCTGCGCGTGCGGCCGGGGGAGAAGGACACGGGCGTCGTGTTCCTCGACAAGGTCGTCGGCGGCTCGATCCCGCGCAACCTGATCCCGGCGGTCGAGAAGGGCATCCGCGAGATCTGCGCCGAGGGCGTGCTGACGCACAGTTCCGTCGTCGACGTCGAGGTCGAGCTCTACGACGGCAAGTTCCACGCGGTCGACTCCGACGAGGCGAGCTTCAGGAAGGCGGGCGCGCGGGCGTTCCGCGACGGCTTCGGCAAGGCGGCGCCCGTTCTGCTCGAGCCGATCATGGAGGCGGTGATCTCGATCCCGTCCGACGACGCGGGCTCGGTCTTCTCCGACCTGACCAGCCAGCGCCGCGGCCACGTGCTCGACCAGCAGAGCGACGGCACCGACACCGTGATCAAGGCGCACGTGCCGCTGTCGACGATGCAGACGTACTTCCGCGACCTGAAGTCGCAGACGGCCGGCGAGGGCACCTACACGATGGTGCTCGACCACTACGCGCCGATGCCGACGTCCGAGCAGCAGAAGGTGCTCGCCGCGATCGGCAAGAAGCACGCCGAAGAGGACTGATCCGGCAGCCCCCTCGGGGCTGGAGACGCGCGACCACTCGATCGACCTGATCGACGAGGCGCGCTTCCTCCCCGAGGGAGCGCGCCCCGGTCCGCATCGGGAGCCGGAAAGAAGTTCCGAGTCTGGGTTCCGCGGGGGCGGGGGCTCCAGTCGATGGCCTCCCGCGGCCGATCGAGTCGCTTGCAGAGCGCGCGAAGAGCGGTCTCCCAGCGACAGGAACAGTCCCGATGATCACGATGGAAGATCTCCTTGCGCTCCTGGTGCGCAAGGGCGGGTCCGACTTGCACATCTCCTGCGGCACCCCGCCGCGGATCCGCATCGACGGCATGCTCGTGCCGGTCGAGCACTCTCCGCTGACGGCGGAGGACACGCGCCGGCTCTCGACGAGCGTGCTCACCTCCGACCAGATCGCGAAGCTGGACCGCGAGCTCGAGCTCGACTGCTCGTTCGCGCTCGAGGGGCAGGGCCGCTTCCGCGCGAACGTCTTCTTCCAGCAGGGCACCGTCGCGTGCGTGCTGCGCCTCGTGCCGCACGAGATCGCGGGCTTCGGCCAGCTCGGCCTCCCGGCGGACGTGTGCGAGCGGCTGTGCTCGCTCCGCGCCGGCCTCGTGCTGATGACCGGCTCGACCGGCTCGGGCAAGTCGACGTCGCTCGCGGCGATGATCGACTTCATCAACCAGAACCGCAACGGGCACGTGATCACGATCGAGGACCCGATCGAGTTCTCGCACCGCAGCCACGGGTGCCTGGTGACCCAGCGCGAGATCCACAACGACTCGCGCTCGTTCCAGCGCTCGCTGCGCAGCGTTCTGCGCCAGGACCCCGACGTCGTGCTCGTCGGCGAGCTGCGCGACCTCGAGACGATCGAGGCGGCGCTGACGCTGGCGGAGACCGGCCACCTGACGTTCGGCACGCTGCACACGCCCGACTGCGTCCAGACGGTCAACCGCATCATCGACGTGTTCCCGTCGCACCAGCAGCAGCAGGTGCGCACGCAGCTCTCGTTCTCCGTCGAGGCGGTGTTCTGCCAGCAGCTCCTGCCGCTCGCCGTCGGCCGCGGCCGCGCGCTCTCGTGCGAGGTCATGATCGCGACGCCCGCGATCCGGGCGCTGATCCGCGAGGGCAAGGGCCACCAGATCTACTCGCAGATCCAGACCGGCGGGCGCCTCGGCATGCGCACGATGGCGACGTCGCTCGCGAACCTCGTCAAGAGCGGCCGCGTGCGTCTCGAGGATGCCGAGCGGGCGCTGACCGATCCGTCCGAGCTGAAGACCCTGCTGCGCGGCGTCGCCTGATGGTCCGTCTGTCCGGCAAGATCCGGCGTCTGCTCATCGACGCCGAGCTGATCACGGCCGACGAGTGGGAGCGCGCCCAGGAAGGCGGCCGCTCGCCGCTCGACGTCCTGATGGAGCGCGGCGGCCTGGACGAATCGAAGTTCTTCTTCACGCTCGGTCGCGCGGCGAGCGTGCCGCCGATCGACGTTTCGCGCATCCAGCCCGACCCGAAGGCGGTCGAGGCGCTCCCGCAGGACGTGTGCACGCAGCACTGCATCCTGCCTGTGGCGCGCAACGGGGACGTGCTCTCGATCGCGGTGAGCGACCCGTTCGACGTGCTCCTGCTCGACGACCTGAACATCCTGTCGGGCTGCCGGATCAAGCCGCTCCTGTCGCACCCGTCCGCGATCCGCGGCGCGCTCGCGAAGCTCTTCGACGACGGTCGCAAGCAGGTCGACGACCTGCTCGACGAGGTCTCGACCGACGGGATCGAGGTGCGCGAGGAGGAGAGCGACAACATCGACCTCTCCGCCGCGCAGGGCGACGACGTCCCCGCGGTCAAGCTCGTCAACCTGATCCTGCTCCGCGCGCTGCGCGAGAAGGCGAGCGACATCCACATCGAGCCGGGCGAGAACTCGATCCGCGTGCGCCTGCGGATCGACGGCCGCCTCGTCGAAGCGCTGCGGCCGCCGAAGTCGCTGCTGCCCTCGCTCACGTCGCGCCTCAAGATCCTCGCGAGCCTCGACATCGCGGAGCGCCAGGCGCCGCAGGACGGCAAGTTCCAGATCCGCTACGAGAACCGCACGATCGACTTCCGCCTCTCGACGCTGCCCGTCGTCGGCGGCGAGAAGGCCGTGATGCGGATCCTCGACACGGGCAACATCGCTCTGCGGCTCGACAGCCTGAACTACGAGCCGCGCTGCTTGGTCGATCTCAAGGCCGGCATCAGCTCGGCGTACGGCATGGTGCTCGTCACCGGCCCGACGGGCTCGGGCAAGTCGACGACGCTCTACGCCGCGGTCAAGGAGGTCGCGACGCCCGAGATCAACGTCGTCACCGTCGAAGACCCGGTCGAGTACAACATGGACGGCATCAACCAGGTGCCGGTCAACCCCAAGCGCGGGCTCACGTTCGCCGGCGCGCTGCGCTCGATCCTGCGCCAGGACCCCGACGTGGTCCTCGTCGGCGAGATCCGGGACGCCGAGACGGCCGAGATCGCGGTCAAGGCCGCGCTCACCGGCCACCTCGTGCTCTCGACGCTGCACACGAACGACGCGGCCGGCGCCGTCACGCGCCTGGTCGACATGGGCGTCGACCCGTTCATGGTGTCGAGCTCGCTCCTGTGCGTCGCAGCCCAGCGTCTCGTGCGGGCGCTCTGCCCGCACTGTCGCCAGCCGATCGAGGTCCCGCGCGACGAGCTGCTCAAGGTCGGCTTCCTGAAGAAGGAGCTCGAGGACCTGACGATCTACGAGCCGGCGACGGAGGGGTGCTCGCGCTGCCAGTTGGGCTATCGCGGCCGCTTCGCGCTGCTCGAGACGCTCGCGCTCGACGGGACGCTCAAGCGCATGGTCGTCGAGGGACGATCCGTACAGGAGATCAAGGCGGCGGGAATCGAGCGCGGCATGCTGACCCTACGGCGTGTCGGGCTCCTGAACGTGATCCGCGGCCGCACGTCCCTCGCCGAGGTCCTGCGAGTGACGGTGGACGACTAGTCCGGCCCCAGGCCGAGCATCCGGGAGCGTCACGTGGCCAGTTTTCGATACGCAGCGAAGAACGCCAGCGGGAACACCGTCGAAGGCACGATCAGCGCCGACAACAAGAACGAGGCGGTGGCCGAGCTGCGCCGCAAGAACCTCGTCGTGCTGAAGATCGCCGAGGGCGGCAAGGCCGTCGCCAAGAAGGCGAAGGCCAAGAAGACCGGCGGCGGGAGCGGAAGCGGCGGCGGCAGCAGGCGCTCGGGTGAGATCCGGCTGTTCAAGGTCAGGCCGAAGGCGAGCAAGACGGAGCTCGTGCTCTTCACGCGGCAGCTCGCGACGATGATCGGCGCGGGTCTGTCCCTGATGGAGTCGCTCGAAGTCCTCGGGGAGCAGGCGGAGACGCCCGGCTTCAAGATGGCCTGCGAGAAGCTCGCGTCCGAGCTGCGCGGCGGCTCCGACCTGTCGCACGCGATGCAGACGATGCCGAAGGTCTTCTCGCCGCTGTACATCAGCATGGTGTGCGCGGGCGAGGTCTCCGGCCAGATGGACGTGATCCTCCAGCGCCTGGCCGACTACCTCGAGGCGTCCGCCGAGCTGTCGCGCGAGATCAAGAGCGCGATGACGTATCCCGTCATCTCGCTCGTCCTCGTGCTCGGCATCACCGCGTTCCTGATGCTCGGCGTCGTGCCGACGTTCCGCCAGGTGTTCGAGTCGCTCGACAGCGAGCTGCCGCCTCTGACGCAGATGGTGCTCGACTTCTCGGACATGCTGCGCGCGAAATGGCCGATCGTGCTGCTTGCGGCGGCGAGCCTCTTCGCCGCCGGCTGGGGCGCGATGCGCACGAAGAAGGGCAAGCTGGCGTGGGACCACTTCACGCTGCGCGCGCCGGTCTTCGGTACGCTGGTCAAGAAGATCGCGCTGGCGCGCTTCTCGCGCACGTTCGCCACGCTGATCCAATCCGGCGTCCCGATCATGGGCACGCTCGACATCGTCGCGGACACGGCCGGCAATCAGGTCGTCGCCGACGTCGTGCGGAACTCGAAGGAAAGCGTCAAGGGCGGCAACATGCTGTCCGAGCCGCTCGGCGAGAGCCGCGTCTTCCCGCCGATGGTCGTGCGCATGATCGCGATCGGCGAACGCTCGGGCGCGCTCGAGGTGCTGCTCGAGAAGATCGCCGAGTTCTACGACTCGCAGGTGAAGGCGGCGATCAAGGGCCTGACGAGCATGATCGAGCCGCTCCTGATCTCGTTCATGGGCGTGATCGTCGGCGGCGTCGTCATGGCCGTCTTCCTGCCGATCCTCGACATCGTCGGCAAGCTCAGCAACTGAGCCCGGACCCCGGGGCGTGCATGCGCGCACGCCCTCGAGCACGCCGTCGGACGAGCCCGTCCGGCGGCGTGCTTCGCGTTCAGCGCATCGGGAAGGAAATGATCCGGGGCTCCCTCAAGCGGGCCGATCGGCGCCGTCGATAAGGGCATCCGAGTGGTCAGGGAGGCCATTCCGTCCTTCGGTCCGGACGAATCCGGTTCGGAGGGAACACGAAACGAGTCCAGGGTCCACCCGATCGGGACCGGAATGAACCGCGGGAGACCCGCGAGTCATTCACACGTTTGAAGAGAGTGAGAATGCGCAACAACAGACGAGCCGGCTTCACCTTGATCGAGCTCATGATCGTGGTGGCCATCATCGCGATCATCGCTTCGATCGCGATTCCCAAACTCATGAGCGCGCGACTCTCCGCCAACGAATCGGCGGCGATCTCGACCCTGCGCTCGATTTCCTCGGCCCAGGCCCAGCTCCAGTCCTCGTCCGCGATCGACAGCGACGCGGACGGCGGCGGCGAGTACGGCTACTTCGGCGAGCTCTCCGGCGTCGACCCCCTCCGCATCAACGCGGCGGGTGTCCCGGCTTTGGGCGTCGTCGCTACGGACGAGCTCGACCCGTCCGTCCTGTCCGCGTCGTTCGGCGACGTGGCGGGGAGCGTGGTCGTCCGCTCGGGCTACGTCTTCCAGATGTGGCTGCCCGATGCGGCGGGCGACGGCGTGGCCGAGCTCGCCACGGGCGGCGCCGACGGCGCCGCCCTGCCCGACCCGGACAACGGCGAGATCCTGTGGGCTTGCTACGCGTGGCCGCTCGAAGCGAACACGTCGGGCAACCGCGTGTTCTTCATCAACCAAGAGGGCGACCTCCTGCAGATGAACAACCGCGTCGCGACGCCGTACTCCGGCGCGGCGGGTGGACCGGCGTTCGACGCCGCCTTCACCGCGCCCGCGGTGGGACAGGCTGCGATGGGGGCCCCGCTCGCGGTCGGCCCCGGCAACGTCGCCAACGACGGCAACCTCTGGACTGCGGTGCAGTAGACGCCTCGGTTTCGTCGATCTCCTTGGAGCGGGGCGTTCCCACGCGGTGGGAGCGCCCCGCTCTCTTGCGCCGATGCCGCCCCGACCCCGATCCCGCGCCGGCGACCTCGCCTGCGCCCTCGCGACGGCCGCGATCGTCGGCGCGCTCGCGGTCCCCGCTGCGCGCGGCCTGCGCGCCGGCGCGGACGAGCGCGCCGCGATCGACACGCTCGTTCGCCTCGTCGACGTGCAGCGCCGTCTCGCCGCCTCGGGTGCGCTCGACGCCGACGGCGACGGCCGCGGCGAGCACGGCCCGCTCGCGCTGCTGCGCGGCTTCGACGGCCCGCGCTTCGACGTGCGCCCCGACGGCGTCGGCACCCGCGACGGCTACCGCTTCCAGGTGTGGCTCGCGGCGCGCGGCGGGGGAGCGCTCGCCGCGCCCTCGGATGCGCTCGACGTCGACGCGGCGGAGCGCCGCTGGTGCGCGTACGCGTGGCCCGACGAGCCCGGCGGCGGACGCACGTTCTTCGTCGACGAGTCCGGCGCGGTGCTCGAGGCGCGCCGCGCCGACGTCGTGCCCTACGCAGGTGAGCGCGGCCCCGGCGCCGACGCCGCGTTCCGCGTGCCGAACGACCTCACCTCGCCGAACGCGCTGCGCGCCGAGGGCGCCGACGGCTGCGTCTGGACGCTCGTGCGGCGCGCGCCCCAGCGGTAGGAACCGCGCTCGGCCGGCCGGCGCCCGCGAAGCGAGGCCTCATGAACATCCGGGCTGACCCAGCCCGAAGAGCCGCTCCGCGTTCGCGCTGGTGATCCGCGCGAGCTCCTCGGCGTCGGCACCGCGCTCTTCGGCGATGCGCTCGAGCACCGCGCGCACGAGCGCGGGCTCGTTGCGCCGGCCGCGGCTCCCCTGCGGCGCGAGGAACGGACAGTCGGTCTCGACGAGCAGGCGATCGAGCGGCACGGCGGCGGCCGCGGCGCGGTTCGCGTCGTTCTTCGGATACGTCACCACGCCGGAGAACGAGACGTAGAAGCCGGCGTCGAGATAGGGGCCGAGCTCGTCCGGTCCCATCGTGTAGCAGTGCATCACCCCGCGCGCGCCCGGGAACGCGCCGATCGTCGCCGCCGTGTCCTCGTGCGCGTCGCGCGAGTGGACGACGACCGGCTTGTCGAGCGCGCGCGCGAGCGCGAGGTGCCAGCGGAAGTTGTCGAGCTGAAGAGCGCGCGGCGAGTACTCCTTGAAGTAGTCGAGCCCCGTCTCGCCGACCGCGACGCACTCGTCGCGCCGGCACAGCTCCTCGATCGCGGCACGCGCGGCGGCGTCGGAGCCCGTCGCGTCGTGCGGGTGGATCCCCGCCGTGGGGTACAGCCCCGGCCGGCCCGCGCACAGCGCGAACGCGTCCCGCGACGTGGCGACGTCCGTGCCGACCACGACCATCCGCTCCACGCCCGCCGCCCGCGCGCGCGCGAGCACGTCCTCGCGGTCGTCGTCGAAGCTCGACCACCAGACGTGCGCGTGCGTGTCGGTGATCACCGGCAGTTCTTCGCGATCATGTCCTCGAGGAACAGCACGAAGCCGGAGTCCGCCTCGCGCGTGATCGCGTCGGTGATCACCGCGCAGCAGCGCTCGCGGTCGATGCGCAGGAGCGACTGCGCCGCGAGGCGCCGCAGGTACGCATTCCCGGACGACTCGATCATCGTCGTCTCGAGCGCGGCGCGCGCCAGCGGGTGCTTGTAGTCGCCGAGCGTCTTCGTCGCCCGGTGGCGGACGTCGTCGTCGTAGTAGATGTCGGTCGCGATCTGCGCGAGCAGCGGGACCGGGTCGTGCTCCGCGCGCTCGCACGCGACGACGTAGGAGCCGAGCATCCGCTCGGACGGCGGCCAGGTCGCGCTCGGCCGTGGCTGGCGCAGCACCGGCTCGATCAGGTCGATCGCACGCTGCGGCGCGACTTCCGCGAGCAGGTTGCACGCCTCGGCGCGCATGTCGATCCGCTCGCCGTACGTCGTGAAGAACTGCTCGAGATAGGGGAGCGTGTCCTCGGTCGCGGCGTGCGCGGCGACGGTGAGCAGGCCGCGCTGGATCGGGAAGTCGAGGTCGACGTCGGCGAGCAGCTTCTCGAGCGCCGCGCGGCCGAGCTCGGGCGAGCCCTGTTTCATGCGCTCGAGCAGCGCTTCGCGCCGGACGTTCCAGTCGCCGACGTCGCTCTGGTGCTCGCCCGGCTCCGGCGGCCGGAGCGCTGCCTGGAGGTCGCGGATCTGCTGGTCGATCGAGCTCGTGCCCGCGACCGCCGACGCCGCTCCGCCGTCGCAGCCCGCCGCGGCGAGCGCGAGGAGCGTTCCTGCCGCGAGCGCGGCCGTGCGCGCCGCCGACGGCCGGGCCGCACGGTCGGGGTGCGGCGCTGTGTGCGGATTCGCACGGCGGGCGTGCGCCTCGTGGATGCCGGCGTCGGCGCGGGGACGGACTCGTGAGGTTCGAAGCTCGTTCATGGGGTCGGGATACAGGCCCGCGTTCGGTCGGCGGGCGCATTTCGGGATCGGGCAGGCGCTTGTGTCGTGGTACGACCTTTGATGTGACATCCTTGGATGTCACGGTGGATGTGACATCCTTGGATGTCACGGTGGACGTCTACGTGTGGACGTCTACGTGCGAGATCATGGGTTCCGAGGGACTCGAGCAGGGCTTCGCGCCACAATCCGCACTCGATCCGGACCCGGGGGTTGCTCGACGGCCCCAGGGCCCGGCCGCCGATCGGCGGACGCACCCGCACTGTAGTCCGCCTCGCCGGCGGGGTTAGCCCTGCTCAGCCCCCGGAACCACCAAACCGAACCGCGCACGCGACACCGCCGCCTCCGCCTTCCATCCGCTCGAGCGGATGGAACGGGTCACGGAGGCGAGCGGCTAGTCGCATCGAAGACTGCCCATGCACACCCCCCGCACGCTCCCCGTCGAACGGCGCCCCCGCCCGACCTCCGCGCGCTTCGCCCTCCTCCTCGGGGCCGGTGCGACGATGCTCGCCGCCTGCTCGGGCGGCGGGAGCTCGGAGGAGTTCGAGACGCCCAACGGCGGAGCGAGCACCTTCGCCGTCGTCTCCTGCACCCTCGGCTGCAGCAACGGTCTCTCCGGGACGCAGGTCTCCTGCGGCACGGTCGACGTCTTCGTCAACCAGGAGATCGCGGTCCTGTTCTCGCGCTCGGTCGACCTCGACACGGTCGACAAGAACACGTTCCAGGTCGTCGAGGTGTCGACCGGAGGCTCGCCGACGGGCGCGTTCACCCTCGACCCGACGACGCCGAGCCGCCTGATCTTCCGGCCTTCGCTCACGTTCGACACGCAGGGCAACCCTGTCTTCGGTCTCAAGGCGGGCTCGAGCTACAACGTGCGGATCCCCGGCGCGGCGACCGATCCGCCGCCGTACGTGCGCAGCGTCGACGGCAAGCCGAACCAGACGCGCGTGGCGTGCACCGTCGCCGCGTCGCTCGGCGTCGACGACCCCGTCGCCGGCGCGCCGACGGTCGAGGTCTTCGTCGACGTCGTCACGGCGACGGACGCGCAGGGCAACCCGACCCAGTTCGCGCTGAACCAGCCGGCGGACGGCGCGGTCGACGTCTTCCGCATGTCGCCGATCCGGTTCCTCTTCGACGACCTGATGAACGCGGCGACGCTCGTGAACCCGGTCACCGGTCAGTCGGACTTCCTCTCGGTGTGGGTCGATGCCGACGGCAACGTGCAGGACCCGTCGGACCAGTTGTCGATCGAGGGCACGTACGACCTCGACCTCGACGAGGCGAACTTCGAGACGACCGTCGTCTTCACGCCGACGTCGGGCTACCCCTCGGCGGGCTCGGCGCCGGAGAAGCGCAAGATCGTCGTCCGGATCCCCTCGGTCGTGTCCGACCTCGGCGGCAACCCCCTCCAGAACGCGGGGGAGGTCGTGTTCACGCCCGAGCTGCTCTCCTTCCCGCAGGCGATGCTGCCTCCCGGCGGGGAGCAGTTCACCGACGCGACGAACCGCGACGCGCGTCGCACCGGCGCGCTCTGGACGAACGCCGGGTTCCTCGGCCCGGGCTTCGGCGGCGCCGGCTACCTCGGCGACCTCGTCGTCGGGGGCGCGCAAGCGCTCACGCTGTGCACCGGCGACTGCGCGTCCTTCCCCGGCGCCCAGACCGTCATCCAGAACATCGGCGTCCTGCCGCTCGGGCCCGACGTGGTCGTGCCGGGCCAGGTCCCGATGATCGAGGTGACCGACGGCATCTTCCCCTTCGCGAGCGTCAACGTCGCCCCCGGTGCCCTGCTCGAGCTCGCGGGGAGCGGTCCGGGACGGCTCCTCGCGCGCGGTGAAGCGGTCTACGCCGGCGTGCTCGACGCGTCGGGCGACGCGCCGGTCGGTCAAGTCGCCGTCGGTGGCCACCGCTCGAACCTCCCGAGCGGCGAGCCCGGCGCCGGCGGCGGCCCGGCCGGGGGCAGGGGCGGCGACGGCGGCGACCGTCCCGACAACACCGGCACGAACCTGCTCACGCTCCCGCCGGGAGTGAACGGCATCTCGAACCCCGGTGCGGTCGTCGACGGAGGCGCCGGCGAGGGCGTCGGCGGCGTCCCGGGCGGTCCGGGCCGCGGCCGGGGCGGCCCGCACTGGCCGACCGCGCTGCCGACGTCGACGTCGATGTTCGGCGGCCTCGAGACGAACAACTTCTTCTCGTGCTTCACCGATCAGGTCGGCGGCGCGGGCGGCGGTGGCGGCTACGCGACCGACGGAGGCCTGGGGCTGGCGATCCCCGCGCTGCTGCCGGGCGTGCCCGCACCCTCGCTGCCGCCGAACACGCCCGGCGGCTCCTCGGCCGAGGTCGGCATCGACTCGGTCGTGATGGAGCTCGACCCCGAGGCGGGCAACCTGCGCGGCGGCTCCGGCGGCGGCGGTGGCGGCGCGAGCATCCACACGACGCAGACCAACGGCCAGGCGTTCAACTGCGGGATGCCGCAGATCCCGCAGCCGCAACTGTTGATCACCGCTTACCGCTCGCACAGCGCGGCCGGCGGCGGCGGCGGCGGCGGCGCGGTGCAACTGGTCGCGGGCCGGATCGCGGTGCTCGACGGCATCATCGACTGCACGGGCGGAGCGGGCAGCGGCAGCCTCGGGCTGCTCGTGCCCGGCCAGACGAGCGTCTTCGGGTCCGCGGCCCCCGGCGGCGGCGGCTCGGGCGGCGCCGTGCTCGTCCAGGCGCTCGATCTGCAGATCGGCGGCGGGACCGGGCGCATCGACGTGAGCGGCGGCCCCGGCGGCGACGGCGTCGGCAACTCGCTCGGTGGCAACGGCGGCGCGGGCCTCGTGCGCCTCGAGTCGCTCGCCGCTCCGAGCGCGGCCGTCGAGGCGCCGAAGATCACCCCGTTCGACCCGCTCGACCCGACGTCGAGCGCCTTCCTGTCCGTCGGCCAGCTCGACGTGCCCACGGCCGGGCCGAACGCTCTCTCCGGCGGACAGTCCTGCTGGATGAAGCCGCCGGGCAACTTCTTCGTCGTCGAATTCGTCGAGGACGACGCCCTCGCCGGCGTGTTCGGCTGGGACATGGACGTCGTCCTGAACTTCCCCGGCCTCGATCCGATCCCGTTCCGCGCGCCGAGCGGCTTGCCGTCGTCGGTCGAGCAGCTCGTCGGCACCGACCTGCTCGGCCCCAACGCGGCGCCCGTCGTCGTGCGGTTCCAGGGCGTGCGCGCCCTCGGCAACGTCGAGGACTTCTGCGACGTCGACTTCGACGGCATCGACGCCGAGGTCGTGCCCGAGTCCCTCACGGGCTGGGTGCGCCACCCGGCCGAGCTCAACGACTACTGGGACTCCCTCGGACCGGAAGAGGCGACGCGGCGCAAGCCGAACATGGTCCGCTTCCAAGTCGTCTTCGATCCGAACACGGGGCTCGTGCCCGGCGTGATTCAAGGCGTCACGAACCTGCGCATCCTCGCTCAACCCGATTGACGGCGCGCGCCGGAGCTCCCTCGCGGCGGGCGCGTCCCGCCGCGAGGGAGAGCGCTGGCGCGCCGCTCCGACGCGAACTCATGATGGCTCGCCCCACGCTGCCCCGACGTACGACCGCGCCTCCGCGAGCCGACCACCATGGCCGCCGAGGGGCTTGCCCCGCTCGTCCCTCCCCGGACGCTTCCGCCGCGGACCGCTCGGCCCGCTCGGCTCCGACCCCGCATCCGTCCATGATCTCCACCACCACGAAGCTCGCGCGAGCCGTCCTGCTCGCCCTTCCCCTGTCCCTCGTCGCGGCCTGTTCCGGCGGCGGAGGAACGTCGTCGGACTTCGAGACGCCCAACGGCGGAGCGAGCGACTTCGCCGTGATCGGGTGCTCGCTGGGCTGCAGCAACGGCCTCTCGGGCACGCAGGTGAGCTGCGGGACGCTCAACATCTTCGTCAACCAGGAGATCTCGGTCCTGTTCTCTCGGGCCGTGAAGCTCTCCTCGGTGACGAAGAGCACGTTCCAGGTGACCGAGGTCTCGACCGGCAAGGCGCCCGCGGGGTCGTTCGAGATCGACCCCAGCACGCCGGGTCGCGTGATCTTCCGGCCCGCGCTGACGTTCGACTCGTCGGGCAGCCCCGTCTTCGGTCTCGAGCTCGGCCAGTCCTACACGATCCGCATCCCCGGAGTGACGGTCGACCCGCCGCCGTACATCGAGAGCGCCGACGGCAAGCCGAACGCGGTGCGCCTGCTGTGCACCGTCGCGGCGTCGGAGGGTGTCAACGACCCCGTGCCGGGCGCCCCGCAAGTCGACGTGCTGGTCGACGTCGTGACCGCGACGGACCCGAACGGCAACCCGACCGAGATCGCGTTCCAGCAGCCGGCGGCCGGCGCGGTCGACGTGTTCCGCGACTCGCCGATCCGGTTCGTCTTCAACGACGTGATGAACCCCGCGACGCTGGTGAACCCGATCACGCAGACGTCCGACTTCCTCGAGGTGGCCGTCGATCCGGACGGGAACGTGAACGACGCGAGCGATCAGCTCGCGATCTTCGGGTCGTACACGATCGCGGTCGACCAGAGCGCGTTGAAGACGACCGTCGTGTTCACCCCGTCCGCGGGCTTCCCGTCCGCCGGCTCTCAAGCGAACAAGCGCAAGATCGTCGTGCGCGTGCCGGCGACCGTCGTCGACCTCGGCGGCAACCCGGTCCAGAACGCCGGGCAGTTCACGTTCACGCCGGAGGTGCTGATCTTCGCGCCGATCGTGCTGCCGACCGGCGGCGAGCAGTTCGTCGATGCGCTCAACCGCGACGACGCGCGCACCGGCGCGGTGTGGTCGGACGTCGGGGTGCTGCTCCCGGGTGCCTCGGGCGGCCCCGGCTACGCCGGCGACCTCGTGGTTCCCACGGGGCAGGAGGTCACCCTTTGCACGGAGGCCGCGTGCCTGTCGTTCCCGACCGCCGTGAACACGTTCCAGAACCTCGACGTGATCCCCCTCGGCGCGGCCGACGTCGTGCCCGGCGAGATCCCGCAGGTGCAGATCACCGACGGACAGTTCCCGTTCTCGTCGGTCACGGTCCGCACCGGCGGCGTGCTGCGCTTCCGCGGTCGCCGTCCGGCGCGCGTCTTCGGCCGCGGCGAGGTCCTGATCCAGGGCGTCGTCGACGCGACGGGGAGCTTGCCACCCCAAGACACCGACGGCACGGTCGGCCAGCCCTCGAACCTGCTCGACGGCGGAGCGGGCGGCCCGGGTGGCCCCGCCGCCGGCAGCGGCGGCCAGGGCGCCGACCGCCCCAACAACGCCGGTTCCAACCTCCTCACGCTCACTCCGCCGAACAACGGCGTCGTCAACCCCGGCGCGATGATCGACGGGGGCGAGGGCGGCGGCGTCGGCGGATTGCCGGGCGGTCCCGGCGCGGGACCGGGCGGCGTGCACTGGCCGCCGGTGCTGCCGAGCTCGACGACCGATTGGGGCGTCGTCGAGTTCAACAACGTCTTCCTGTGCGCGACCGACATGATCGGCGCCTCGGGCGGCGGCGGGGCTTACGCGACCGACGGCGGCGTCGGCATCACGTCGCCCCCGCTCCTGCCGGTTCCTCCGCCCGCGCTGCCCGGCCCGACGCCGGGCGGGTCGTCCGCCGAGGTCGGGATCACGCCGACCGTCATGCAGCTCGACCCCGACGCCGGCAACCTGCGCGGCGGTGCCGGCGGCGGCGGCGGCGGAGCGAGCGTCCACACGACGAGGACGAGCGGCGTCTTCAACGCGATCCCGCCGTGCAGCTCCGACCCGCCCGGCAACCCGCCGCTGATCAGCGAGTACCGCTCGCACTCCGGCGCGGGCGGCGGCGGCGGGGGCGGCGCGATCCAGGTCAATGCGGGCCGCAGCGTCACCGTCGACGGCGTCGTCGACGCGGGCGGCGGAGGGGGCGGCTCGTCCTTCGGCCTCATGGTGACCGGGCAGCCGAGCACCGATCGGTCGGCCGCGCCCGGCGGCGGGGGCGCGGGCGGCGCGATCCTGCTCCAGTCGCGCACGCTGCAGATCGCGGCGACGCCCGGTCGCCTCGACGTGGGCGGCGGCCCCGGCGGCAAGGGCGGCGGCAACTCCGTCGGCGGACCCGGCGGGGCGGGGCTGGTTCGGCTCGAGACGATCACCCAGACGCTGCTGCCGACGATCGAGGCGCAGAAGATCAGTCCGTTCAGCGCGGCCGATCCGTCCTCCTCGCAGATCCTGTCGCTCGGGACGCTGACTGCGAAGAGCACCGGCATGGCCGCGCTCTCCGGCGCGCAGTCGTGCTGGATGCTGCCCCAGGGCAACTTCTTCGCCGTCGAGTTCGCCGAGGACGAGCCGGTCGGGGGCACGCTCGGTTGGAACATGGACCTCGTGCTGAACTTCCCCGGGCTCGATCCCATCCCGTTCCGCGGCCCGAACGGCATCCTGCCGACGTCGGTCGAGGAGCTGGTCGGCAGCGACCTGCTGGGCGCGAACGCCTCGCCCGTCGTCGTGCGCTTCCAGGGCGCGCGCTCCGTCGCGGAGATCCTCGACTTCTGCGAGCTGCCGCTGAGCGGCGAGAATTCGGCGATCGCGCCCGACTCGCTGACCGGCTGGGTGCGTCACCCGGCCGAGCTCAACACGTACTGGGACTTCCTCGGCCCGGAGGAAGCGGGCGGCCGCCGCTCCAACATGATCCGGTTCCAGGTGATCTTCGATCAGTCGACCGGCCTCGTGCCGAACGTGATCCAGGGCGTCACCAACTTCCGCATCCAGGCGCAGCCGGACTGATCGGCGCCGTCCACGAGAGCATGCCCGCGCGAGGGCGAGCGAGCGGGGCACCGCGGCGAGCGCCGCGCGTGCCCCGCGCGCGCGTCCTGGCCGCGCGCTGGCTGCTCGTCGATGCGCACCACGCGCTCCCCGACGCCGGCTTGATCGTGCGCGACGGCCGCGTCGAGCGCGTGCTGCGCTCGCCGGCCGCCGTCGCGCGAGCCGAGCGCGCGACGGGCGCGCGCGCCGTGCGCCACGACGGCGCGCTCACCGCCGGCCTCGTCAACGCGCACGCGCACCTCGAGCTGAGCGGGCTCGCGGGCCAGCTCTGTGCGGGCGCGCCGATGCTGCATTGGGTCCGCGACGTGCTCGCCGCGCGCGCGCAGCGCTCCGGGCGCGAGCTCGAGCGCGACGCGCGTCGCGGAGCGCGCCGCTGCCTCGCGACCGGCACGACGTGCGTCGGCGACGTCGACTCGACCGGAGCGGGGGAGCGCGCGCTCCGCGGCGGGCCGCTGCGCGTCGTGCTCTACCGCGAAGCGCTCGACGCCGGCTCCGCCGAGCGCGGCGCCGACGTGCTCGCGGCGCTCCGCCGCCGCCTCCCGCCGCGCGCGCGCCGTCTCGAGGGCCTCTCGCCGCACGCTCCGCACACGTGCAGCCCCGCGCTGCTGCGCGCGCTCGGCGAGCTCGCGTCGCGCCGCCGCCTCCCGATCGCCGTGCACTGGGCGGAGACGCCCGAGGAGCGCGCCTGGCTCGCGCGCGGCGAGGGTCCGTTCGCACCCCTCTTGGGAGCGAGCCCGGGCGCGGGCGGGCTCGAGCTGCTCGCGCGCGCGAAGCTGCTCGGGTCGCGCACCGCGCTGGTCCATGGCAACGAGCCCGAGCGCGGCGATCCAGCGCGCGTCGCCGCGGCCGGGGCGAGCGTCGTGCACTGCCCGGGCTCGCACGCGTTCTTCGCTCGCGCGCCGTTCCCGCTCGCGCGCTACCGGCGCGCGGGCTGCGCGCTCGCGCTCGGCACGGACTCGCTCGCGAGCAACGCGGACCTCGACCTGCGGCGCGAGATGCGCCTCGCGCGCGCCGCGCTCGGCCTCGCGCCCGCGGACGCGTGGATGATGGCGACGGCCGGCGGCGCGCGCGCGCTGGGCCTGGGGCGCCTCCTCGGGACCCTCGCGCCCGGCCGAGCCGCCGACGCGGTGCTCTTCGCGAGCGCCGCTCCGAGCGCGGCGGCGCTGCTCGAGGAGCTGACGAGCGCGCTCCCGCCCGTCGAGGCGGTCTGGATCGGCGGCCGGCAGGCGTTGCGCGCCTCCGCGCGGCCGGAGGCGAGCTGAGAGAGCAGCTCTCGGTGCTGCGGAGGCAGGGCGCTCTTCCGTAGACTGGAGCCTGCGCCCCCGGGAGCCCACGATGCATTGCGTGGCCCGGATGCCGCTGCCCAGCCGATGACAGAAGACCGCTCGTCCAAGCCTGCGCTCGACGCCGCTCAGGAGCGCGCCCTGGCGGTGCTGCGGGAGGGACGGCGGTTCCTGCTCGTCGGGCACGTGCGCCCCGACGGCGACTGCATCGGGGCCCAGGCCGCGCTGGCGCGCGTGCTCGAGGCGCTGGGCAAGGAGGTCCGGATCCTGAACCCCGACCCGCCGGAGCCGCAGTTCGACTACCTGGCGCGGGAATGCGCCTACGCCGCGTACGCAGGGGGCGATGTGCCCGACCACGACGTGTGCGTGCTGCTCGACATCTCCGAGCTCGACCGCTGTGGGGCGCTCGCCGAGCCGTTGCGGCGCTCGGCGTCCCGCAAGGTCGTCGTCGACCACCACATCCACCACGGCGAGCCGTGGTGGGACGAGGCGTTCATCGACGTGACGGCGTCGGCGACCGGGCTGCTCGTCCACCGCATCGCCGCCGCGCTCGAGGCACCGCTCGACGACGTCGCGCGCGCGGGGGTGTTCACCTCGCTCGTCACCGACACCGGCTGGTTCCGCTACAGCAACACCGACGCGGAGACGCTGCGCGTCGCGGCGGAGCTCGTCGGCGCGGGCGTCGAGCCCGCCCGCCTGTACCGCGCGATCTTCCAGCGCAACGACGCGACGCAGCCGATCGCGCTGGGGGAGCTGCTCGCGCGCCTCGAGTACCACAGCCGCGCGCGTATCGCGGTCGTCTCGTGGACCCTGGCGGACGACGCGCGCCTGCCGCTGCGCGACAGCGACGTCGTGCTCGACGTGCTGCGCTCGGTCGAGTCGGTCGAGGTCGTGCTGTTCTTGCGCGAGTCGCAGCCCGGCACGTGCAAGCTGTCCGCGCGGAGCAAGAGCGAGTTCGACGTCCAGGCGCTGTGCTCCGAGTTCGGCGGCGGCGGCCACGCGCGCGCCTCGGGCGCGACGATCGAGGCTGCGCTCGACGTCGCGCGCGAGCGGGTGACGGCCGCGGCGCGGCGCCGGCTCGAAGCGGAGGAGGGCGAGCGGGAGGAGGTCGCGTGAAGGCAGCGATCATCTCGGACCTGCACTCGAACCGCGAGGCGCTCGACGCCGTCTTCGCGCACATCCAGTCGCAGTCGGTCAGCGAGCTCTACTGCCTCGGAGACGTCGTCGGCTACGGCCCGGAGCCCGAGTTCTGCGTCGACGTCGTGCGCGGCCACGCGCAGTGGTGCTTGATGGGCAACCACGACGACGCGCTCTTCCGTGACGCGTCGGACTTCAACTCGCACGCGCGCGGCGCGATCGAATACACGCGCAAGCGCATGCAGCCGCGCTGGTACAGCTCGAGCGAGAAGAAGGCGCGCTGGAAGTGGCTGAAGAGCCTGCCGCTCGAGATGAAGATCGGGCGCTTCCACTTCGTGCACGGCTCGCCGCGCGACCAGGTGCGCGAGTACGTGCTCTCGACCGACGGCATCCTCAATCCCGAGAAGCTGCGCGCGGTCTTCGCGAGCTTCGAGGGCATCGCCGTCGCGGGCCACACGCACCACCCGGGCCTGTACGACGAGGACCTGCGCTTCCACGGGCTGGCGGGGGAGAGCACGCTCACGCTCCCGCTCGACGAGGGTCGCCAGTACTTCCTCAACGTCGGCTCGACGGGCCAGCCGCGCGACGGCGACAACCGCGCGTGCTACGCCGTGCTCGAGGACGACCGCATCACGTGGCACCGCGTCCCGTACGACTTCCGCGCGACGATGCAGAAGATCCAGAGCACGGGCGTGCTGAGCGAGATGCTGGCGCGGCGCCTGGCCGTTGGGAAGTGACTCAGCCCATGCGCAGCGTCGCGCGCATGACGTGCCCGAGCATCTCCGGGTTCTTCTGCAGCCGCCGCTGGCTGTAGGCGCGCCAATCGGGGCCGTACGGCACGTACACGCGCACGGGGTGCCCGCCCGCGCGCCAGGACTCCCACAGCGGCTCGCGTACCCCGAGCAGCACCTGGAGCTCGTACCGCTCCAGTCCGACGCCCATCTCGTGCACGAGCGCGAGCAGCCGCGCCGCGAGCCCGTCGTCGTGCGTCGCGAACGAGAGGTGCGCGCCGCGCTCGAAGAGCTGCCGGCACAGCGCGACGTACGCGTCGCGGATCGGCTCGGGCTCGGTGTGGGCGATCGACGCCGGCTCGAGGTAGACGCCCTTGACCACGCGCACCGACAGCGGCCCGGGCGCGAGCGCGGCGACGTCATCGGGCGTGCGGAAGAGCCGCGACTGGAGCACGATGCCGACGTTGTCGAAGTCCGCGCGCAGCGCCTCGAAGACGCGCAGCGTGGCGTCGGTCGTCGTGCGGTCCTCCATCTCGACGCGCACCCACAGCCCGAGCTCCTTGCAGCGCGTGGCGACACAGCGGTAGAGCTCGAGGCACAGCGACTCGGAGATCCGCAGCCCCAGGTGGGTCGGCTTGATCGACACGTACGCGTCGAGCCCGCGCTCGGCGATGCGCCGCGCGCCCTCGCGGTAGCGGTCGGCGACCTCGCGCGCGGCGACCTCGCGCTTCACGTCCTCGCCGAGCAGGTCGAGGATGCCGCTGAAGCCGCGTCCGCGCAGCTCCTCGAGCTTCGCGAGGGCCTCCTCGAGCGTCTCGCCGGCGATGTACCGGGCCGCGATCCGTCGCATGACGCTCGTCGGCACGAGCGGCATCGCGTTCATCACGAGGCGGTGGAGCAAGGGGGGCTGGGACGCGTCCATCGCGCGGTAGCATGATCGCATGCCGCCGACGGAGGAAGACCAAAGCCCGCACGTGGTCCTGATCACGGCGCCCGACGCCGACGTCGCCCGCCGGCTGGCGCGCCGCCTGGTCGAGACGTCGCTCGCGGCGTGCGTCAACGTCGTGCCGGGCATCACGAGCGTCTACCGCTGGGAGGGCTCGGTGCACGAAGACCCCGAGGTGCTCCTCGTCGCCAAGACGCGCGCGAGTCGCCTGCCCGCCATCGAAGCGCTGCTCGCCGACGAGCACCCCTACGACGTCCCCGAATGCGTCGCGCTCGCCGCCGACCGCGTCGAGGAGCGCTACCGGCGCTGGCTGGTCGACCAGACCGGCTGACCCGACCGGATGGGCCTCTACACGCGGATCACCCGCGCCTGGCTCGAGCGGCGCTTCGAGAAGCGCAGCGCCGCCGGCGTCTACCTGGCGCACATGCCGATCTACGGCATCGGCGAGTCCGAGTGCGAGGGCAATCACCTCGGCCGCCTGGCGCGCCTCCTGCGGATCCTGCGCGTGCTCGACGCGCTCGACTTTCGCAGCCTGCTCGACGTCGGCGGCGCCGAGGGCTGGCTCTGCCACCTGGTGCGCACGCTCCAGGGCGGCGAGGTCGTGTCGACCGACCTCTCGCGCGAGGCCTGCCTGCGCGCGGGCGAGCTCTTCGGCGTGCCCGCGGCGGCGGTCGACTCGCACCGGCTGCCGTTCGCCGACGGCGCGTTCGACGTCGTCGTCTGCAGCGAGGTCATCGAGCACGTCGAGCACCCGGTCGAGACAATGCTCGAGCTGCAGCGCGTCGCCGCGACCGCGGTGATCCTGACGACCGAGGAGCTCCACTACGACCGCGCGTGGATCGACGGCTACCTCTTCCGCCGCCCCGGCTGGCCGCACATGGAACGCAACCTGTTCCACCCCGACGACCTCGCCGCGTGCTTCCCCGGCGCCGCGATGGTCCCGCAGTGCGACGAGCCGCCGCCGAGCGACGCGCCCGACCGCGCCGGCGCGCGCGCGTGGCTGCTCGCCCACACGCGCGCGACGACGCTCGAGCACGGCCGGTTGGGCGTCGTCGTCGCGGACGTGCGCCGCCCATCCGCTCGCCGGCCGCGCCGCCACGACGACGCGGCGCTCGTCGACCACATGCTCGGCACGATCGTGGCGAAGGGCGCGCTGTGGCCGACGCCGCCGCCGCTGGCCGACCTCGTCGCGCGCCTGCGCGATCCCAGCACGCGCGCCCCGCTGGTCGCGGACGGCGACTGGATCGCCGCGCCGGGCGGCCGGCGCCATCCCTTCGTGCGCGGCGTGCCCGACCTCGTCGACCTCGACGGCGCGCCGCCGGCGCGAGCGGAGCTCGAGCGCGAGCTCGCGACGCGCGCTCCCGACCGCGCCGCCGCGCTCCTCGCGCTGCGCGACCGCTTGTTCCTGCCCGAGCGCTGGACGCAGGACCGCTTCGACCTGCGCGACGCCGAGCAGCGCCGCGGCTTCTGGCCCAACGACCAGCTCGAGCCGCGCCCCGGCGGTGCGGGCTTCTCCTGGCGCTCGACCGGCTCCGACCCGTGGGTCGTGTCGCCTTGCCTGCAGCGTCCGCTCCGCGCCGTCGAGATCGAGATGCGCGCGCACGCGCCCGACCTGGTGGACGAGTCCGGCATCGGCCAGCTCTTCTGGAAGGGCCCGGGCGACGAGGACTTCGACATCGCGCGCAGCGTCGAGTTCCGCGTCCCCAACGACGGCCGCGTCCACGTCCACCGGCTCGAGCTCGCCGGCCACCCGCACCTGCCCGACGAGGTGCAGTGGCTGCGGATCGACCCGGTCGACGGCCCGTGCGAGGTCGACCTGCTGTCGCTGCGGCTCTTCTCCGACAGCCTCTGAGAGCCGCGCAGCGACGTCAGCGCGGCGGCAGCCCTTCGATCGCGCGCAGCACCGCGTTCGCGCCGGGGTGCTGCGGGTTGCGCGCCAGGACGCGCTCGACGAGGTTGCGCGCCTCGCGCGGGAACGTCGCGAGAGACGGGTGGTCGTAGAGCGCGGAGGCGAGCAACACGGCCATGTCGTCCGCCTTCGGATCGGAATGGGGGTGCGCGTCGAGCCAGCGGCGCAAGAGATCGATCGCGTGCACCGGGTCGCGCAGCGCGGGGTCGCGGGCCGTCAGCCGCAGGCCCGCGAGCGCGTAGTCGACCTCGGCGTAATCGACGCCCGTCGCGCGCGCCGCCTGCAGCGCGTCGAACGCCGCGCGCTCGTCGCCGCGGGCGCGGGCGAGGCGGGCGCGCAGGGCGAGGGCGCGCGCGTTCGCCCCGACGAGCTCGAGCGCGCGCTCGAGGTACGGCTCCGCGTCCTGTGGCTGCGAGGCGGCCGCCAGGTCGACGTACGCGTTCGAGCGCAGTTGGTCGTAGTAGGAGCCCTCGAACGGGACGAACGATTGCGCGAGCAGCGCCGCGGCGACGACCCACGCGACCTTGCCCGGACGCTCGGCGGCGCCCGGCAGCAGGCGCTCGAGGCCGCGGCCCGCGAACGGGAGCAGCGCCGGGATCAACGGCAGGCGGAAGCGCGAGTACGTGAAGTACGCGAGCGACGCCGCGAGCCCCGCGATCAGCCAGCCGAGCGCGACCGACCGGCCGGGCGCGCGGCCGCGCCAGCCGAGCGCGGCGAGCGCGAGCAGCGCGCCGAACGGCACGAACGGCAGCCACAGCGTCGCCGCCTCCGCGCGGTGCACCGCCGGCACGTAGATGATGCCGTACTCGTGCGACGAGAGCGTGTCGGCGAGCTTGAGGCTCCAGAGCGCGAGCGCGTCGCCCGGCTCGCTCGCGATCCACTCGAGCCCCTGGCGGAACCACCAGCGCGACGCGACGACCTCGCGGACCTCGCGGCCGAGCGCCTCGGACGCGCGCGCGACCGACACGTCGCGCTGGTCGGCGATCGCGCCCCACTCGGCGCCCGGCGCGCGGAACGTCCCGCGCGCCCCGGGGTTGTTGCCGAACCAGAAGTTCACGCCGCCGTTGGCCGTGACGAGCACCGGCTGTCCCGACGCGCGCGCGTTGCGCACCGCCGCGGGCGCGAGCGCGACCGCGCACCCGAGCAGGAGCGCGAGCGCGGCGCCGCGCGTGCGCCGACCCCCGAAGACGAGCGCGGCCGCCAGCGCCGGCGCGGCGACGAGCAGGTTCGGCCGCGCGAGCGTCGCGAGCCCGACGAGCAGCCCCGCGCCGCACGCGACGAGCGCGGCCGGCCGGCCCGCGCGGAGGCGCTCCTGCGCCGCGACCGCCGCGAGCAGCGCTCCGGCCGAGAGCGCCACCGCCGCGCTCACCGGCAGCAGCCGCGTCTCGAAGAACGCGACCGGCATGTACAGCGTCCACAGCCACCCCGCGGCGAGCCCCGCCCGGTGGCCCGCGATCCGCGCGGCGAGCGCCACGACGAGGAGCGTCGCGAGCACGCCGCCCAGCGCCTGGAGCGCGACGGTGACGGCGATCGCTCCGCCGCTGGCGCGGTAGAGCGCCGACAGGAGCCACGGGTACAGCGGCGGCAGCCAGTAGGGCCGGTCCGGACGAAACTCGTGCCCCTCGGCCAGCGCCCGCGCCCACGTGTCGTAGTACTGCGCGTCGGAGTGCAGCGACGTGAAGAGCGGATCGGAGAGCCACAGCTCGAGTCCGACGAAGGCGCGCAGGACGAGCGCGGCGGCGAGCAGCGCCAGCACCGCGCGGTTCGCGGCGAGCGCGCGCAGGGACGACGGCGCAGCGGTCGGCATGGCAGGGCCGGAGCCTACGGAGCGCAGCACGGCGCGACTAGAATGCGTTGCGATGTCCGTGCCGCGCCGCACCCGCACGCTCCCCGCCGCCGCGCTCGGCCTCGGCGGCGTGCTCGCCCTCGTCCTCGTCCTCGTCCTCGGCGCGGCGTGCGGCGGCGGCGGACGGTCGCCGGGCGCCCCCGAGAGCCTCGTGCTCGTCACCGTGGACACGCTGCGCGCGGACCACCTGTCCGCGTGGGGCTACGAGCGCGCGACCGACGCCGCGCCCGAGCTCGCGCCGGGCTCGCTCGTCCCGCTCGAGCTCGCCCGCGGCGGCGTGCGGTTCGCGCGCGCGTTCGCGCCGCGCGGCATGACCGCGCCCTCGGTCGCGACGCTGCTCACCGGCCGCAGCCCGCTCGAGTCGGGCGTCCTCTCGAACGGCGACGTCCTGCCCGAGGCTGCGCACACGCTCGCCGAGAGCTTCCGCGCCGCGGGCCACGAGACCGCGGCGTTCACGGCGAACCGGCTGCTGACGGTCGAGTCGGGGCTCGCCCAGGGCTTCGACCACTTCGACTCCGCGCCCGCGTTCGCCGGCGACCAGGACGCCGCCGCGGTGCAGGGCGCGCGCGCCTGGCTCGCGCAGCGCACCTCCGACCGTCCGCTCTTCCTGTGGCTCCATCTGATGGGGCCGCACATGCCGTACGAGCCCGCGCCGCTGGGCGCGAGCGAGTACGCCGGCCGCTTCGCCGACCCGAGCTACGCCGGCGAGGCCGACGGCTCGCGCGCGTTCCTCGACGCCGCGTACGCCGCCCACGCGTCCGGCGGCGGCCTCGCGCCGGACGACGTCGAGCGCGTCCGCGCGCTCTACGACGCCGAGATCGCGCGCACGTCGCGGCTGCTCGGCGAGCTGCTCTCCGCGACCGCGGACGCCGACACGGCGATCGTCTTCGTCGCCGACCACGGTGAGGAGCTGCACCAGCGCCACGGCTACTGGGGGCATTCCAAATCGGTGTACGATTCGGTCCTCCACGTCCCGCTCGTGCTGCACCACCCGCGCAGCCTGCCCGCGGGCCGCGTCGTCGACGCCGTCGTCGAGCTCGAGGACGTTCCGCCGACGCTCCTCGAGTGGTTCGGCCTGCCGCTGCCGTCGGGCGTGCGCGGGCGCTCGTTCCTCGACCTCGCGCGCGCGGCGGACGGGGGCGCGCCGCACGACGACGTCGCGTTCGGCCTGTGGCGCGACCGGATCGTCACGGCGCGCACGGCCCGCTGGCGCTACGTGTTCAATCCCGAGCGCGTCGAGCCTGGCGACCCGCCCCAGGGCGCGTACCCGGTGCCCGACGCGCTGTACGACACGGCGAGCGACCCGCTCGAGCTCTCCGACGTCGCCGCCGAGCACCCCGACGTCGTCGCCGGGCTGCGCGCGCGGATCGCCGCGTGGCTCGCCTCGCGCGAGACGCCGCCGGGCAGCGCGGGTCCGACGCCCGAGGGCCTGCGCGACGCGCTCGAGCACCTCGGCTACATGGACTCGGAATGAACGCGGGCGGAGCGGAGTCGCTGGAGGAGGCGCTGGAGCCGCTGGGGGAGCGGAGCGAACGGACGGTCTCGCTGGCGCCGTTCGCGTGGCTCGGCGCGTTGCTCGCCGCCGTCGCGGCGGCCGGCTCCGCGGGGGCGCTGCCGCGCGCGCTCGCCGCGCCCGCGGCGGCGCTCGTGCTCGGCGTCGGCTTCGGCCTGCCGCTGCTCGCGCGCCTCGCGCCGCCTGCGCCGAGCTGGCTGAAGCTGCTCGCGTTCTCCGCGCTGCTCTCGCCGTGCGTCGCGACGGCGCTGTACCTCGCGCTGCGCACGCGGATGGAGGCGCAGAGCGCGACGACCGCGCTCTTCGCGCTCGCCGCGCCGCTCGCGCTGCTCGCGCTCGGCCGCCGCGCGAGCGCGCGCTCGCCCGGCCGCGGCGGGCTCGTCGCGCTCGCTCTCGCGCTCGCGTTCGGCGCGCTCGTCGCGTTCCTCACGCTGCGCGGCAACGCGCCGCGCGTCTCGTACCACGGGCTATTGCACGCGGGCATCGGGCTCGCGGTCGACCGCGCCGTCCCGCCGGAGAACCCGTGGATGGCGGGCACCGAGCTCGCGTACTACTGGGTCTGGCACGGAGCGGGAGCGCTCGTCTCGCGCGCGCTCGGCGTCGCGCCGACGGTCGCGTTCGCGCTGCTGAACGTCCAGGCGGCGTGGACGCTCGTCCTCGCGCTGTGGATCGCGCTCGCGCCGCTGTGCCGCGACGCGCTGCGCGAGCTGGCCGGCGTCGTCCTCGCGGTCTTCGGCCTCGGCGCGCTCGGCGGGTTGACCTGGCTCGCCGCGGGCGCGCCGTACGCCGCGCCGGCGACGGCGCTGGAGCTGCTCGACGCGATGCGCGCGCTCGTGCCCGGCGGCGCCGAGCCGGCGCACGACCCGCGCCTCGCGTTCGGCGTGTCGAAGCTCTTCAACGCGTCGTCGCACGGCGTCGCGCTCGCGCTCGCCGCCGGCGGGCTCGCCGCGGCCGCGCACGCGCTGCGCCACGGGCGCCGGCCGTGGCCCCTGCTGTGCGGCTTGCTGCACGGCGCCGCGCTCGCGGCGAACCCGGTGCTCGGCGGCGTCGCGACGCTGGCCACCGCGCTCGCGGCGTACTTCTTCGGCCGCGGCGCGCGCGCGAGCTGGGGCACGATCGCGGCGCTCGTCCTCGGCGCGATCCCCGGCGCGTGGCTGACGCTCGCCGCGGGCACCGGCGCATCGCTCGTCGAGCTCGACCTCGAGCTCGCGCGCGTCGCGCGCGGGCTCGCGCCGCTCGCGCTGCTCCTGCCGGGCGCCGCGCTCGCGTTCGTGCCGCGCCTCGCGGGCCAGCCCGACGCCGACGCCCATGCCCACGCCCACGCCGACGTCGACGCCGATGCCGGCGGCGAGCGGCGCGCGCTGCTCGGGCTCCTCGGAATGCACGCGCTCGTGCCGCTCGCGCTGTACCTGTTCGTGCACCTGCCGGTCGAGAACGAGTACAAGCTCGTGCGCTGGGCGGCGGTGCCGCTGGGCCTGCTCGCGGGAGCGGGGCTCGTCGGCGCGCTGCGCGCGCACGGGGCCTGGCGCGCCGTCGCGCTCGTCCTCGCCGCGCCGCTCGCGGCCGGGACGGTCGCGAACAACGCGCACGGCCTGCGCGCGTACGCGGCGTTCGCAGGCGTCGACCTGCCGCTCGTCGAGCGCGAGCTCTCCCTCGCGCCCGTCCCCGACGAGGACGTCCCGCCCGCGCGCGACCTCGCCGCGGCGTGGGACTTCTTGCGCCGCGAGGTCGCTCCGCGCGAGCCGGACGCGATCCTCGTCCTGAACCCGCGCTCCGCGGGGCCGCCCTACGGACCGCCGGACGCGCGCTACGCGTTCACCTCGCCGCCGGGCACGAGCAACATCCAGGGCCACGAAGCGCCGGTGTTCGCGGGGCTCTCGCTGTGGTGCGACAAACCCTCGCACCTCGTCGAGCGCCACCCCGACCTCGCGCGCCGGCTCGAGGCGCTCGACCAGCTCTACGCGACCGAGGAGACGTGGCGCTCGGGGCCGATCGGAGCGCTCCAGCGCGCGGAACGGCCGGTCGTGCTGCTGCTGACCGAGGCCGACCGGCGCCGGGTCCCGCGCTGGGGTCTCGACAAGAAGGTCGAGCTGCTCGGCTTCGTGCCGCTGTACCGCGCCGGCGAGGTGCGCCTGTACGGCTGGCCGGTGGCGTTCGCCCGCAGCTTCGCCCCGGCCGCTCAAGTCTGGGGCGAGGGCGACCGATAGCTCGACCACGCCATCCTGCCCGAGTCCGGGCTAGCTGCTCCCGATGCTGCCGTTCCGCACTCCGCTCGCCCTCGCCCTCGCCGTCGCGCTCGCCTCCCTCGCCTGGGGTGGCGACGAGCGCTCGCGCACGTCCGCGGTCGTCGAGCTGGTCGTCAGCGGCAGCGCGGCGACGCGCGTCGACTGCTTCGCGCTCGTCCCGCACCGCACCCAGGCCGAGCGCGAGAGCGCGTCGGCCGTGGACGCGCTCGCCTCCGGCGAGGCCCGGATCCTCGGCGTCGCGCGCTGGGTGCGCGATCGGGGGGCGCGCGTCGAGGTCGAGCACGAGCTGTTCGGCATCGACACGCGGGTGCTGCACGTCGAGCGGCGGCCCGAGGACGCGGGCGGGGAGCGCGCGCCGGAGCTCGTCTGGCGCGAGCTGCGCCGGCGCTCGGGGCGCACGGTCAGCCTCGTGCGCGACCCGGCGAGCGGAGGCTGGACGTCGACGGAGTGGAACGGCGGCTCGCGCGCCGTGCGGCGCACGCTCACGGCGGGGGAGGGCGCGCGGTTGCCGCTCGAGCTCGTCGAGGCCTGCCGCGCGGGCACGGCGCCCGCGAGCGCGCGCGTGTTCGACCCGCTCGGGCACCGCATCGAGGAGCTCGCGATCGAGCGCCGGCAGGCGCTCGTGCACGGCGTGCCGTGGACGCGGGTGCTGTGGACCCGCGACGACGGCACGTTGGCGGGCGAGTGGTGGTTCGCGGGAGCGGAGCTCGTCGCCTATAGATATCAGCGGGGCGGGCCCGTCGCGTTGCGCGTCCCCGCCGCGGAGCTCGAGCGCGTCCGCGCCGCGCGCCACGCGCAGGTCGCTGCGGCGGAGGCGGCGGCGAGCGCAGCGCGCTGAACTACGCATCGGCCGAAGGCCGGGCTGAACGGCGCTGCCCGGCGCGCCGCGGCGCGCTTACGCGGTCCTTTCAACGTTCGTACCCTGCGCCGCGCTATCCTGGCCGGTCTGGCCCGGGCCTCTGTGGCCCGACCGGCAGCCGCGCCGCCTCCGTCCCCCAATCTCCCCCCGCGGGCCGCCGCATGCACGTTTCCTCGATCCGCCTCGCTCTGGTCGCCGCGCTCGCCGCGTTCGCCGCCCTCCCGGCGGCCGGCTGCCGGTCGCCCCAGGAGTACCGCCTGGACGCGGACGCGGAGGTCTCCCACATCCTCGCCCAGCGCCTGGCGGCGTTCCGCGCGGACCCGGCCGAGTTCGGGATCGAGCGGCCGCCGGACGCGCTGCGGGAGCGCCTGATCGCGGGGGAGGAGCTCGCGATCGACGTCAGCCTCGTGCGCGTGCTCGAGATCGCCGCCGAGAACAGCCGCGAGTTCCAGGCCCGGCGCGAGGACCTGTATCTGGTCGCGCTCGACCTGACCGAGGAGCGCTTCCGCTTCGACGTGCGTGAGACGGGCAGCGTCGCGGCTTTCGTCGACGGCACGGGCTTCGAGGCGGATACGGCGACCGGAAGCGCGAACCTGGGGCTCTCGCGCCTGCTCGGGACCGGCGCGCTGATCGTCGGCAACATCGGCGCGAGCCTGTTCCGCTTCGTCAGCACGGGCGACGCGTGGGAGGCTACGAGCGACCTGTCGCTCAGCGTGACGCAGCCGCTCCTGCGCGGCTTCGGCTCGCGCATCACGACCGAGACGCTGACGCAGGCCGAGCGCGACGTGATCTATCAGGTCCGCTCGTACGAGCGCTTCCGCCGCACGTTCGCATTCGACGTCGCCGACCGCTACTTCCGCATCCTCGCGCAGGAGGACACGCTCGCGAACGAGATCGCGAACGCGGAGCGGCTCGTGCTGCTGCGCCAGCGCAACGAGGCGATTGCCGAGGCGGGCCAGCTCTCGGAGATCGAGGTCGACCAGGCACGCCAGGACGAGCTGCGCGCGGAGAACCGCGTCGTCGTGGCGCGCCAGGGGCTCGAGGCGCTGCTCGACGACTTCAAGTTCTTCCTCGGCCTGCCGGTCGACGCGAACCTCGCGCTCGATCGGGCGGAGCTGATCGAGCTGCAGGAGCAGGGCCTCGCATTCGTGCGCTTGGCCGAGGACGACGTCGTCTCGTTCGCGCTGCGCCACCGGCTCGACTACCAGACCGTGCTCGACCGGCTCGACGACGCGCGCCGGCGCATCGCGATCGCCGCGGACGCGCTGCGGCCCGGGCTCGGCGTCGGCATCGCGGCCAGCTCGTCCAGCGAGCCGGACCAGCCCCTGGACCACGACATCGACCGCGTCCTCTGGACCGCGACGATCAACTTGGACCTGCCGCTCGAGCGCCTGCCGGAGCGCAACGCGTTCCGCGCCGCGCTGATCGGTCTCGACGCGGCCCAGCGTGCGGCGGAGAGCCTCGCCGATGGCATCCGCGCGGACCTGCGCGACGCGCTGCGCAACCTCGCGTCGCTGCGCGAGAGCTACGGCATCCAGCAGAACGCCGTGTTGCTCGCCGAGCGCCGCGTCGAGAGCACGCAGCTCAGCCTCGACGCGGGCCGCGCGCAGACGCGCGACCTGCTCGAGGCGCAGGAAGCGCTGGTCCAGGCCCAGAACGCCGCGGTCCGCGCGCTGGTCGACTACCACCTGGCGGCGCTCGCGCTGTATCGCGACATGGAAGCGCTGCGCGTCGACGCGACGGGTCTGGCCCCCGAGTCCGTGCCGTTCGAGAACCTGCCCGACCCGTTGGACGTGCCCGCGGACGAGGACGAGAACCCGTGAAGAAGAACAAGAGCAGCAAGACGGTCCCGCTGGTCGGGCTCGTGATTTCCGCCGTCGCGGCTCTCGGCTACGGCTTCGGGCCCGGCGGCTGGCTCGGCGACGAGGAAGTCTCGCGGATCGAGGGCGCGAGGGCGAAACGCGGACCGCTGAACATCACCGTCGTCGAGCGCGGGAGCCTGCGCTCGGCGAACTCCGTCGACCTCAAGAGCGAGGTCGAGGGCAGCTCGACGATCCTCTGGCTGATCGAGGAGGGCAAGCACGTCGAGCCGGGGGACCTGCTCTGCGAGCTCGACGCGACGCAGACCGAGGAGAAGCGCGTGACGCAGGAGATCTCCGTGCAGAACGGGCGCGCGACGCTGGAGAAGGCCGAGCAGCAGCTCGCGATCCAGGAGAGCCAGAACACGAGCGACATCGCCGCGGCGGAGCGCAACCTCGAGTTCGCGCACGTCGACCTCGCCAAGTACATCGAGGGCGAGTTCCCGCAGCAGGTCAAGGACCGCGAGCAGGCGATCGCGCTCGCCGAGGAGCAGCTCAAGCGCGACCGCGACCAGTTCGAATGGTCCGAGCGTCTCGCCGCGAAGGGCTTCGTCACGCGCACCGAGCTCGAGGCGGACCAGCTCACGGTCAAGCGCTCGGAGATCGAGCTCGACAAGGCGCAGCGCGACCTCGAGCTCTTCACGAAGTACGAGCACCCGCGCAGCCTGCGCGAGCTGGACGCGAACGTCGAGGAGGCCCAGCGCGAGCTCGAGCGCGTGCGTCTGCAGGCGAAGGCGCGCCTCACCGATTACACGGCGGAGGTCGCGACGAGTCGGGCGCGGCTCGAGCTCGAGCAGGAGAAGCTCGCGAAATACGTGCAGCAGATCGACAAGGCGAAGATCTTCGCGCCGGTCGAGGGGATGGTCGTGTACGCGCAGGAGCGCGGCGGGCGCTGGGGCAACGACGAGCCGATCCAGGAGGGGACGTCGGTCCGCGAGCGCCAGGACATCATCACGATCCCGACGACGGCGGGGATGATCGCCGAGGCGAGCCTGCACGAGTCGGTGCTCGAGAAGGTGCAGGTCGGCCAGGAGGCGCTGCTCTCGTTCGACGCGCTCCCCGACCGCAAGTTCCGCGGCCGCGTCAAGTTCAAGGCGCACCTGCCGGACAAGCAGAGCTGGTGGTCCAGCCCGGATCTGCGGCTCTACCGGACCGAGGTCGAGGTGCTCGACGCGACGGCCGAGATGCGGCCGGGGATGAGCTGCAGCATCGAGATCCAGGTCGACCGCCTCGCCGACTGTCTCCAGGTGCCGGTGCAGGCGGTGTTCCTCAACCGCGGCGAGACCGTGTGCTTCGTCAGCGACGGCGGCGACGTGCGCATGCGCGCGATCGAGACGGGGCGCGACAACCACAAGCTCGTCGAGGTGCTGAGCGGGCTCGAGGCGGGCGAGGTCGTGCTCCTCAGCCAGCCGCCCGGCTTCTCGCTCGAGCCAGCGCTCGAGAAGACCGTCGAGGAACCGGGCGAGGAGGGCCCGCCGGGGATGCCGTCCGGGGACGCGCCGCCCGGTGGGATGCCGCCCGGCGGGATGGCGCCCGCGGGGATGGCGCCCGCCGGGATGCAGCCCGGCGTGGGCGGCGGCGATCGCGGCGAGCGGCCGTCGCGCGAGGGCGGAGAGCGCGAACGCGGCCGCGGCCGGGGACCGAGCCGCTGAATCGAGCGAGCCGTCGCGACGCAGCCATGAGCGCAGACGCCAAGCCGCGGGACGGAGTCCGAATCGTCGCCGAGCTCGAGAACGTCAGCCGCATCTACAAGATGGGCGACACGCTCGTGCACGCGCTCGACGACCTCTCCTTCGCGTTCGGCGAAGGGGAGTACTGGACGATCATGGGCAGCTCGGGCAGCGGCAAGTCGACGCTGCTCAACGTGCTCGGCTGCCTCGACCGGCCGACCGCGGGCGCGTACCGCGTGCGCGGCCGCGACACGTCCGAGCTCGACGACGACGAGCTCAGCGAGCTGCGCAGCCGCGAGCTCGGCTTCGTCTTCCAGTCGTACAACCTGATCCCGCAGCTCGACGTGCTCGAGAACATCACCGTGCCGCTCTTCTACCAGGACGATCCGCCGCCGGACGCGGAGGACCGGGCGGTCGAGCTCGCGCGGCGCGTCGGGCTCGGCGACCGCCTCGGGCACAAGCCGCTGGAGCTGTCCGGCGGCCAGCAGCAGCGTGTCGCGATCGCCCGCGCGCTCATCAACGACCCGGCCCTGATCCTCGCCGACGAAGCGACGGGCAACCTCGACAGCCAGACGGCGCTCGAGATCCTCGCCCTGTTCGACGAGCTGCACGCCGAGGGCAAGACGCTCATCCTCGTCACGCACGAGGCGACCGTCGCCGAGCGCTCGCAGCACGTCCTGCGGCTGCGCGACGGCCGCATCGACGAGATCGTTCGCCGCGATCGGCGCGAAGTCGGTTGATGGCGGCCCCCTGGCTCCGCACGGTGCGGCTGGGCGTCTCCAGCCTGCTGCTCCACAAGCTGCGCAGCCTGCTCACGACCGTCGGCGTGCTGCTCGGCACCGGCAGCGTGATCGCGATGCTCGCTGTCGGCGAGGGGGCGGGCTTCGAGGCGCAGGAGCAGCTCCGCATGCTCGGGAGCCAGAACGTGATCCTGCGCAGCGTGAAGCCGCCCGAGGACCCGAGCGCGGGGAACCAGACGTCGAGCGTGCTGATCTACGGGCTCACGCACCAAGACCTCGAGCGCGTCGCCGAGACGTTCCCTGCGGTCGACACCATCGTCCCGGTGCGCGAGATCCTGGAAGAGGTGCGCTTCCGCGACCGCGTGCTCAGCCCGCGCGTGCTCGCGACGCTGCCGGACTACATCGACGTCACCGGCCGGCTCGTGCACGCGGGACGCTTCCTGAACGCGCGCGACGAGGAGTCGGTGGCGAACGTCTGCGTGCTCGGCACGGAGGTCGCGCGCTACCTGTTCCCGCTCCAGTCGCCGCTCGGCCAGGTGCTCCGGGTCGGGGGCGACTACTACCGCGTCGTCGGCACGCTGGCCCCGCGCGTCTCGGTGGGTGACTCGGCCGCGGCGGGGGCGGACATGACCGAGGAGGTGTTCATCCCGCTCGCGACCGGCCAGAAGTGGTACGGCGAGATGCAGGTCCGCCAGCGCGCGGGCTCGCGCGAGATGGAGCAGGTGCAACTGCACGAGATCATCGTCGAGGTCGACCACGCGGACAACGTGAGCATGGTCGCCGACGCGTGCCGGGAGATGCTCGAGCGCGGCCACAAGAAGCGCGACTGGGAGGTCGTCGTCCCGCTCGAGCTGATCGCGCGCCAGAAGGAAACCAGCCGCATCTTCAGCATCGTCCTCGGCACGATCGCGAGCATCAGCCTGCTCGTCGGCGGCGTCGGCATCACGAACGTCATGCTCGCGACGGTGACCGAGCGCACGCGCGAGATCGGCATCCGCCGCGCCCTCGGCGCCAAACAGCGCCACATCATCGCGCAGTTCCTCGTCGAAGCGATCGTGCTCACGATCGGCGGCGCGCTGCTCGGCGTCCTGTTCGGCTTCTTCATCCCGCCGCTGATCGGCCACTTCAGCGACATGCGCACGATCGTCACCGCGGGCGCCGTGGCCCTCGCCTTCGGCATCTCGACCGCGAGCGGCCTCGTCTTCGGCATCTACCCCGCCTGGCGCGCCGCGAAGATGGACCCGGTCGAAGCGCTCCGCCACGAGTGACGGGGGGACGGACCCCTGGGATGGGCCCGGCCCCCGGTGGAGCGCCTGTCCCGCTCGGTTGCTGAAAAGAAACGCCGAGCATGCGAGACTCCGCGGCCGCCGGTCGGCGGCAGGGGGGGAGCTCTACTTGGGTCATGCGCTGAACGTAATCGGTCTCCATGCGTGCGTCGAAGAGACCGCACGGGGCGACCAGCTCTTGCATGTGGCCGTGTCGATCGGCGCGGCTGTGCTCCTGGGCTGGGCGTCAGCCCGCTTGGCTTCCAGCTCGTGGAGCACCGCTAGCTTCGATCGCGCGAAGACCCTCGTGCCGTCCGCGATGAGTGGCATCGCGGCCTTCGTCCCACTGGTCAGAGCCAGAGTCCGGAAGTTGCTCGAAGGGTCGACAAGCGATCCGGGGCCCGACCCGAGCGACCACGAGAAGCCTGCGGCGACGAGTGCCGAGGGGCGCGTGCGCTCACCGCGCGTTGGACCCCCCCCGGGTGATCGAGAGCGAGCTCGGCAGCAGAGTTCGGCTCCGAAGGTCTCTCGGCCGCCGAAGGCGCACGTCGCACCGTCGGATCTGCCCGTGCCGGAGCCCGGCGTACCCATCGGTCTCGTCGGAGCGTGTGCCGCGGGCGACGTGATTCTCTTCGCGGGCGATGTGCTCGCGACGGCCGCCGACTATCCGAGTCGCGCCGACGTCGTGAGAACCCTAGCAAACCGAATAAGTGCCTCCGCGGCGCTCGATCTGCTCGAGGCCGGGGCGATCTCCGATGCCGCGGATGTCCTCAGCGTCGAGGTCGATACGCGGCGGATTGCCGCGGAGGTCGTGCGCTCCTTCGCTCCGCGCGCCTCCGCGGACCGCGTCGCGAGTGTCCTCCGCTCGATTCCGTTCCGGCTGGCGATCAGCTTCTCGTGGGACGACGTCGTGGAGCGCGCCTTCGGTCCGCTCGAGTCCATCACTTCGCACGACGTCGGCGATTTGGAGGCGCGTCTCGCCGACGTCGAAGAACGCGGGAAGTTTCTCCTCATCAAGCTATTTGGCGACAGGCGCGCGCCGGAGACGATCACGATCTCACTCTCGCGCGCGCTGGACGAAGCAGCGACGAACCGCCCACTCCAGCGGTACCTGACCGCGCAGTACTTCACGAGGAGCTTCCTGTTCTGCGGGCTCCCTCTGCGGGACGTCGAAGCCTTCCTCGGAGCCCTGCGCATTCGGGACAAGAGTTCACGACCCCATTTCGCTGTGATTCCGTACGACGTCCAACTCGATGCGAAGCGAACGTTCTTCCGCGAGCGCTACGGCGTCCAACTAATCGCAATCGATCCGCTACGAGCCCGCGGACAGGCTCTCCGGTTCCTCGACAAGGTCTCGCTCGAGCTCCGGAACGCACCAAGCCAGCCGGATGGTCCGCAGCGACGGATCGAGGATCTCCGCTTGAGAACGCTGCGCCTCGAGAACATCGGGCCGTTCCGGGAGCTCTCGGTCGATCTCTCGGCTGATTGGAACGTGCTGCTCGGGAACAACGGCTGCGGGAAGTCGACGATCCTGAAGGCGATCGCGCTCGCACTCAGCGGGGAGGACGAGCGCGTACGCGACGCGGCCCGCGATCTGCTCCGGTACGGCGCGGACAAGGGGAGTATCGAGCTCGAACTCGGCGAAGAGTCCCTCCGGACCGTCATCACTCGCAAGCGGTCGAGGGTGGTCGTCGAAGCGCTGCAGACGACTCCACTCGAGGCAGGGCGTTGGTCTGTCCTGGGCTTTCCGCCCCTGCGAGCAGCGAGCAGCAACGAATCCAAGGGGCCGGCTCCGACTACGGCAGGCGACGGTCCTGAGGTCGCGGACGTTCTACCGCTGCTCCTGCCGGGTGTCGATCTACGTACGAACGAGCTGACGCAGTGGATCGTGAACATGGACGCGCTGGCGAGCAAAGGCGGCAGCTCCGGGGAGGTGGCAAATCGGCGACTCGACTCGTTCTTCCGCCTGATGCAGGCCTTGACTCCGGACGTTCGGTTCGAGCGGGGCGTGGTCGACGAATCCTTCCGGGTGTGGATCGTGACGGAGGACGGACGCGTGCCTGCCAACGCGATCAGCCAGGGCATGAGCTCGATCATGGGCTGGGCAGGACTGGTCCTCCAACGTCTGTCCGCCATGCACCCCGATGATGAGCAACCGGAGCGACGGCCGGCGCTCGTTCTGGTCGACGAACTGGACGCACACATGCATCCGGCGTGGCAGATGCTCTTGGCGCCGACGGTGAAGAGGCACTTTCCAGCCCTTCAGGTGGTTGCGACGACGCACTCGCCGCTCATCGTCGCCAACCTCGAGCAACGCGAGGTGCAGATCGTCCGACGAGAGCGGGACCGTGTGCTCGTGGAGGGCGCGCCGGAGTCCTTCAAGGGCTGGCGCGTCGACCAGATCCTGACCAGTTTGGCGTTCGACATGCCGGGCACTCGTGACGCCGATACGACGAAGGACCTGAGCCGCTACCTCGAGCTGGCCTCCAAGTTCGAGCTGCCGAGCGAGGAAGAGGGCGAGCTGGCGTCGCTCGCTTCCAAGCTCGGTGCGGAGATGCCCAGTCCGCAGACCCGCGCCTCGGCGATGAAAGCGTTTGCGATCCTCGAGGATGCGATCCGACAGCACTTTGCATCCATGCCGGAGGCCAAACGGGAGCCGATTCTCAAAGAGATCCGCCTTCAGTTGCAAGGGATCCCGACGGAGCCCGGCCAGCCATGATCCATGTCCCCTTCGTTCCGCCCGATCGGATCTGCAATTTCGTCGACCGTGACGCGAAGGCGACGGTGCGGCTCACGCGCTCCGAAGTCGAAGCGAGTCTCCGGAAGCGATTGGAGGGCGCGGGTTGCACCGAGATCGAGTTCGAGCACTACGACTTCCGGTCCTGGCTCGAGCGTGCCAACGAGGCTCGTGACCGCGCGATCGCGGCACATGCTGCCGGAACGAAGGTCGAGTTCGAGCCCGATGTCTGGCGCTCCATGCGGGACTACGTCGCGGAGTTGTTCTCGGAGAAGTGCGCATACTGTGAGGTGAGGATCACGGCGAGCGCATGGCTCCACGTCGAACACTACCGTCCCAAATCGTCGATCGACGGTGTCGATGGTCATGGCTACTACTGGCTGGCATACTGCATCGACAACTACCTGCCGGCGTGCGTGCGATGCAACACGTATAAAGGTACGCGCTTCCCGCTCTTGCCAGGCGGACGGCGGGCACGGTCGCCACGCGATCACCTTGAGTCCGAGCTGCCGGCACTGCTCAACCCCGCTCGCGAGCGCACCGATGCTTCGCTCTGCTTCGACCCGATCGTCCATGGCGGCAAGTACCTGGCCGGAGGTGTAAGGCCGCTCGACGAACGAGGGGAGCAGACGATCTCCATTCTGCGACTGAATCGGGAAGAGCTGTTCACAAGACGCCGGGAGCAGTTGCAGGCAATTCGTCAAGCGATGGGGGCGGCGTTGATGCGAAGCCCTCAGGCCATCGCTCCTCTGATCGAGGGAATCCGCGCAGGAACGTCGGAATGCGCCGCCGCGCAGTACGCGCAGGTCAAAGCAGACCTCGAGGCTTCTTGCGCCATCGCGTACGGCACCGTGGCGTCGTAGGCGCGGAATGGGCGACCGGAGGTCTGAGGATGAAAAACATCGTCGTCTGTTGCGATGGGACCGGCAACGAGGTTCGAGAGGGAGCGCAGAGCAACGTCCTGGAGCTGTATCAGCGTCTGGACAAGAGTTCGCCCCGCATGCAGGTCGTCTACTACGACCCGGGGCTGGGCACGCTGCCGGCACCCGGCGTCCAGACGCGGACGTTCAAGTTTGTGACGCGCGTGCTCGGGCTCGCGTTCGCCTACGGGCTGCCCGGGAACATCAAACGTGCCTATCACTTCTTGATGCACAACTACGAGGAAGGGGACCGCATCTTTCTTTTCGGATTCAGCCGCGGCGCGTACACCGTTCGCGCGCTCGCCGGAATGATCTACATGTGCGGGCTGCTCGACCCGCGCTGCGACAACCTGGTCGACTACGCTCTGCAGGTGCACGGGACACGCGAGGGGAACCGGTGGAAGGTGGCCGCGCGGTTTCGAAAGTACTTTCCCCGTCAGTGGGCTCGCGAGCGAGGCGACCGCCGCATCCACTTCGTCGGCGTGTGGGACACGGTCAAGTCCGTCGGCCTGTTCCGTCGCTCCCTCGTCCTGCCGTACACGCGGGACATGAAGGCCGTTGCGCACGGGCGGCACGCAGTATCACTTGACGAGAGACGGACTAAGTACCGGCCCAATCTGTGGGAGCCCGAGCACGGGGACGAAGTCAGCCCCGGGACCGGCCTGCCACGATTCCAGCAGGTCTGGTTCCCCGGTGTCCACTCCGATGTAGGGGGCGGGTACGAGTCGACCGGCCTATCCGACGTGGCGCTCGATTGGATGCTGCGCGAAGCGGAAGCGCACGGCGTGCATCTCGCGAAGGGCATCCGGGCTCGGCCGCTCCGCCCAGATCCCCTCGGAGCGCTGCACGACCCGCTCCGCCCGATCTGGTGGATCCTCGGTTGGCGCGACCGGCTGGTGCCGCCGGATGCGCTGGTTCACGACAGCGTAGGCGTGCGGCGCCGAGCCTTGCCCGACTATGACCGGCGCTGCGCGAGACTCCTTTCCCAGTCTGTGCGGTACGTGGCCACCCGCGGCCCCGCCCGGCCGGGGGCGCTCGAGCCGGGGTCCTGACGCCCGTTACTCGAGCTCGAACGGCGGCGGCTGGCGGCCGTCGGCGTCGGTGAAGCCGTACTCGCGGGCGAGGTCGCCGACGCGCAGGACGCGGCCGCCCTTGGTCGGGACGTTGGGGTCGGCAGCGAGCGCGGCGACCGCGCGGCCGAGGTAGCGCGGCGACTCGGTGCGCGCGAGGGCGGGACGCTCGTGCCAGCGCTCCTCGTCGGTGTCGTGCGCCGCGAGGATCAGCTCCGTGCGCATCCAACCGGGCGAGAGCGCGAGCGACGTGACGCCGTGCGGCCGCAGCTCCGCGTCGAGCGCGAACGCGAGCCGGTTCATCGCCGCCTTCGCGAGGTCGTAGAACAGGTTGCCCTTCACGTAGCGCTCGCGGTCCCAGAAGGTCGTCGTCACGACGAGGCCGCGCTTCTGGCGCACGAAGAGCGGCGCCGCGACGTGCGAGGCGATCACGTGGTTGCGCACGCCGTGCTGGAACATCGACTCCCAGTGCTCGAGCGGCTGCTTCCAGAACGGCGCGTCGAGCGTCTCACCCCGGATCGTCTCGTGGCCGCCCCAAGCGTTGTTCACGAGCACGTCGAGGCGGCCGTGCTCGCGGCGGACGCGCACGAAGAGCTCGCGGACCTGACGCGGGTGAGCGTGGTCGCAGCGCACCGCGATCCCGCGGCCGCCGGCGGCGGTGACCTCGCCGGCGGTGTCGTCGATCGTCCCCGGCATCGTCTCGAGGCCGACGCACCGCAAGATGCCCTCGTAGCCGGGCGCCGGCGTCTCGCGCGTGCTGCGCCCCGTGACGTACACCGTCGCGCCCGCGGCGCCGAGCTCGACGGCGACGCCGCGGCCCGCGCCGCGGCTCGCGCCGGTGACGACCGCGACGCGGCCCTGGAGAGGCCGCGCGTTGTTCACTCGCTGCGGTGCTTCGACCAGGCCGCGCCGTACTCCTCGTGGAGGCGCGCGTAGAGCGGCTCGTCCGGCGCGAGCGCCGCGGCGAGGCAGAACTGCGTCGCGGCCTCGGCGAGCTCCTCGGGCGTCCCGATCACCTCGCCGTCCGCGCCGCCCCACCAGCCGGAGAGCGCCCAGCCGAGGTCCGCGCGGTACGTCGGGTCGAGCGGCGCCATCTCGACCGCGCGGCGGAAGTCGGCGACCGCGGAATCCCAGTCACCCTGGCGCACGCGCACGTAGCCGCGCGCCCAGTACGCCTGCGGATCGGCGATGCCGCCGTCGATCGCCGCCTGCAGGTCCGCGAGCACCGCCTCCGGCTCTCCGCCGAAACGCAGCGCGTCGCGCCGGCCCCGGCGGAAGCGCGCGTCGACGCCGTCGACCTCGATCGCGTTCACGAATTCGCGCCACTCCCGCTCGAGCGTGTGGACGTCGGCGTTCAGCCGGTCGACGAGCGCGTCGCGGATGTCCTCGGGCGTGTAGCGCTTGCGCGAGCCGGTCTTGTCGTCCCAGCCCGCCGCGAGCGTCTCGATCTTCACGCCCTTCAGGTTCAGCGTGTAGAGGTCTTTGAAGAAGCGGTTGAAGTTGCGCGCGTAGCGCGGCGTGTTCTGCAGGAAGTAGACGAAAGACCACGCGTGCGCGTACTCGAAGGCGTCGAACTCGTCGTCCGTGACGAGGAAGAGCTGCGCGAGCGGCACGTGCTCCCCGTTCGCCATCGCCTCGCGCACCGTGAGCAGGTCCTCGGTCTGCAAGCGCCCCGGCACGAGCTCGATCTTCTTGCCGTCGCGCTTCACGTCGGCCGCGCCGAAGTAGTCGGCGACGCCCTCGTTGATCCAGATCTGCGAGAGGTAGTCCTGGTCGATCAGGTACGTGAGCAGGTGCGTGCACTCGTGCAGCGCGACCATCGTGCTGCGCGCCGGGTCCTTGAACTCGTGGAAGAAGTTCAGGCTGTGGTCGCCGCTCCAGAAGTAGCCGAGCAGGCTCTCGTCGACGTCCTCCGCCGTCGCGTGCTCGATCATCTCCTGCTGCGTGCGATAGACGTTGACCGTCATCTTCGTGCGCCGCAGCGTCGGCGTCGGCTTGATGCCGATCACGTCGTCCATCAGCCGGTAATACGCCTCCATCAGCTCGGCGTAGTAATCGAGCAGCTCCGGCGTCGTGTTCGTGCGCACGACGAAGTGCTTCGTCTCGGTCGTCCAGCCGTTCGCGAAGTCCGCGTGGGCCGCGAGCTCCGCCGTCCGCGTGCGCCGCGCCTCGGCGCGTTTGGCGAGCTCGTTCTCGTACGCCGGCTTGCTGATCCAGCGCCCTTCGAAGCGCACGAAGCCCTTCTCGAGGTACTCGCGCTCGCGCTCGTCCTTCGGCTCGTACTCCGACATGTCGCCCTCGATCTCGACGGAGGCGACGTGCTCGGGCGGGCAGACGATCTCGCCGCACGAGAACTCGAGCCGGTAGACGCCGTCCGTCTCGCGCGCTTTCTCGACCTCGACGATGCGCCCGTCCTTCGTGACGAGCGTGTCGGCGCCGAGCGGCGCGGCGAGCGCGGCGAGCGTGACCAGGGCGAGCGTGCTGACCCGGGGGCGCGACATCGGTGGGCTCCTGTGTCCAGAGGGGGGAGCGGAGGATTGTGCCCCGGGTCCGGCGGGGGGGCGAGACCCGCGCGTTCGGTTACAAAGGCGGTGATGCCGCGCGCCCTCGCTCTCGCCGCAGCCGTGCTCGCGGCCGTGCTCTCGCCGGCCGGCGTCGGCGAGCCGGACGTCGTCCTGCGCTCGATCGAGCACGGCGACTGGCTCGAGCTCGTGCCGCCCCCAGAGGCGCGTCGGCCGGCGATCCTGGTCGTCGTGCACGGCACGCTCGGCGCCGACGCCGACGGCTCGAGCGCCGCGCGCACGTTCGCCGAGCGCTGGACCGAGCTCGCGCGCGCCGAGGGCGCGATCCTCGTCGCGCCGGTCTTCGACGACGAGCGCTACGGCGGCCGCGCGGGCCCGGGCGGCGGCTACCGCGGTCTGTTCGGCCGCGACGTCGGCGCCGACGAGTTCCTGCACGCGATCCTGGCGGACGTGCGCGCACGCCACCCCGACGCGCGCGAGAGGATCGTGCTCTACGGCCACTCCGCCGGCGGCCAGTTCGCGAGTCGCTACGTCGTCAAGCACCCCGAGCGCGTCGAGCGCGCCGTGCTCTGCGCCGCCGGCACGTTCGCGTTCCCCGCTCCCGACGTGCCGTGGACGAACGGCATGGCGCCGCTGGAGCGCCGCATCCGCTGGTCCGACGACGAGCCGTGGCGCGACTACGTGTACGCGCCCGACCCCGCGGGCTGGCTGCACGCCGCGCAGCTCCCGATCGCCGTCGTCGCCGGCGCGGACGACACCGAGCCGATCCCACCGATCCCCGGGAACCCCGGCGCGAACCACGTCGAGCGCGCCCGCGCGTACGTCGACGCGCTGCGCGCGCTCGCCGCCGAGCACGACGTCGAGCCCCGCGTCGAGCTGACGATCGTGCCGGGCGTCGGCCACGACTCGGCGCGGCTCACCGCCGCCTGCCAGGTGTTCGCGGCAGCCGGGCTGTGACTGCGGCGATCAGCCGCACGTTCCTCGCTCACGTGAGCTCTCCCCGCAGCGCGAGCGCTTCGGCGACGTGCTCCTCGGCGACACCCTCGGTGCCCGCGAGGTCGGCGAGCGTGCGGGCGACGCGGCGGACGCTCTGCACGGCGCGCGCCGAGAGGCCGCGGGTCTCGACCGCGGCGCGCACGAGCGGGCGCAGCGAGCCGCGCAGCGGAGCGCAGCCGTCGAGCTCCTCGGCCTCGAGGTCGGCGTTGCAGCGGCCCGCCTGGCGCTCCTCCATGCGCCGGCGCGCGGTCGCGACCGAGGCGACGAGCGACACGAGCTCCGCGTCCGACGCCGGCGCGTGCGCGGCCGGGGCGAGCTCGTCGACGCTCGGCGCGGGCAGCTCGACGCGCAGGTCGATGCGGTCGACGAGCGGGCCCGACAGGCGCCGGCGGTAGCGCTCGAGCGCGTGCGGTCCGCAACGGCACGCGACCGTCGGGTGGCCGCGGTAGCCGCACGGGCAGGGGTTCATCGCGGCGACGAGCAGGAAGCGCGCCGGCAGATCGAGCCGGCCGCTCGCGCGCGCCACCGACACGCGGCCGCTCTCGAGCGGCTGGCGCAACGCCTCGAGCGCGTCGCGGCCGAACTCCGGCAGCTCGTCGAGGAACAGCGCGCCGCCGTGCGCGAGCGTGACCTCGCCCGGCCGCAGGCTCGCGCCGCCGCCGAGCAGACCGACCGCGCTCGTCGTGTGGTGCGGCGCGCGGAACGGGCGCTCCGACGCGAGCCCGCCCGGCCACAGGCCCGCAGCGGAGAGCACGCGCGTGATCGCGAGCCGCTCCGCGCCCGCCGGCGGCGGCAACAGGCTCGGCACCGCGCGCGCGAGCATGCTCTTGCCCGTCCCCGGCGGTCCGACGAACAGGAGCGCGTGCCCGCCCGCCGCCGCGACGCACGCCGCGCGCTTGCCGACCGCCTGCCCGCGCACGCGCGCCAGCGCGGCGAGCGCCCGCTCGGCCGCCGCCGCCTCCTGGTCCGGCTCGACCTCCGGCGGCGGCAGCGGCCGCGACCCCTGCGCCGCGCCCGATGCGAACGCGATCGCCGCGCCGAGCGAGTCGACCTCGTACGCCTCGATGCCCGGCACGCTCGCCGCCTCGCGCGCCGTCGCCCGCGGCCCGACGATGCGCGCGAGCCGCGCGGAGCGCGCCGCCTCCGCCGCCGCCAGCCCGCCCGGCACGGCGTGCAGCGCGCCGTCGAGGCCGACCTCGCCCACGTACAGCGTTCCGCGCAGCGCACGCGCGTCGAGGTGCCCCGCGGCCGCCGCCGCCGCGAGCGCGAGCGGCAGGTCCAGCGCTCCGCCGCTCTTGCGCAGCCGCGCGGGCACGAGGTTGAAGAGCAGCCGCCCCGGGCCCGGATCGAGCCCGATGCTGCGCAGCGCGCTCAAGAGCCGCCCGCGGCTCTCGCGCAGGATCGGGTCCGGAAGCCCGGTGAGCTGCACCTCCGTGCGCCCGCCGCGGCGGCCGTCCTCCGGCTCGAAGCGCGCTTCCACGGTGATCAGCTCGGCGTCGATGCCGACGAGGCACGCGCCGCGGACTCGAGTGGTCCTCACGGCGAGAGGACCGCACGGGGGGCCCGCTGGTTGCACCCGCGCTCGCGCTTTTTCTGCGCGCCTTGCGCCGGCCCCACCGCGGGACGATGCTGTCCCTCCGATGGACACCTACTACGATCCGGCCGACCTCGCCCGCTTCGCCGAGATCGGCGAGCACGCGCCCGAGCTCGCGGACAAGTTCTTCGCGTGGTACCGCGCCGTGTTCGGCGACGGAGCCCTCAGCGCGCGCGAGAAGTCGCTGATCGCCCTGGGGGTCGCGCACGCGGTCCAGTGCGCCTACTGCATCGACGCCTACACACGCGACGCGCTCGAGAAGGGCTGCGACAACGAGCAGCTCACCGAGGCGGTGCACGTCGCCGCGGCGATCCAGGGCGGCTCGGCGCTCGTGCACGGTGTCCAGATGCGCAACGTCGCCAAGAAGCTGGGGATGTGAGCGTGGCCGAGCGCACCCTGACCCTCGCCCGGCGCGGCTCCGAGCTCGCGTCCGGCGCCGCGCAGCTCGCGCTGCTCGACCGCGTTCCGATCGCCGACCCGCTCGAGGGCGACTTCGACCGCCACCTCGCCGAGCACGGCCAGAAGCCGTTGCGCGCGAGCGCCATCGAGGTCTTCCAGATCAACGTCGGCCGCACGTGCAACCAGACTTGCTCGCACTGCCACGTCGACGCCGGGCCGGACCGCGTCGAGTCGATGACGCGCGAGACGGCCGAGCTGTGCATGGACGTGCTCGCGCGCACCGACATCCCGACGGTCGACATCACCGGCGGCGCGCCCGAGATGTGCCCGCAGTTCCGCTACCTCGTCGAGGAGTCGCGGCGCCTCGGCCGGCACGTGATGGACCGCTGCAACCTGACGATTCTCACGCTGCCGCGCTACGCGGACCTCGCAGAGTTCCTCGCCGAGCACGAGGTCGAGGTCGTCTGCTCGCTCCCGCACTACCGCCGCGCGAGCACGGACCGCCAGCGCGGCGACGGCGTCTTCGAGCGCTCGATCGAGGCGCTGCGCAAGCTGAACGCGCTCGGCTACGGGCGCGGCGAGAGCCTGCGCCTCGTGCTCGTCACGAACCCGGTCGGCGCGTTCCTGCCGGCCGGCCAAGCGTCGCTCGAGAGCGACTGGAAGCGCGAGATGAAGCGCCTGCACGGCGTCGAGTTCGACGCGCTCTACGCGATCACGAACATGCCGATCAGCCGCTACCTCGAGTGGCTCGAGGAGAGCGGCAACCTCGAGGCGTACATGCAGCGCCTCGTCGGCGCGTTCAATCCGGTTGCGGCGAACGGCGTGATGTGCCGCACGACGCTCAGCGTCGGCTGGGACGGGCGCCTGTTCGACTGCGACTTCAACCAGATGCTCGAGCTCGAGGTCGACGCGTCGGTCCCGCGCCACCTGCGCGACTTCGACGTCGGCCGCCTCGCCTCGCGACCGATCGTCACCAAGCGCCACTGCTTCGGCTGCACCGCCGGCGCGGGCTCGTCCTGCGGCGGATCGATCGAGTAGCCGCCCCTGGGGAGCCCGGGTAGGGATCGGAGATGGCCATGAGCGCGCCCCTCTCCCGCGCGAGCGCAGTCCTGCTCGCCGCCCTCGCCGCCCTCGGCGGCGCGGCAGGGGGCTTCGTCGCCGGCTCCGCCGCGGGCGGCGGCACGCAGGCCGTTCCGCCGTCCGTCGCGCCGCGGGGCGAGCGTGCGGCACCGACGCCGGCCGGCGCGCAGGACGGGGCGGCGCTCGCGCGCTCGCTCGACGCGCTCCGCGCGAGCGTCGACGCGCTCGCCGCCGCCACGGCCCCGCGCGCGGCCGC
>CAZGTQ010000331.1:0-4543 GCA_964528575.1 uncultured Planctomycetaceae bacterium | reverse complement strand
CAGGCCAGCGCGGAGCCGCGCGCCGACGTCCTCGCGCGCTGCGTCGCTGGCGGTCCGCTCGCGCGCGACCTCGCGCCGCGTGCTCCGCGCCGAGGGCCGCGTGCGGCGCTCGCCGTGCTCGGCGTGCTGGCGTTCGGCGTCCTGCTCTTCAGCGCCGCGCGCCAGCACATGAGCTCGAGCCGCTCCCTGCTCGAGGACGAGATCACGCGCCTCGACGCGACGAGCGAGCCGTTGATCGCGCTGCGCGCCCGCCGCGCCGCGACGCGCGCGCGGATCGACGCGCTGCGCGACGAGCTCGCCGCGGCGACGCGGCTCGGCGGCGAGGGGTTCGTGTACGAGGAGCTGCTCGCGAGCGCGCTCGCGGCGCTGCGCGGGCGCGGCGAGCTCGAGGCGCTGCGCGTCGCGCCGGCCGCGGGGGGCGAGCGCACCGTGCGCGTCGAGGGGCGCACCGCGGCCGACCCGGTGGTCGCCGCCGCGCGGCTGGTCGCTCTGGAGCGCGAGCTCTGCGCAGCGGGCGTGCTCGCCGACGTGCGCATCGAAGGGCCGTACGAGAGCGACGGCGACCAGCGCAGCGGCGCCGGAGCGAGCGGCTTCGCGCTCGAGGCGCGCCTGGCGGCGGAGCGCGCGCGATGAGGGGCGAGCTCGACAACCTCGGCTCGGCGCTCCCCGGCCGCAGCGCGTGGGCGATCGCGACGACGACCCTCGCGCTGATCGGGCTCGTCGGCGCCGTCGGCCGTCCGGCGCGCGAGTTCGCCGCGACGCGCACGCGCCACGAGGCCGCGGTCGAGCGCGCCTCGCTCGAGCTGGTCGAGCGGCGCGCGCTCGAGGCGTTCGAGCGCGCCGCGGGCCCGCAGCGCGTCGCGCTCGCGGCCGACGGAGCGCGCGCTCTGTTCCCGCACGACCCTTCGGCGCTCGAGCTGCGCGGCGTCGTGCACGCGCTCGCGCGCGCGCGCGGCCTCGAGGGGGCGCGCGTCACGGTCGGCGAACCGATCGAGACCGGCGTGGCGCTCGGCGAGCTCGCGGTCGCGCGGCGCGAGGTCGTCGTCGAGGGCACGGGCGGCGCGGACGTGCCGGCGGCGCTCGCGCGCGACCTGCGCGCGCTGGGACACCCCGCGACCGTGCTGCACGTCGAGCTCGCGCGCGAGGAGGGCGCACGCTTCTTCGTGCGCGTCGGTCTGGGTCTGTACGGGTTGTTCAACCTCGAGGGCGCGATGGGCGCGGCGCACGCCGCGTCGGACGTCGAGGACGAAACGAAAGGAGGCGCCCGGTGAACGCGCGCTCGAAACGCTGGATCGCCGTCGCCTTCGGGGCGCTCGCGGCCGCCGTGTGGATCCCGCAGCTCGCCGCGTGGCTCGTGCGCGACGAGGTGCCCGCTCGCACCGAGGTGAGCAACGACGCGCCGGGCGCGGAGCCCGACGCGCGCGGCGCCGGGCAGGCGCCGGGCGCCACGGGCGAGGAGCACGAGCTACTCGTGTCGCTCGGCGAGCTCGAGCACGCGGCGCGCGCCCTCGGCGTCGCGACGCCGCGCACGGAGCTCTCCGAGCTGCTCGACGCGCTCGCGGCCGCGGCGCCCGTCTCCGACGCGCGCCCGCCGGCCGCGCACGCCACCGGCGCGCTCGTCGCCCCCGACGGCGCGTGGGCGCTCGTCGACGGACGCGTCGTCGAGCGCGGCGCGTCGCTCGGGGACGGCTGGCGTCTCGAGGCGGTCGAGCGCGACCGCCTCGTGCTCGCGGCGGGCGAGCGCCGCGCGGAGCTGTGGGTCGCGCGAAGCCTCGCGGCGCCGGCCCAGGGCGAGCCGCGCGCGCAGGCAGGCGCCGAGGGCGTTGCGCCGCGGCCGACGGCCCCGCGCGGCACGCCGGAGCTGCCGTTCGAGGACGCGCGCGTCGTCGCGCTCGAGCTCGCCGGCGCTCCGCTCGCGGACGCGCTCGCGCTGCTCGCGCGCGCGCGCGGCATGAACCTGCTCGTCGACGCCGCCGCGAACGAGCGCGTCGACGCGAGCTTCCCGTCCGTGCGCCTCGACGCGGCGTTCGCGAGCCTGCTCGCGCGCCACGGGCTCGCGCTCGTCGAAGCGCCCGCCGGAGTCTTCCGCGCGAGCGCCGACGCGGGCCGCGAGCTGCGCGCGTTCGCGCTGGCGTCGCTCGACGCGGACGCGCGCCGCGCGGAGCTCGTCGAGCTCGTCGGCGACGCGGGCCGCGTCCAGGGCGGCGGAGCGGGGAGCCGCACGCTGCTCGTCGAGGCCGACGGCGCGATGCTCGCCGCCGTCGAGGCGTGGCTCGCGCACGTCGACGGGCCGGCGCGTCAGGTGCGCCTCGAGCTCGAGATCGGCCTGACGGGCGGCGGCCGCGAGCCGCTCGTGCTCGCGCGCCACGGGGTGCTCGCCACGAGCGGCACGGCGGCGCGCCTGCGCGTCGGCGACGCGGCGTCGGACGACGAGACGAACGTCCTGGGCGCTGCGAGCGACGGGGCCGCGAGCGACGGGGCCGCGAGCAACGGGGGCGGCGCGGACGGCGCGAACGCCGGTCTCGAGGTCGTGCTCACCCCGCGGCTCGCCGGCGGCGGCCTCGTCGAGCTCGCGCTCGAGCTCGAGCGCGACGACGACCACGCGCTCGCCGCGGGCGCGCCCGAACGACCCGCGCGGCGCCGGCTCGAGACGCGCGTCGTCGTCGCGGACGGCGTGCGCACGCTCGTCGGCCGGCTCGGCCCGTGGGACGCGGGCGGCGCGGCGGGGCCCGAGCTCGTCGTGCACGTCACGGCGCACGTCGTCGGCGCGGCGGGGGAGACCGACGGATGAGCGAGCCGGCGACGAAGATGCGCCTGGGCGACCGTCTCGTCGCGTGCGGCCTCCTGTCCGAGGCGCAGCTCGACGCGGCCCTCGGCGAGCAGCGCCGCGCGCACCGGCCGCTGGGCGAGATCCTGATCCGCCTCGGCTTCGTCGCCGAGCGCGACGTCGCGCGCCTGGTCGCGGAGGATCTCGGGCTCGAGCTGCTCGGCGCGGACGACGTCGAGCCCGACCCGCTGGTCGTCGCGTCGCTCGATCCCGCGTTCGTGCGCGAGGCGGGCGCGTTCCCGTTCGCGACGCGCGACGGCTCGCTGCGCGTCGCGATGGTCGACCCGGAGAACCCGGCGAAGCTCGACGCGGTCCGCGCGCGCTTCCCGCAGCCGCTCGAGATCGCGCTGACGACGCGCGGCGACCTCGAGGAGCTCCTGCGCCTGAACGTCCAGGCCCGCTCGAGCCGCGTCGCGGAGCTGCTCGCCGACGCCGCGCTCGAATTCGGCGACACCGCCGCGGCGCTGCCGATCGAGGAGCTCGTCGACGCGATCCTGCTCGACGGCATCCACCGCGGCGCGACCGACGTCCACATCGAGCCCGAGGAGCGCGTCACGCGCGTGCGCTACCGCATCGACGGTCTCCTGCAACCAGGCGAGAACCTGCCCGCGACCGCGACCGCCGCGGTCGTGTCGCGCATCAAGATCCTCGCGCGCCTCGACATCTCCGAGCGGCGCCGGCCGCACGACGGACGGCTGCGGATGCGGCTCGACGACCGCGACGTCGACTTGCGCGTGTCGATCCTGCCGTGCACCGACGGCGAGAACGTCGTGCTGCGCGTGCTCGATCGGCCGGGCGTCGCGCTGCAGCTCGACTCGCTCGGCGTCGCGCCGGACGTGCAGCGCGTGCTCGAGCGCGTCACCGAGCGCGCGCACGGCCTGTTCCTCGTCACCGGGCCGACCGGCTCGGGCAAGACGACGACGCTGTACGCGATGCTCTCCATGATCGACGCGATGTCGCGCAACGTCGCGACGATCGAGGACCCCGTCGAGTACCACCTGCCGCTCCTGCGCCAGAGCCAGGTCGATCCCGCGATCGGCTTCACGTTCGACCAGGGGCTGCGCTCGCTCCTGCGCCAGGACCCCGACGTGATCCTCGTCGGCGAGATCCGCGACCGCGAGACGGCGGACATGGCGGTGCGCGCGGCGATGACCGGCCACCTCGTGCTCGCGACGCTGCACGCGAACTCGGCGCTCGGCGCGATCCCGCGGCTCGTCGACATCGGCGTCGAGCCGTTCTTGCTCGAGGACGCGCTCATCGCGACGGTCGCGCAGCGCCTCGTCCGCAAGAGCTGCGCGGCGTGCGCGCGGCCGGCGGAGGTCACGGACGCGGAGCGCGCTTGGCTCGGCGACGACGTCGGCGAGCCGCTGCGCGGGCGCGGCTGCGAGCGCTGCGGGCAGACCGGCTTCCGCGGCCGCACGACGACGCTCGAGCTGTTCCTGCCGAGCGCGGAGACCGCCGAGCCGATCCGGCGCGGCGCGTCGCAGGACGAGCTCGAGGAGATCGCGCTCCGCGGCGGTTTCGTGCCGATGATCGAGGACGGCAAGCGGCTCGTGCGCGCGGGCGTGACCACGATGGACGAGGTGCTGCGCGTGAGCCGCGGTCATCGCTTCGCGGAGACCGAGCGTGCGGACCTTTGAGTACGTGGCGGTCGACGCGGGCGGCGCCGCGCGCGCCGCGATCGCGCAGGCGGCGAGCGCGCGCGAGCTCGACCGC
>CAZGTQ010000330.1:0-1882 GCA_964528575.1 uncultured Planctomycetaceae bacterium | reverse complement strand
GGCGCGCCGTTCCGCGCGCCCGAGTGGCGTCGCGACGACGGGCGCCTGCTCTACGCCGCACAGCTTGCCGGCGACCGGGCGCTCGTCCAGCGCACGGGCGACGAGCGACGTGAGCTCGCGCGCTGCAGCGGCTTGATCGCGTTCGCGTCGAGCCCGGACGGCGGACGTGTCGCCTACCAGGTGACCGCCCTCGTCGACGAGCCCGCGGACGACACCGGCCGCTCGAGCATCGCGCTGGCGCAGCCGGCGCCCGAGCCGCCGGAGGCGCGCGCCGGCACGCTGGTCGTCGCCGACCTCGCGACGGGCGTCGCCACGATCGTCGCCGAGGAGCCGGTCGCCGCGTTCTTCTGGAGCCCGTCCGGCGACCGCCTGCTCTACCTGGTGGTCGAGGAGACGCTCGGCGGCGTGATGACGCGCTGGTGGACGTGGGACGAAGCGGGCACGGTGAGCCTCGAGCTCTTCGCGCCGAGCCTCGAATACGCGCGCGACTACCTGCCGTTCTTCGACCAGTTCGCTCGCGCCTCCACACCCTGGTCGCCGGACGGCAGCCAGTTCGCGTACGCAGGCGTCAGCGAGAGCGGCGAGAGCGGCGTCTGGGTGCAGTCCGCGGACGGCGCGATCCCGCCGATCCTCGTGGCCGACGGCGTGCTGGCGCTGTGGTCACCGTGACCGGCTGCACCGTCGCGACCGCGGCGGGCCTCCCCTCCTGCGAACGGGGCACGAGCTGCGCAGAGGGACGGACGACGGCGAGGTACGGCACCGCGAGTGTCGCGCTACCCTCGCCCGACACTCGCACATGATCGGAGCTCCGCCATGCCCACCGTGAAAGCCGATGCGCTCAGCGCGTACATCACCCGCATCTTCGAAGCCACGGGCGCGCCGTCCGACGAGGCCGGCACCGTCGCCGAGCACCTCGTCGAGGCGAATCTCAAGGGGCACGACTCGCATGGCGTGATTCGCGTGGAGGGCTACGTGCTCGGCGTGAAGAACGGGCTGACGGTTCCGGCCGCGCCGACCGAGGTCGAACGCGAGAGCCCGACGACGGCGGTGGTGAACGGAAACTGGAACTTCGGACAGGTGGTCGCGCGCCGGGCGATGGAGATCGCGATCGCGAAGGCGCGCGAGTCCGGGGTCGGCGTCGTGGTCGGGCACCAGTCCGGGCACGTCGGGCGCGTGGGAGCGTACGGCGAGCAGGCGGCGGCAGCCGGTTTCGTCTCGATCGCGTGCGTGAACAACCACGGTGCGGCGCGGCTCGTCGCGCCCTTCGGCGGCGCCGAGCGCCGCCTCTCCACGAACCCGATCATGATCGCCGGACCGACCGCGGACCCCGACGCACCGTTCGTGCTCGACATGGCGACCTCGGCGATCGCCGAGGGCAAGGCGCGCGTCGCTCGCAACAAGGGCGTGCCGCTTGCCCCCGATCTCGTGATCGACGGCGAAGGCAACGCTTCCACCGATCCGTGGGACCTTTACGGCGGCAACCCGCCCGGCTCGAAGACGCCGGGCGCGCTGCTGCCCGTCGGCGGCGCGCAGGGCCACAAGGGCTTCGGCCTCTCGATGGCGGTTGAGCTGCTCTCCGGCGCGCTCTCGCCCGGCGGTACGACGCGACCCGACGTCACGCGTGGCGGCAACTCGATCTTCATGCTCGTGCTCGATCCCGATCGGCTGGGCGGCGGTGACCCCTTCCGGGCGTCGCTCTCCGGGCTGATCGAGTTCGTGAAGCAGCCGCCGTATCGCCAGGGTTTCGACGAGGTGCTCACGGCCGGCGAGCCGGAACGCCGCCGCATGGCTGCGCGGCTGCGCGACGGCGTCGAGCTCGACGACGAGACGTGGCGGCAGATCGCGGACGCCGGGCGCTCGGTCGGCGTGGACGCGATCGAGG
>CAZGTQ010000329.1:0-10612 GCA_964528575.1 uncultured Planctomycetaceae bacterium | reverse complement strand
GCATCGAGCAGGAACGGTACGGTCAGGACGGGGCTTCCGACGTAGGCCGTCGCCCCGAACTGGGGCAGCAGGAGTGCAACCTCGACCGTCGACAGCAGGAGCACACCCGCCGCGCCGGGGAGACCACCGGAGAGCCACAGGTCGAAGGGGCGTCCGGCCAGTGGAAGCTGAGCGATCGAGAGGTTGGGAGCCCCCTCTGTTCCCGTCGTGGCGGTGCCCAGCTCGGAGTAGCCGGGAGACGTCCCCTGTGCGTGTGCGGTGATGCCCGCAACCAGCGGTGCACAGACGGTCAGGGCCGCAGACTTGAGAAAGGTGGAGTTCATGACGCAGTCGAGATCCGGGTGAGTCGCCTTGCGATGGGTGGATGCTTCGGGGCGTCGCGGCCCCACGATACAGGACGGGGGAGCCCTTGAGACCGGACGGCCAATCCACCGATCTTGGCCTCCGATCGCGATGCGAGAGCCCTCGGGCTCCCAGCGTGGAACCGCGCACGGATCGTGACTGCATGGGTCCCACCCCGCACGCACCCTTGCTGTCGGCCTCAATCGCCCTCGAGCCTGCTGCCAGGAGGCCGCGAAGGAACTCGAGCCGCAGCGGCGCGTCCGCCGTAGGCCCGCGACCCGGCGCGCCGGATCGCGGTCGCTGCCGTTTCGCCGGCGCCGTAGCCGACGACGAGCGCGCGGCCGAGTCAGCTAGCGAGGAACTCGAACCGCGAAAGTGGCTGTACGGGGCAGAGCAGCGGCTGCACAGGGGCTCGACGCTCTGGTCGCTCGGACTCCACGACGGCCGGGTCGATCCCTCGGGTGTCCGCGCCGGCGTTGGGCGCCAGCTCTTGCTCACCCTTCTGCTCGTCGCGGCGGGCGCGGCGCGATCAAGGCGATAACGGGGATGGTCGGTGCCACTTCGGGCGCCGTTGATGCGTTACGTCGGACGCCCATCGAGCGCTGAAGCGGGCTGGCGCTCCGCGTTCGCCGGGCGGCCAGCGGGGCTCTGCCGGTAGCGATGGCCTGCCCCACGAAGGCTCTGTCGACGCGCCTCCGCGCGGCACGCAGCGCCGCATACCGCTGGCCGGGTCACAGCGGCGGCACAGCACGGCGCAGGAGAACGAGCGATGGCTGTCTCGGTCATCGGCGGCGTGTCGCTCAGGACGATCATTCTGAGTGTTCTGGCGGTGGCGCGAGAATGCTGCTGCTGCTGGACACTCGCCGCAGCTACGCCGGCAACCGCAGAGCCGCTCAGCCAGCCGTGTTGGGCGCACCATCTAGAGCGGGGCTGTGTGAGCCGGATCCACGGTGAACCCCGCCGGGGAACCTTCGAACACCAGACGGCGCGGCCGGGCGGGGGGGGGCTTCGGGCGTTCGGGTGGACCTCGGGTGGCGTGGGGGACGAAGTAGGGGGGCGGGCGGTGCTATGCTCCTGCCGCGCGCCGCCATGCTTGCTCTTCTGCTGACGATGCTCGCCTGGGGTCCCGCGTGGGCTCAGGATCCGGGCGAGCCGCCGACCGAGCGACCGCCCGCGCCCGCGCCGGCGCCGGCGAGCGAGGGCGCGCCCGCGCAGGGCGAGGGAACCGCTCCCGGCGCCGAGGCTGCGGAGCCCGCGGCTCCGGCCGCCGCGCCGCTCGTGCCGCGCTACCGCAGGCACGACGAGCTGTGGAAGCGGCTCGAGAGCTGGTCGCGGGCGTATCCGGGGCGCGCGCTCGCGTTCGAGCTCGGACGCTCCGCGGGGGGGCTGTCGATTCCGGCGCTCGAGGTCGGCGCCGAGGGGCCCGTGCCGCTGTCGCAGCGGCCGACCGTGTGGCTCGTCGGGGGGCTCGACGGCGTGTCGATCGCGGGCGGCGAAGCGGTGCTCGCGGCGGTCGAGGCGCTGCTCGGCGACCTCGCGAGCATCGGGCCCGATTTCGCGTTCGTCGCCGTGCCGTGGGCGTCGCCCGACGGGCTCGCGCGCTGGAGCGTCGGCCACTGCGTCGATGGGCGCAACGGCGGGTCGCTCGACGACGACGGCGACGGCGCGCTCGACGAGGACGGCGCGGAGGACGTGGACGGCGACGGGCTCGTGCTGCGCATGCTCGTCGAGCATCCCGATGGAGCGTGGGCGTTCGGGGCCGATCCCCGCTTCCCCGTGCCGGCGCGCGACGGCGACTGGCCGCGCTACCACGAGCGGCCCGAGGGCCGCGACGACGACGGGGACGGGCTGTTCAACGAGGACGGGCCCGGCGGCGTCGACCTCGACCTGAACTTTCCCGTCGGCTGGCCCGGGCCGCGCTCGGGCTTCGCCGCCGGGCCGCTGCCGCTCTCCGAGCCCGGCTCGCGCGCGCTCGCCGACGCCGTGCTCACGCGGCGCACCGCGCTCGTGCTCCTGTTCCAGGGCAACCACGGACGGCTCGCGCTGCCCGGCGGCGTCGCCGACGGTCCGCTGCCGTTCGACCGCGACCGCGCGGCGTTCGCGGCGCTCGGCGCGGCGCTCGCCGGAGCGGGCGAGCGCACCGGCGAGCCGCTGCGCCTGTGCGAGGCGCGCGGCGAGCCGCGGCCGGGCGCGGCGATCGACTGGCTCTACTCCGCGGCGGGCGCGCTCGCGGCGGAAGTCGCGTTCTGGGGGCCGGGCCGCGCCGAGCGCGGGCAGCCGACCGATGCGCGCTTCGCCCCCCAGGACGCCGCGGACGAGCGGCTGAGCGAGCTGCAGCGCGCGTGGGGGCGCTGGCTCGACGACCAGCGCGGCGGCATCGGCTTCGTCGATTGGCAGCCGGTCGACCTCGGCGGGGGCGTGCGCGGCCTCGTCGGCGGATGGGAGCCGCGCACGTGCTTCAATCCGAGCGAGCAGATGCTGCCCGAGGTCGTGCGCGGGGCGCGGCCGTTCGCGCTCGCGCTCGCCCGCAGCCTGCCGCGCCTCTCGATCGAGCTCGTGCGCACCGAGCGGCGCGGCGAGCTCGTGCGCGTCGAGGCGCGCGTGCGCAACCTCGGCACGCTCCCGACCGGGATCGTCGTGCCCCCCGGCGCGGCGCCGCGCGGCGTCGTGCTGCGCGTCGAGCCGCCCGTGGGCGCGCGCGCGGTCGCGGGGGACGCCGAGCTCGCCCTGGGTCACCTCGCCGCGGGAGCCGCGAGCGCGACGCACACGTGGCTGTTCGTCGCGCCGCCCGACGCGACGTTCCGGCTCGCGGCGCGCGGCGACTGGACGGCGGAGGTCGCGCTCGAGGTGCATCCGTGAGCGCGCTCGCGGCGTGCGCCCTCGCGCTCGCGGCGCTCGCGCCGGCCGGCGCGCAGGATGCCGGGTCGCAGGATCGGCCGGCGCCCGCGCCGGCGCCGACTCCGGCGCCCGTCCCCGACGAGCCGGCCGCGACGGACGCGGCGCCGGCGCCGACCGTGCGGCTGACGAGCGCCCAGATCGAGGCCGCGCTCGCGGAGCTCGCGCAGAGCGAGCTCGTCGACCTGCGGAGCATCGGCCAGAGCGCTGGGGGCAAGCCGCTCTTCGCGCTCGCGCTGGCCGCGCCCGGTCCGGTCGCGCGCGTCGACGAGCGGCCGGCGATCCTGCTCGCCGACGCGTGCCTCGACGGCGGCGTGCGCTCGGGCGAGGCGCTCGTCGCGCTCGTGCGCGCGCTCGCGTCGGCCGCGGCGGCGGACCCGGCCTCGTTCGCGTGGCTCGGCCGCTGCACGCTGTACGTCGCGCCCGATCTCGATCCGGAGCGGCGCGACCGGATCGTCGCCGCAGCCGCCGCGGCGGGCGACGCGCCCGGCGACGCGGCGCGTGCTGCGCCGGTCGCCGCGCGCCCGCCGCGGCTCGCGGAGCGCTTCGAGGTGGACTTCCCGACCGGCTGGCTGCCGCCGTCGCTTGCCGCGGGCGCGGGCGCGTTCCCGCTCTCGCGGCCCGAGTCGCGCGCGCTCGCGAGCTTCGTCGCCGAGCGCGACAACGTCGCCGCGGTCGCGCTCGTGCTCGACTACGAGGCGCACGCGGCCGCGCTGATCGGCGGCGCGGTGAGCGATGGGACGAGCGCCGATGCGACGAGCGTGCTCCAGCGCGCGGCGCACGATCCGCTCGCGTACGAGACCGAGCCGCTCTTCGCACGGCCGTGGATCGCGTCGGCGCAGGGCCACCCGCTCGACTTCGTGCGCGACCACCTCGGGCGGTTCGCGGTCGCCGCGTCCTGGACGGACGAGCCCGCGGAGCCGGCGGCCGGGGCCGAGGCGCTCGCCGGATGGGTCCGCACGCTCGCGGCGGCCCTGCCGCGGCTCGAGTACGGCTTCCCGTCGATCACGCGGCTCGGCGCGGCGGCGGACGGCGCGCCCGCGCTGTGGCAGGTCGACGTGCGGCTGCTCGACCGCGGAAGGCTGCCGGTGCGCGGGCTGCCGGTCGGCGGGCGTCCGCTCGCGCGCGGCGTGCGGCTCGCGGTGCGTTCCGCGGAGCTCGTCGCGCTCGCGGAGGACCCGGACGGGGACGGCGTCTACACCGTCGTCCCGCGCGACGCGGCGCTGCGGCCGAGCGCGGGGGAGACCCGGCTGCGGCTCGTGCTCGCCGGGAGCGCGGGCACGACGGTCGCGATCGACTGCGAGGCCCCGCGCGCGGCGCGGGCGACGCTCGAGGTCACGCTCCCCTGACGAGCCGGTCGGAGAACCGGCGACGAGCTGCCACGCCCGGCGGGGGGGCCTGAGGGGGCGGTCAGCGGCGCTTGCTCTCGTACTGGCGCAGCGCCCAGTGCTCCAGCGCCGGGAGCGACCAGAGCACGATGCGGCCGACGCGGTAGAGGCTGTCCGCCGAGAGCTTGTCCAGCGTGTCCTCGGCGGTGTGCCAGTAGTTCTCGTAGTCGAAGTCGATCAGGTTGCAGGAGCGGATGTCTGCCGACATGAAGGAGAGGTGGTCGTCGCGCACCTCCATCGGCGGCCCGCTGACGTACTCGCCGAGGTTGTTGCCGCGGGCGGTGGCGAAGAAGATCTCCAGGAGCTGGTAGTCGGAGAGGGACTCGCGGTTCAGCCTCAGGTCCTTGTCGCCGACCATGTCGAGCAGGACGCAGGCGACGACGCGCTGGAACAGCGCCCGGTCCTGCTTCATTTGCGCGACGTGGTAGCGCGAGCCGTACGTGTTGTCGTCGCCCTCCCACTTGACGATCGCCTCCTCGCCGTCGAGGAACAGCAGCCGGTACGTCACCGGCCGAGCGACGTCCTGCTTGGCGAGGATCCGGGCGATCTCGAGCAGCACCGCCGTCCCCGAGCCCCCGTCGTTCGCGCCGACGAAGTGGAACGGCATGCGCTTCGTGTCGAAGTGGGTGCAGAGCACGACGATCGGCGGCGGCGCGCCGTCCTCGGTCGGCGTGCCGGGGACGTCGACGTAGACGTTGGCGAACTGGACGGCGCCGATCGGCGTGTCCTCGACGCCGAACGACTCCCGCACCGGCGCGAGGCCGTAGCTGGTGAGCTCGCTCTCGATCCACGAGCGCAGGCTCTCGAGCTCCGCCGAGCCCGCCGGGCGCGGGCCGAACTCGACGATCGTCTCGAGGTTCTGCCAGGCGCGCGCCTTGTCGAACGTGCCGGCGATCGGCGGCGCGGCGCCGGCGCTCCCGCACCCGCCGCTCGCGAGCACTGCGACCGCTGCGCAGGCGAGGACGAGGGCCGCGGCGGACCGAGCGGCTCCTGGGGCGGTGGAAAACATGCGCGCAGCATAGCGGGGGCTCGTTTCGGCTCCAAACGCGGCCTAAGGGGAAGGGCCGGGAACAGGAGCCGGGGAGGGGTGCGACGCAGCGCTCTCGGGCTTCCATGGCTCTTTCGCACACCGAACCTGTTCCGCACGACCGCGCCACGAGCGGGGTACCGAGCGTCGCTCGGGACGGCTGTGCGGGTCCGCACGCCGCTTCCCACGAGCCGCTCGACGTCGAGCCGGGGCCGGCTCGAATCAAGGCATCGCGGGCCCAGGTTCGAAAGAGTGAGGTGCGCACCCTCGGCCCCAGACGATGATCCCCATGAACGAGCCCTCCCTGTTCGACCTGGTCCAGTCCCAGTACGACCGCGAAGCCGCGAGCGCCCTCGCGTGGGAGGGGAGCTTCCAGGACTACCTGCGGATCGTCGACCAGAACCCCTGCGTCGCGCGCAACGCGTGGCAGCGGCTCGTCGACATGATCGACTCGCACGGCTCGATCGCTCCGGCGCACACGGGGGCCGCGCGGCGCTGGCTGATCTTCGACGACCCCTTCGACGAGGGCCGCGACGCGATCTACGGGCTCGACGAGTCGCTGGACCAGCTCGTCCAGACGGTGCGAGCCGGCGCGCGCGGCTTCGGTCCCGAGCGGCGGATCCTGCTGCTCCACGGCCCGGTCGGCTCGGCGAAGAGCACGACCGCGCGCCTGTTCAAGCGCGGGCTCGAGTCGTACTCGCGCACGCCCGCCGGGGCGGTCTACACGTTCGAGTGGCACGTCGACGGCGAGATCATCGCGTCGCCGACGCACCAGGACCCGTTGCTGCTCGTGCCGGAGGAGTCGCGCCCCACGCTCGAGCGCCGGCTGAACGAGCGCTCGGACCGGCCCTACCGGATCCGCATCCAGGGCGGCCTCGACCCGGTCAGCCGCCACTACTTCCGGATCCTGATGGAGCGCTACGACCGCGATTGGGCGAGCGCGATGGAGCACGTGCGAGTGCGCCGCATGGTGATGAGCGAGCGCGACCGGATCGGCATCGGCACGTTCCAGCCGAAGGACGAGAAGAACCAGGACTCGACCGAGCTCACGGGCGACGTCAACTACCGCAAGATCGCGGAGTACGGCTCGGACTCCGATCCGCGCGCGTTCAACTTCGACGGCGAGTTCAACGTCGCCAACCGCGGGCTGCTCGAGTTCGTCGAGGTGCTCAAGCTCGACGTCGCGTTCCTGTACGACCTGCTGGGCGCGACGCAGGAGCACATGATCAAGCCGAAGAAGTTCGCGCAGACGCACATCGACGAGGTGATCCTCGGGCACACGAACGAGCCCGAGTACCGCAAGCTCCAGAACAACGAGCTGATGGAGGCGTTCCGCGACCGCACGATCAAGATCGACATCCCGTACAACCTGCGGGTCGCGGACGAGGTCAAGATCTACCGGCGCCAGTTCCGCAGCGAGTCGTACGAGGGCAAGTTCATCGCGCCGCACACGCTCGAGATCGCGGCGCTGTGGGCCGTGCTGACGCGGCTCGAGGAGCCGACGCACGCCAACCTGACGCTCCTGCAGAAAGCGCACCTGTACAACGGCTCGGACGTGCAGGGCTTCAGCCAGGAGAACGTGCGCGAGATGCACCACGAGTCCGAGCGCGAGGGCATGTTCGGCATCAGCCCGCGCTACGTGCAGGACCGCGTCGCGGCAGCGCTCGTCAGCGAGCGGGCGTACGTCGGACCGCTCGACGTGCTCGAGCACCTCGAGCGCGGGCTGCGCCACCACTCGTTGATCTCGAACGAGGAGACGCGCAAGCGCTACATGCAGCTCCTGACGTACGCCCGCGAGCAGTACGAGGAGATCGTCAAGCACGAGGTCCAGGTGGCGGTGTCGGCCGACCGCGACGCGACCGACCGGCTGTGCGGCAAGTACATCGACAACGTCAAGGCGTACACGACGCGCGAGAAAGTGATCGACGCGCACGGCCGCCAGCACGACCCGGACGAGCGGCTCATGCGCTCGATCGAGCAGAAGATCGACATCCCCGAGTCGCGCAAGGACGATTTCCGCCACGAGCTGATGAACTACATCGCGGCGCTGCAACTCGAGGGCAAGACGTTCGACTACCGCCAGAACCAGCGGTTGACGCGGGCGCTCGAGCTGAAGCTCTTCGAGGATCGCCGCGACACGATCCAGCTCACGAGCCTGGTCTCGACCGTCGTCGACCCCGAGACGCGCCGCAAGATCGACGTGATCCGCGACCGCCTGGTCGAGCGCTTCGGGTACGACAACGCGAGCGCCGAGGAAGTGCTGCAGCTCGTCGCGGACCTGTTCGCGCGCGGCGAGGCGAAAGACGGCCCGATGGAGGCCGCGTAGGCCCCGCGGAGGGGGAGTCGTGTACCGCATCGACGCCGACCGCGCGCGCTTCCGCGAGATCGTCCGCGGGCGCATCCGCCAGGACCTGCGCAAGTACCTCTCGACCGGCGAGCTGCTCGGACGCTGCGGTGACCGCGCGGTGTCGATCCCGTTGCCGCAGATCGAGCTGCCGCGCTTCCGCTTCGGCGAGAACGAGAAGGGCGGCGGCGGCCGCGGCGACGGCGAGAAGGGCGACGGGGCCGACGGCGAGGCGGTCGAGGGCGAAGGCGGCAGCGGCGCGGGCGACCGCGCGGGCCAGCACATCCTCGAGGTCGAGGTCGAGCTCGACGATCTCGCGGAGATGCTCGGCGAGGAGCTCGCGCTGCCGAACATCCAGCCGCGCGGCGTGAAGGAGGTCTCGTCCGACGGCGGCCGCTACAGCGGGCTGCGGCGCTCGGGCCCCGACTCGCTGCGCCACTTCCGGCGCAGCTTCCGCAACGCGCTCAAGCGCACCGTCGCCGCCGGCCTGTGGGACCCGAACGACCCGCGCATCGTTCCCCAGCGCGAGGACTTCCGCTTCCGCATGCGCCAGACGTGCCCGCAGCCGGACTCGTCCGCCGTCGTGTTCCACATGATGGACGTGTCGGGCTCGATGGGGCGCGAGCAGAAGGAGATCGTGCGCATCAAGGCGTTCTGGATCGACACCTGGCTGCGCAGCCAGTACCGCAATCTCGAGATCGTGTACATCGTCCACGACGCGGTCGCGAAGGTCGTCGACCACCACACGTTCTTCCACCTGCGCGAGTCGGGCGGCACGAAGATCTCGTCCGCGTACGAGCTGTGCCTGCGCCAGATCATGGAACGCTACCGCCCCGAGGACTGGAACATCTACCCGTTCCACTACTCCGACGGCGACAACTGGTCGGCGCGCGACACCGAGCTCTGCATCAACATGCTGCGCGACGAGATCCTCCCGCGCGTCAACCAGTTCTGCTACGGCCAGGTCAAGAGCGCTCACGGCTCCGGCCAGTTCAAGAAGGACCTCGACGGAGCGCTGGGCGAGCAGGAGCTGCTCGTGACGAGCTCGATCAACGACCGCGCCGACATCCCCGAGTCCATCCGTTGCTTCCTCGGCAGCGGGCGCTAGAGACGGTCGGTCCCCGTGAAGCTCAAGTCCTCGCTCCCCACGCAGCTCAAGTACCAGGCCGTGATCATCGAGAGCGCGGCCCGCGAGGCGGGTCTCGATTTCTTCGAGGTCGCGTTCGAGCTGCTCCCCGCGCAGGACGTCAACGGCGTCGCCTCGTACGGCGGCTTTCCGGTGCGCTACCCGTCGTGGCGCTTCGGCATGGAGTTCGAGCGGCTGCAGAAGGGCTACCGCTGGGGCATGTCGAAGATCTACGAGCTGGTGATCAACAACGACCCGACGATCGCCTACCTCGTCGCCGCGAACTCGCTGCTCGAGCAGAAGCTCGTGATGGCCCACGTCTACGGCCACGCGGACTTCTTCAAGAACAACGTGTGGTTTTCGCCGACCGATCGGCACATGCTCGACACGATGGGCAGCCACGCGACGCGCGTGCGCCGCTACATCGACGCGTTCGGGCAGGAGCGCGTCGAGGCGTTCATGGACCACGCGCTCTCGATCGAGACGCTGATCAACCCGTTCCAGCCGCTGCGCGAGCGCGGCCAGACCGAGGAGTCGCGTCGGCGCACGCCGCTGTCCGAGCGCGCGCGCGCGTCGCTCGAGGCGATGACGCGGCCGCCGCACCGCGGCGGCCCGTCCGTCGGCGAGCCGGTCGCCGCCCCGCCGTCCACGCTGCCCACGTTCGACGTGATGGGCTTCCTCGCCGAGCACGCGCCGCTCGAAGCGTGGGAGCACGACGTGCTGCGCATGCTGCGCCGCGAGGCGTACTACTTCGCGCCGCAGCGCATGACGAAGATCATGAACGAGGGTTGGGCCTCGTTCTGGCACAGCCGGCTGCTCACCGGCGGCATCCTCGATCCGAGCGAGATCCTCGACTTCGCCGACTGCCACTCGAGCGCGACGGCGACCGCTCCCGGCCAGCTCAACCCGTACAAGCTCGGGATCGAGCTCTTCCGCTACGCCGAGCAGAGCGGCCGCGACATCTTCCAGTTGCGCCGCGTCCACAACGACGTGAGCTTGGTCGACGAGCTCGTCGACGAGGGCTTCGTCGTCCACTCGTTGCCGGCGGAGTACGTGCGCAAGCACGGGAACGCGACCGGCGACCTCGATTGGCGTCAGCGCAAGAAGATGCTCCTGCAGCAGCTCGCCTGGGGCGGCCTGCCGAAGATCGAGCTGATCGCGCAGAACACGGAGGGCGACGGCGAGCTCGTCCTGCGCCACCACCACGACGGCCGTGACCTGCAGCTCGACGCCGCGGCCGCGACGCTGCGCCACATCGCGCGCATCTGGAAGGGCCCGGTGCACCTGCTGACGATCGAGGAGGCCCAGGGCCGCCGCCTCGTGTGCGTCGGCGAGGACGTCAAGGCGCTGGACTCGTCCGACGCGCTCGGCCTCTGCTCGTCCGACCCCGCCAAGCCCGAGCCCGGCGCAAAGAAGATCGCGAGCTAGGCGTCGATACGGTGTCGCACACCTTGTTGTCGTTCAGCGACAGGGAGGTGCCAGGTGCCGCA
>CAZGTQ010000328.1:0-19372 GCA_964528575.1 uncultured Planctomycetaceae bacterium | reverse complement strand
CTCCCGCCGGCGCAGGCCGCATCCACTACCGCACGCCCGAGACCGAGGAGTCCCCGCCGTTCGCCTGGCCGTCCGCCGCCGAGCTCACGATCCGCGCGGGCGAGCGGACGACGCTGGAGTAGGGGCCGGCTTCGTCCGGTGTGTTCGACGCCTTCGGGGTTCGCCCCCAACCCGATCGTGGTCGCTCGCGTACGCGGTCGGATGCGGAGAACGACGTGCGCGGAGCGTCACGCGTCCCGGCCTCGCGTCCATGGGCGCCCCTCTTTCCATTCGTTTCGCGCGCCGCCGTTTGGGCAGACGAGCGCCCAGAACGGAGCGCGTACATGAGCGCGTCGCGCGCTCGAGACCTCTTCGTCGCCGTGCGGAGCGACCTCGAGCGCCACGGCATCCCGGTTCCCAAGCCCGAGCGCTACCCCGGCGAGGCCTTCGAGGGCGCGTTCCTCGACCTCCTGCGCCGTCTCGCCGCGTGGATGAGCGAAGCCGCTTAGCGCTGTTATCCTCCGCAGGATGAAGCCGCTCCTCGCGCTCGCCGCCGTGGGACTGGCGACGTTGCTCGCCCCCGCCCCCGCTCCCGAGGACTCCGCCGCGTTCGCGCAGGCTCTGCGCGTCGCCGAGGGCGCGCTCGAGGCCGGCGACCACGCGCGCGCACGCGAGCTGATCCAGCGCGCGCTCGAACGGCGGCACCGCTCGATCGAGGCGTGGGCGCTGCGCGTGCGCTGGGCCCAGACCGTCGGCGACCGCGACGAGCTCGTCTACGCGCTCCACAAAGAGCTCCAGCTCTCGGTCGCGCAGGGCGCCGAGCGCAAGGCGATCGACGCGCTGCGCGAGCGCGTCCTCGCGCTCGATCCCGTCGCCGAGGAGCTGCTCGGCATGAACGCGGATTTCATCGACGAGCTGCGGCCGATCGCGGACCGCTACGAGAAGGAGCAGCGCCCCCACTCCGCGATCCGCGTGCACAAGCGCATCCTCGCGATCGAGCCCGAGAACGACGAGAGCAAGCTCGCCATCGAGCGCATCGCGTCGACGCCCGATCCGAGCCTCGCCGCCGACGCCAAGCCGCGCGATCTGTTCGCCGACGTCTCCGAGGAGTGGATCCTCGAGCACGACGCGCAACACGCGACGTGGGAGAAACGCGCGAAGCTCGAGCGCGAGAACTACGACACGTACACGAACGCGGGCTACGAAGTGCTCGTGCGCTCCGGCGAGGCGATGGAGCAGATGAACGCGTTCTATCGCCAGTTCTTCCGCTACGGGACCGAGGAGGACGGCAAGACCGTCCCGCGCATCGGGCTCAACATCTTCAAGACGCGCGACGAGTACCTGAAGCTCGGCATCGGGCCGCCCGTCGAGTGGTCCGGCGGCCACTTCACCGGCGACTTCGTCGAGACGTACATCCCCGAGAGCGGCGGCTTCGAGGGCATGGTCGGCACGCTCTTCCACGAAGCGGCGCACCAATTCGTCTCGCTCGCGACGCGCGCCGCCGGCTGGCTCAACGAGGGGCTCGCGTCGTTCTTCGAGGGCACCGAGATCCTGCCCAACGGCACGGTGATCATGAACCTGCCGGCGCGGCACCGGCTCTATCCGCTCGCGACGCGGATGGAGCGCGGCTGGATGAAGGGCCCGGAGGACGGGCTCGATCCCGCCGACCCGAACGCGACGCCGGTCACCGCCCCGACGTTCCGCATCATCATCGAGAACCAGTACGCATGGGGCCCGCCGTGGTACGCGCCGACGTGGGGCGTGTGCTACTTCCTCTACAACTACCAGGACCCGATCGACGGCCGCTTCGTCTATCGCGACTCGTTCCAAGAGTACATCGACGCGTCCGGCGGACGCGTGGGCGACGGCGCGGTCAAGACGTTCGAGGAGGTCGTGCTCGCGAGCCCGAAGAAGCCGTACAAGGGCGTCGAGCTGCCCGAGGGCGCACAGCCGACCAAGCTCGCGCGCACAGTCGACGAGCTCGACGCGCTCTGGAAGGAGTGGACGCTGCGGCTGCGCGACGAGCTCTCCGGCGCGATCGAGGTCGCGCGCCCGTACGCCGCTTGGGGGCGTTACGCGGCCGAGAACGGCGACTTCCAGGTCGCGTTCGAGCACTACGAGAAGGGCCTCGTCGCGTCCCCGGACGACCCCGAGCTGCTGATCGCGTTCGCCGAGCTGCTCGAGAAGCGGTTCGCGAACCCCGACCGCGCGGCGAAGCTCGTCGGCTGGGCGCTCATGGCGCTCGAGTCCGCCGGCGAGCCCGACGCGGACGCGATCCGCGCCGCCGAGCGCTTGCTCGCCAAGCTCGACCCCAAGCGCAAGACGCTCGACTCGGTGCAAGCGGAGATCGCCGCGACCGCGCGCGCGATCGTCGACCGCTACCTCGCCGAGGGCCTGCCGCTCATGGTGATGGACGTCGCGTGGCGGCTCGGCACGGACCTCGAGATCCCCGAGCTGTTCGACGCGTACGAGCAGGCGGTGCGCGCGAGCGGCAAGACGATCCGCATCTGGGACCTCGCGTACAACGAGGCGGATCTCGACGGCTGGAGCGTGCTCGGCGAGAGCGCGTTCCGCCCGAACGGCCCGTTCCTCGAGGTCGCGAACGGCGCGTACGACGAGCGCGATTTCGACTACCAGTTCGTCACGCTCGACGAGGTGACGACGGGCGACTTCTCGATCGAGGCGCAGGTGCAGGCCGCGCGCGGCGAGATCACGTTCTGCGGCTTCGTCTTCGGCCGCAAGGACGCGAGCACGTTCCACGGAATGCTGCTCTTCCCGGGCAAGGCGAAGGTCGCCGCGGGCGCGGCCTCGACCGGCTACGTCGACCTGATGAGCGCGTACGGCGACGGCGCGACCAAGACGTGGCGCCACGTGCAGGTCGACACGTCGGGCGAGCGCGAGGAGGGCCGCTCGGCGTCGGGCGCGTGGTACCCGCTGCGGCTCGACGTCAGCGGGCGCTGGGTCGACCTGTGGTACGGCGGCGAGATCGTCGCGACGCACGAGTTCCCGAGCGCGGCCGTGCTGCGCGGCGGCTTCGGGCTGATCACGGGGCGCGGCAAGGCGCGCTTCCGCGACGTGCGCTTCCTGTCGCGCGACCCGCGCGACCCCGCCTCGCGCATCGAGCGCGAGATCCGCATCGAGAAGCTGCAAGAGCGCCACGGCGGCGCCGTCGAGGGGAGCTGGGTCGGTCGCATCCCGCCGTTCCCCGAGGTCGCGCGCTGGGCGCAGGACGAGCGCTCGAGCTGGGAGGAGGCCGGGAACGTCCCGCAGCTCCTCGTGCTGTTCAGCAAGCTCCAGAACGACCTGAACCCGATCGATGCGTGGCTGCGGCACCTCGCCGAGAAGCACGCGTCGGTCGGGCTGCGGATCGTGAGCGTCGCCGAGTGCTGGGACGACGACGAGCTCGACGCGTACATGAAGGGCCACCCGTTCCCCGGCGCGGTCGCCGTCGACACCGAGATCGACGCGCAACGGGGCGCGACGCACGAGGCGTACTGGATCCGGCGGTTCAACCTCCCGCGGCTCGTGCTGCTCGACCTCGACCATGCCGTCGCCTGGGAAGGCGATCCGGGTTTCACGATCGGCCAGCCGTGGGATCCGTCGGTGCGCTCGTACATCGACGACCCGCTCGAGGACCTGATCGAGCGACGCAAGCTCGTACAGCTCGCCGCGTGGCGCGAGCGCTGGGCGACGTCGGCCGGCCCGGCGCTCGCCCGAGGCGATCTCGAGGCGGCGCTGCCGGAGCTGATCGAGGCCGCGGAGTTCGAGCGGCGCTACGCGCCCGAGGCGGCGCGCGCCCGCGCGCACCTCGCGCGGCTCGCGGAAGCGCTCGCCGACGTCGAGGCGCTCGCGGACGCGCTCGAGCGCGAGCGCGCGGAACCGGCGCTCGCCGTCGCGCTCGACTGGGCGGCGCTCGTCGAGCACGAGGTCGGAGCGAAAGAGAAGCGCGCGCTGAAGAGCGTGCTCGGCGGCGACGGCGCGCGCGAGTGGGAGCGCGCGCTGAAGGTGCTCGAAACGCACGCGACCAAACCGTTCGAGCCGGCGGAGCTCGTCGAGCGGCTCTCCGCCCGCACCGGGCGCTTCCCCGAGGAGCTCGTCGCGGAGCTGCGCGCGGCGCAAGTGGCCGGCGACTCCGACGCGTTCGCGCGCATCGTCGCCGAGGCGCCCGAGCGGCCGCGGCTCTGGCTCGCGAGCGCGTATCTCGGCTGGGGGGCGACGGCGCCGTGACGCGCGCGACGCTGTACTACGTCGCGGACCCGATGTGCTCGTGGTGCTGGGGCTTCGCTCCGCAGCTCGAGCGCGTCGTCGCCGAGCTCCCCGGCGACGTCGAGGTGCGCCACGTGATGGGCGGCCTCGCGCCGGACTCGGACGAGCCGATGCCGCTCGAGACGCGCGCGTACGTGCAGCGGGCGTGGGACGCGGTCGAGGCACGCGCGGGCGTGCCGTTCGAGCGCTCGTTCTGGGAACGCTGCGAGCCGCGCCGCTCGACGTATCCCGCGTGCCGCGCGGTGATCGCCGCGGGCCTGCAGAACGCGGGGCCGGCGATGTTCGCGGCGATCCAGCGCGCGTACTACACGCAGGCGCGCAACCCGTCGGACGCGACGACGCTGATCGAGCTCGCGGCGGAGCTCGGCCTCGACCTGGACCGGTTCGAGTCGGACTTGCGGCACGGGCGCGCCGAGGAGCTGTTGCGCGCCGACCTCGCGCTGCGCGACGAGCTGGGCGTGACGGGCTTCCCGACGCTCGTGCTCGAGCAGGATGACGAGCGCCGGGTCGTGCGCGCGGGGTACGCCACGGCGGACGAGGTGCAAGAGGCGCTGCGCGAGGCGGGCGTCGCGTGACGAAGCTCGGGATCGCGCTGGTCGCGCTCGTGGTGGTCGCGCTCGCCGCTTGGTGGGTGCGCGAGGCGTCCCTGTCGGACGAGGAGCGGATCCAGCGGCATCTGCACACGATGGCCGCGGGCTTCGACGAGGGCGACGTCGGCGACTGCATCGGCCCGCTCGCGAGCGACTTCACGGCGGCGCGCACCGGCGTCGAACGCGACGACGTGCGCCGCGGGCTGATCGGCTTCTTCCTGCGCGACAGGGCGGCCGGCGCGCGGCTGCACCACGTCGAGCTGGGCGATCCGACGATCGTCGTGGGGCCGGAGGGCGAGGACCCGCGCGCGGCACAGGTCGTCGTCGAGGCGACCTTCCTGCGCCGCTCGCCGGGCGGGCAGTTCGCGGAGGTCGTCTGGCGCGTCTCGTTCGACGCGCAGCTCGAGGAGCGCGGCGACTGGCAGATCGTGTCGGCCGAGGCGCGCACGCTCGAGGGGCGGCCGCTGCGATGAAGCGCGCCGTCGCGCTCGCGCTCGCGCACGGGCTCGCGCTCGCGCTCGTCGCTTGCGAGCAACGCGTCTCCGAGGAGATCCGCATCCTGGAGCTGCTCGACGCCTCGATCGAGGCGTTCGACGCGGGCGACGCGCAGGCGTGCCTGGCGCCCCTCGCGCAGGACCTGCGCGACGACGCGCAGGGCACGCTGCGCGCCTTCTTCGAGGACGACGTGCACGAGCGCGTCGACGTCGCGGTCGAGACGATCGAGCTCGTGCTCCATCCGGAGGACGCGAACGGCGCGAAGCTCTCGTTCGAGGCGACGTTCCTCGAGCGCACGCCGATCGGCGCGTACGTCGCGCGTTGGCGCGTCGCGTTCAGCGCGCTGCTCGAGAGGCGCGCAGAGGGCTGGCGCGTCGTGGAGGGCTCGGCGCGCACGCTCGAAGGGGAAGCGCCGCGGTGAAGGGTGTGGCGGTCGGGGGCGCGCTCGTCGCGCTCGGGCTCACGCTCGCGCTGCGGGCCCGCTGACTCCCGCTCATCCGGCTTCGAACCGTGCGCCGGCGCTCCGCCTCGGGAATGATGAGCACCGATGGGGCGAACCGGGTCGGACCGCCGCGCGCAGCTTCGCGCGATCCTTCGGGCGCAGGCCGGAGATCGCGCGGCGTACGACCTCGTCCTGCGGGACGTCCAGGCGCGGCTGTACGCGTACGTCCGCGGCCTCGTCGGCGACCGGCACCTCGCCGAGGACGTGTTGCAGGACGTGTTCGTGATCATCTGGCGCAATCTCCGTTGGCTCCGCGATCCCGAGCTCTTCGTCGCGTGGGCGCACCGCATCGCGACGCGCGAGGCATACCGTCAGCTCCGCAAGCACCGGCGGCACGCGGGCCGCGGCTTCGGCGAGGAGGGCGAGGACGGCGTGGACGGCGTGCCCGAGCCGGAGGCGCCGCCGGACCCGGAGCCGGCCGATCCGGAGCTGATCGAGCGGCTCCCCGAGCTCGTCCAGTCCGCGTCGCCGGCGAGCCGGCCGGTGCTCCTGTTGCACTACGGCCAGGAGATGAAGCTCGAGGAGGTCGCCCAGGTGCTCGGCCTGTCGGTCGGCACCGTCAAGTCGCGCCTGCACTACGGCCTGCGCGCGCTGCGCCGCAAGCTCGGCGCCGATCCCGAGGAGAAACCCGAATGAACGACATCGATCTCGACCGCGTCCGCGGCCGCGCGCTGGACCGGATCGAGCGCGCGCGGCGCCGCTTCTGGTGGCTCGTGCTCGGAGCGGGCCTCTTCGAAGGCCTGTTCCTCGTGCTCTGCTTCCTCGTCGCCGACCTGGGCGACCGGCTCCACCAGCTCATCCTGTGCACGGCGTTCCTGATCTACGGCACGCTCGCGCTGTGCGTGCTCGCGCTCGGCGGCTACGTCGCGCTCCAGGCGCAACGCATCCTGAAGTCGATCGATCTGCTGGCGGAGCGGGAGGAGCAGGCTCCTCTGTCTGGTTGAGAAATCTCCCTCATGAAGCTCCCTTGAACGGTCGAAAGTCTGGCATAGTTTCCAGCATGTCGATCGCTCCCGGATCCACGGATTCGACCGCCACCCGCGTTCGTCGGCGGATCGTTGCCAAGGGCCGGGGCTCTGTGTTCGTCCCGACGGACTTCCTGGACCTGGGCTCCCGCGAGGCCATCGACGCGGCCCTGGGACGCCTGACGCGCGTCGGGACCATCCGTCGCATCGGACGCGGGGTTTACGACTATCCGGCGCTCCACCCCCGCTTCGGTACCCGCACCCCTTCCGCGGCAGTCGTCGCCGCCGCCGTGGCTCGCAGCCATGGCGAGTCGATCTGCCACGGTGGCGCCGACGCCGCCAACCTGCTCGGCCTCTCGACCCAGGTCCCGGCGCAGGCGGTCTTCCTGACCGATGGCACGAACCGCGTGTTCCGTGTCGATCTCGGCGACGGGCGCGGCTTCGACATTCGTTTCCAGCGCTCCTCTCGCCGGGCGGGGGGCGACTCGAAGGCGGGGCTCGTGCTCCGGGCGCTCCGCTTCGTCGGCCGCGATCACGTCGACGAGATGACGGTTCGACGACTGCGAGGTGCCCTCGAGAAGTCCGACCTGCGCGATCTACGCGATCTGCGTCCGAGAGCGACGAACTGGATGAGGGACGTCATCGACCGCATCGTGAGCGCTTCCTAGGTCATGGACGGCGTCGCTCGTCTTCCGCCCGAGGATCGTGCGGCGATGTTCGAGGAGACTGCCGCGCGGGCGCGTCTCGCCAATCCGGCAATCGTGGAGAAGGACTTCTGGGTCTGCTGGACGCTCCACAGGCTCTACGGGCTTCCGAACCTGCCGCGGCTGCTCTTCAAGGGGGGGACGTCGCTCTCCAAGTGCTTCCGCTTGATCCACCGCTTCTCTGAGGACATCGACCTTGGGATAGAGCGCGCGGACATCGGCCTCGGAGGCAAGCTCGACCCCACGAATAAGTCCTCTCGAAGCGGATTCCAGAAGGCGGTCAAGGCGATGCGGGGCATCGTCAACGAGTACGTCGTCGGAGCATTCGTTCCGGCGGTAGAAGCGGACTTCACGAGTGCACTCGAAGAAGGCGTCGTCCTCCGTCTGGAGCCTAACGACGAGGAGAACGTCGTTCTCTTCGAGTACCCACGCGCCCTGGAAGCCTCGCGGTACCGCTCCGAGGACTACGTGTCGTCGGTGGTACGGCTGGAGTTGGGAGCGCGGTCCGACCACGAACCGGTAGCGCGCGTCGAGATCCGTCCCTACGCCGCCGAGGCGTTCGAGCAAGAGTTCGTCCGACCCTCGTGTACTGTCGTCGCTCAGGCGCCCGAGCGCACTCGAGACGATGCAGCCGATGTTCCTCGCCGATCCTCCGCCGCCGTCGTTCGCCGAGTGATGGCGGAGCTCGTCGCGCTCCAAGCGGAGTTGAGAGCACTCTGAGCCGAGCGCTGATTGCGGCTCGGCAAGTCCACGACCGTGCCGCACGAGCGGCGCACAGGCTCGAGGTCGTCATGAGGATCTCAGTCCCCGATGAACCTCACGTAGACGTGCATGCCCTTCGACGCCTCGAGGAACTCGACGACCGAGCGGAGGCGTCGCCGGAGCTCCGCGCTGCTCGCGGAGCGCGCCATCGCGGAGAGCTCGTCGATCAGCGGAGGGAGCTGCAACTGGTTGAAGACGGTGTCCCCGTAGGGGTCGATGAAGCGCGCGCAGACCGAGTCCGGCCGCGCGAGGTCGAGGATCTCGGCCGGCACGCCGTCGGCGCCAGATCTGGCCAGAAAGTTCGCCAGAACGGCGCCGTTCTCGTCTTCGCGCCGCATGCCGATGTGCTGCACCATGCTCCGCGGGGCACGAGCGTATTCTGAAGCTCGTGTGAATCCGCCGCTCGCTCTTGCTTTCTCCGCGCGCTCGCGCGAACACAGGTCCATGCGACCGCTCTTCGTCCCCCTCGTCCCCCTCGTGCTCGTCGTCGCCGCCGCGCCCGCGCTGGCGCAGGTCCCCCGCTCCTCCGTCCAGGTCGACGCCGCCACGGATCGCGTCGAGGATCCGCAGATCGCGACCGCGGGCAACCTCTCCGCCGCCGCATTCGTCGACGTCGCGGCCGGGACCGGCGCGAACCGCGTGATGGTCGCGACGTCCGATGGGCGCGGGATCGCGTGGAGCGCGCCCGTGCAAGTCGACCAGGATCCGAGCGGCACGCGCAAGGACCTCGTGTCGTCGTCGGTCGTCGTGCACGAGGGCGTCATCCACGTCGCTTGGGGCGATCTGCGCGCGGGAGCGAGCGAAGGGTTCGGCGAGGTCTACTATGCGCGCTCGCTCGACGGCGGGCAGACGTGGTCGAGCGAGGTCCCGCTCGACGACAAGGTGCCCGCCGGCGTCGGGACCGTGCGCGACTTCGAGATGGTCGTCTCGCAAGGGGCGGCCTTCACGCGCGTCTGGGTGATGATGGCGGTCGACCCGGACTCGAGCTCGAACGAAGACGTCTACGTCGTCTTCTCCGGCGACGGGGGAGCGACGTGGTCGAGCGCGAACTACGCGTCGAACAGCACGCCGGGCCAATTCGACGTCGACGAGATCGGCATCGCCGCCGACGTCGACGTGGCATTCGTCGCGTGGCACGAGGACCGCAACGGGAACGACGACGTCTTCTTCCGGCGCGCCGTCCTGCTCGGCGGCGCTCAGCCGTCGCTCGTGTTCATCACCGAGCTGCGCATCGACGACACCTCGTCCAACGTCCCGGACGCCGAGGGCGACCTCGACGTCCTCGTGCGCGGCTCGACCGTCGCCGTGCTCTTCCAGGAGGAACCGACCGGCAGCGGGAGCGAGGAGCTGCGGATGAACGTGTCGACGACGACCGGCTTCTCGTTCGCCGGCGACGTGCGCGTCGGGCCAATGCTGCCCGGCGACGTCGACAGCCCGACCGGCGCGATCCTGGCCGACGGCACGATCGTCGTCGCGTGGGACGACGATCGCAGCGGCGTCGACGAGGTCTTCGCGACGCGCAGCACGAACACGGGAGCGAGCTTCGCGCCCGAGCAGCAGCTCTCCGCCGGCGGCGGCAACGATCCCTCGCTCGCCGCGCTCGGGAGCGACGTCGCGATCGGCTGGGAAGCAGGCCTCGCGGCGCCCCACTCGCTCGCCGCCGCGCTCAGCACGGACGGCGGAGCGACCTGGGGCGCGCCGATCGCCACGCTCGCCGACACGACCGGCGACGCCGACCCGCCGAGCCTCGCGTTCGACGCGACCTACCGCAACGTGCTCGCGAGCTGGCAGGCCGATGGCAGCGGCAGGAATCACCAGTTCGTCGGCGGATTCCGCCCGCAGACGCTCGTCCCGCAGGGCTTCGTCGCCGGGCCGACGAGCGCGAGCTTCGCCCTCGCCCGCCTCGACCCCGCCGTCGACGACCTCGTCCTCGTCATCCTGTCCGCCGGCGCAGGGCCCACGCCGATCGGCGGCGGCCGCGTGATCGACCTCGCGTTCGACGCGCTCGCGCTCGCGAGCATCGACCAGGCCGCGTTCCTCCTCGCGCCCGTCGGGCCCGACGGCAGCGCGCAGACGCCGCCCGCCGCGATCACGTTCCCGCCGGGGCTCTCGTTCCGCGCGGCCGCGCTCGGCATCCAGCTCGCGCCGACCGGGCTGCGCACGCTGACCGACGCGCGCACGATCGCGATTCCCTGAAGCGGGGGCGAGCGGCTATCGTGCCGCTCCCATGAGAGTCAAGAGCATCGGCGCGGGCCCGGCGGGGCTCTACTTCGCGATCCTCGCGAAGAAGCGCTGGCCCGAGCTCGAGATCGAGCTCTACGAGCGCAACCGCGCCGACGACACGTTCGGCTGGGGCGTCGTGTTCTCCGACGAGACGCTCGGCAACTTCGAGGAAGCCGATCCCGAGAGCTACGCCGCGATCCAGGCCGAGCTCGCGTACTGGACCGACATCGAGACGTACTTCGCCGACACGTGCGTGCGCTCGACCGGCCACGGCTTCTCGGGGCTCGAGCGCAAGAGCCTGCTCGAGATCCTGCAGGAGCGCTGCCGCGAGCTCGGCGTCGCGATGCACTTCCAGCACGACGTGAGCGACCCGGCGCAGCTCGCTCGCGAATGCGATCTCCTGCTCGGCGCCGACGGGATCAACAGCATCGTGCGCGAGACGTGGAAGGAGCGCTTCCGCCCGTCGCTCGACTGGCGCAAGTGCAAGTTCTGCTGGCTCGGCACGGACAAGCCGCTGGAAGCGTTCACGTTCGTCTTCCGCGAGAACGAGCACGGCCTGTTCCAGGTGCACGCGTACCCGTTCCGCACCGGCGCCGAGCCGTTCTCGACGTGGATCGTCGAGTGCCGCGAGGAGGTCTGGAAGCGCGCGAAGCTCGACGAGGCGGACGAGGCGGCGACGGTCGTGTACATGGAGCGGCTGTTCGCGGACGACCTCGGCGGACACCGACTGCTGACGAATCGCTCGCTCTGGCGCACGTTTCCGACGATCAAGAACGAGACGTGGCACCACGAGAACGTCGTCCTGATCGGCGACTCGGCGCACACCGCGCACTTCTCGATCGGCTCGGGGACGAAGCTCGCGATGGAGGACTCGATCGCGCTCGTCGAGGCGTTCGCGCAGACGGGACTCGACGACGTGCCGCGCGCGCTGGCCGCGTACGAGGACGCGCGCTACGTCGAGACGCTCAAGACGCAGAAGGCGGCGCAGACGAGCCTCGAGTGGTTCGAGAACAGCGCGCGCTACGTGCACCAGCACCCGCTGCAGCTCGAGTTCAACTTGATGTCGCGCTCCAAGCGCATCACGTACGACAACCTCGCGTTGCGCGATCCCGAGCTCGTGCGGCGCGCGACCGAGTGGTATGCGCGCGACGTCGGCATGCCGCCCGCGTCCGACGGACGGATTCCCCCGCCGATGTTCGCGCCGCTGCGGCTGCGCGGGCTCGAGCTTCGCAATCGCATCGTCGTGTCGCCGATGTGCCAGTACTCCGCGAGCGACGGCGTCGTCGGCGACTGGCACCTCGTGCATCTCGGCAGCCGCGCGATCGGCGGGGCCGGGCTCGTCATCACGGAGATGACGGACGTGTCGGCCGAGGGCCGCATCACGCCGGGCTGCGCGGGGATGTACACACAAGAGCACGTGAGCGCGTGGAAGCGCATCGTCGAGTGGGTGCACGAGAATTCGGCCGCCCAGCTCGGAATCCAGCTCGCACACGCCGGTCGCAAGGGCTCGTGCTGCGTGCCGTGGGAGGGCGACGCGCCGCTGCGCGACGCGCGCGCGTGGACGACGCTGGGCCCGTCCGCGCTGCCGTTCGACGCCGACTGGCCGGCGCCGCGCGAGATGAGCCGCGCGGACATGGACCGCGTGCGCGACGAGTTCGTCGCGGCGACGCGGCGCGCCGAGGAGGCGGGCTTCGACCTCGTCGAGCTGCACATGGCGCACGGCTACCTGCTGTCGAGCTTCCTGTCGCCGACGTCGAACGCGCGCACCGACCGCTACGGCGGCTCGCTCGAGAATCGGATGCGCTACCCGCTCGAGGTCTTCGACGCGGTGCGCGCGGCGTGGCCGCAGGAGAAGCCGCTCGCGGTGCGCATCTCGGCGACCGACTGGATGCCCGACGGCTCGGGGCTCACCGAGGACGACGCGGTCGAGATCGCGCGCGCGCTCGCGTTCCACGGCTGCGACCTCGTCGACGTCTCGACCGGCGGCAACACCCCGGCGAGCGAGCCCCAGTACGGCCGCATGTACCAGGTCCCGTTCGCCGAGCGCATCAAGCACGAGGTCGACGTGCGCGTGATGGCGGTCGGCGCGATCCAGGGCGCGGACCACGCGAACACGGTGCTGCTCGCGGGCCGTGCCGACCTGTGCGCGCTCGCCCGCCCGCACCTCGTCGACCCGTACCTGACGCTGCGCGCCTCGATCGACTACGAGTACGTCGACCAACCCTGGCCGAACCAGTACCTGCCGGCGAAGCCGACGGCGAAGCGCGAGTAGCGCAGCGATCTTCGGCGGATCGGCGCAAGGCGATGCACCCGCATCGGCCTCGCTTCCACTCAGCGCGCGGTCAGTCGCTCACGAGCCCCTCGGTGACCGCGTACACCGCGAACTGCGGCACCCAGTGGTCGTACGCGATCCACGCGCCCTTCAGCAGCTCGTGCTGCTGCATGCCCGCGAGGACGTGGAGGTCCGCCGCGCGCGCCCAGCGGTCGCGCTCGATCGGATCGGGCGTCGCCGCCGACATCGCGCGCAGCGCCCACGTGCGCGACCAGAACATTCCGCTCGCGTGCAGCCCGATCCCGTTCGGCGGCACGAGCTCGGCCACGCGCGTCGGGTCCTGTAGAGCGAGGAACGCGTCGACGAGCGGCCGCGGCTGCGTCTTGACGACGACGTAGCTCCAGTTGCCGTAGACGGAGAAGAACTCCGCGAGCGCGAGGTCGTCTCCGAAGGACGCGCCCGTGATCTTCGCGCCAAAGACCGCGCGCACGCGCGCCTCGACCTGCACGCGGTTCGCGTCGTCGCCGACGTGCTCGTAGTACGCGTGGAGTTGCGCGAGCCCCCACGCCGGGTTCCAGTACTCCGGCGCGTACGGGTCGAGCGGCAGCCCCGTGACGAGCGCGCTCGTGAGCAGCGCCGCCATCTGGTCGCCGACCGCGCGCAGCGCGAACGGATCGGGCCGCGCCGCCTCGATCGACCACAGCTCGTAGTCGACGACGAGCCGCAGGAACCACGCCGCCGCGTAGGGCGACAGCATGAACGGGACCTCGTACGCGACCTTCTGCGGCTCGAGCGCCACCTCGGACGCGAGCGCCGCGTCGTCGAGCCATCCGACGACGCGCGCGATCCGGTACGCCGCCCAGTGCGCGTGGATCGACGAGTGCGTGTCGTAGCACAGCGTGAACACGCGCTGCGTCGCCGTCGGCTGCACGCACGGCAGCACCATCGCGTGCATCTCCTCGAGGAGCTCGTGCGTCGGATCGAAGCTGTCCGCCTGGGGCACGGCGACGAACTGCGGCACGGCGAGCAACGGTGCGAGCGCCAGGAGCGAAGGACCCATGGAAGGAGCTCCGGATCGGGGCGGGGGCCGCCGCCAAGGGTACCACCGGGCGCGCACGGCCGCCGCCCGCCGGATCAGGGGCTCTCGAGCGCCGCCAGGTCGAAGCGCAGGCTGTGGATCGCGCCGTCGTGCGCGACGTCGAGCCGCAGGTGACCGGGTTCCACGGCGACGTCGCTGACTATGATCGGAGGCCACCCACGGAATCGAAACACCTCTTCGCGTTCCGCGGCCGTCGGCACGTCCTGCGAGAAAGGCACGTCGACGGGCACGACGAGCACCCAGGTCCGCATCGCCACGTCGTCGAGCGAGATCTGGCCGACCGGGAAGCGCACCTCCCGAGCGCCGCGCTCGATGGCGAAGCCACCGGCGATCGTCCGATAGCCGAAGGCGCTCGAGTAACCGATGGCGTCCGTCGTCGACTCGAAGACGAAACGGGCGGTCTCCGGCTCGCACCGCAACCGGCGATACCAGTCGAGGGTCGCGCGTCTGTCTTCCCATCTCTCCGTCCGATCGACGAACGCGACGCGGAGCATGCCCCGCCGCGTACCCCACACGACGCTGGCCTGCTCGACCTGCGCGCTCCAACCGAGGACGATCTCGGGGAGCGGTGCACGTGCCGCCAGCTTGCCGTCTTCGCCGTCGATCGTGACGAGCGAGCACCGAACGTCATCCTCGGCCGATGGCGAAGTCACCGCCACCGCCGCGAGGATCGACGCACCGCCATCCGGCCGCGAGCGCGGCACGACGACCGGTCCGGCGACGATCGCGGACATCGGGCTCGGCTCGAGGTCGACCCAGAGCCGATCGAGCGAACGCCAGACGAGCTCGCCGCTCTCGCCGTCCAGCCGCACGATCGGCCCCTGGCGATCGAGGCACGCGACCACGTCGCCGCCGAAGCGATCGAGCGCGCGCTCGCTCGACCGCGCGTACGGAGGCCGAATCCGACGCGGATGCGCGTTGAGCTCATCGCGCGGCCGCGCGACCGCGAGGGGGCGCGTCCACTTCGACACGTCTTCGCCCGCGGCGAACCGCTGGACGTACACGACGCTCGCCGCCGGCCCTCCTCCGGCGTAGAGGCGCGGCTCCCGCGCGATCGCGAACACGTCCCCGTCGCCGACGAGCACGTCGACGAGGTCGGCAGCCGCGAGCTGGAGCTCCGGCAACACCGTCCCGCTCGCGAGGTCGACCCGCCACACTTCCACGGACGCCTCCTCGCGCGCGACCCGCACGAAGCCGATCCCTTCCGTCGCGCCGATCCAGTGCGAGCGAAGCGGCAGCGGGACGCGCCAGCGCTCCTCCCCCTCCGCGTCGAGCGCGACGAGCGCGCCGAACTCGAGGAACACCCGGCCGCCGTGCACCGACGCCACCTCGCGCCGTGCCGGCGTCACATCGACCGGATCGACGCGCACCGACCCGCGCTCGAGATACGCGCTCTCGACCTCCGGGCTCTGCGCCCACGCCGGGACCGCCAGGACCATGCCGATTGCCGCTGCCGCTCGCATCGCGTCACCTCCTGCGTCGATTCTGCGTCTCGGTTCCAGATCCGCCACCCCGCGCGCCGATCGTGCCCTCGGAACCGTCCCCATCCCCCGCTCGCCATGCAGATCGTCCCCTCGCTCGTCCTCGCCTGCGCCGTGCTCGGCGCCCCCGCCGCGGCCCAGTGTCCCCTCGAGCGCATCGTCGCGCCCGATGCGGCGCCGGGAGCGCTGTTCGGCTGGTCGCTCGACGTGGCCGGCGACGTCCTGGCGATCGGCGCGATCCGCGGGGACGCGGGCGTCGCGAGCGCGGGGGCCGTGCACGTGCTCGAGCGGTCGGACGAGCGCTGGACGCGAGCCGCGCTGCTCGCCGCGCCGAACGCGGCCGCGAGCGACGGGTTCGGCGGCGCGGTCGCGCTCGACGGGGAGCGGCTCGTCGTCGGCGCGCACCTGCGCGACTCCGGCAGCGGCGCCGCGTTCGTGTTCGAGCGCGCCGAGGGCGCGTGGCTGCTCGCCGACGAGCTCGCGACCGACGAGCCGGTCGGCGGCGCGTTCTTCGGCTCCGCCGTCGCTGCGGCGAACGGCGTCGTCGTCGTCGGCGCGAAGCTGCACGACGGGGCCGGCAAGGACGCGGGGCGCGTGTACTCGTTCACCGCCGACGGGACGGGCGGCTGGACCGAGGACGGCGCCGTGCGCGGCCACGACACGGTCGCGGGCGACGAGCTCGGCCACGCGGTGCTGCTCGTCGGCGACGGACCGGACCAGCTCGTCGTCGGCGCGCCGCGCGCCGAGGGCGTCGGCGCGGTGTACGTGTTCGCGCGGCGCGACGGCGCGTGGGTCGAGTCGATCCGGCTCGTGCCGACCGAGGCGGCGGAAGGAGCGGGCTTCGGCTCCGCGCTCGCCGTCGTCGGCGACCTGCTCGCGATCGGCGCGCCCGGCGACGGAGCGGGCGCGGTGCACCTGTTCGACCGCGCCGACTGGACGCCCGCCGGACGGCTCGTCGCGCCGCGCGGACAGGCCGGCGACGGCCTCGGCGGAGCGCTCGCCACGAGCTGCGGCGCACTCGTCGTCGGCGCGGCGGGCGAGGACACCGCCGCCCGCGACGCCGGCGCCGTGCACGTCTTCGAGCCCGGCCCGCGCGGCTGGTCGCGCACGTCGCACGTCGTCGCGACGCCCGGCGCGGTCGGCTTCGGGCTCGCGCTCGCGGCCGACGCGGACGAGCTCTTCGTCGGCGCGCCCAACGACGTCGAGTACGGGCTGCGCGCCGGCGCGGTCCAGCCGTACGCGCTCGCGGGCGACCGCGCGCTGTTCGCGTGCCCCGACTCGATCTCCATCGCCGCGGGCGGCGCACAAGAGCTCTTCCTCGACGTCGGCCCCGGCCACGCGTACGAGCTCTACCTCGTGCTCGGCTCGCTCGCCGGCACGCAGCCGGGCGCGACGCACGGCGAGCACGTGCTGCCGCTCAACATCGACGCGTACCTCGTCCACACCGTGCTCGACCCGGGCTCGCCGCCGCTCGAGAACGGCCTGGGCGTCGTCCCGGCGAGCGGCGAGGCCCGCGCGCGCTTCGTCCTGCCGCAGCACCTCTCGAGCTCGATCGCGGGCCGGACCGTGCACCATGCGTTCGTCACGGTGCGCGCCGACGGGACGATCGTGCAGGTGAGCAACGCGGTCGCGCTCGAGCTGCGACCGTAGCGCAGGCTACTCCGGCAGCGGGCCGCCGAGAGCACCGAGCACGTCCTCGGTGCGCGCGGCGAGATCGTCGACGCGCGGATCCTCGCCGCCGGAGGGCAGCGTCGCGACGAGCGCCCGGACGAGCTCGCCGAGCGCGTCGGGACGCAGCCCGTCGACCGCGTCCGGGCCCTTCGAGACGCGCAGCACGCTCGCGCGCGCGCCCGGCTCGGGGCGCCAGTAGAGCAGCTCGACGTCGCAGCCGGGCTCGCCCCACGTGCGCGCGTCGCCGAGCTTCGCGAGCAGCGGCTTCGCCGCCTCGACGAGGCGCGCGACCGTGCCCTCGGGCAGCTCGACGCGGGCGGCGTTGCCGGTGCCGACGAGCAGAACGTCGTCGCGCTGCCAACGCAAGAACAGCTCGCCGCGGCGACACGAGCGCAGCTCGAGGCCGAGCACCGCCTCCGCCTCGGCGGTCTCGCTCGGCGCGGCGCGCGCGACCGGCGGCAGCACGGGATCGACCGCGCCCCACAGCGCGCGGCAGCGCTCGACGATCTGTCCGATCGCGGCGACGTTCGCCGGGTCATCCGGCTCGAGGCGCGCCTCGTAGCCGAAGCGGCCGCCCAGGCGCTCCTCGAGCGCGCGGATCGCCTCGCCCCGCGCCGCGCGGCCGAGCCGGCTGTCGAAGAACGTGTCGTCGCGGCGCAGCTCCTCGACGAGCCACGCGAGCGCGTCGTGTTCGCCCCACGCATCGAGCAGCAGCGCCGCGCGGCGGCGGACCGAATCGTCCGGGTCGGCGAGCCGCGCGCGCACGAGGGACTTCCGCCCGCGCGCGTCGAGCGCCGCGAGGCCGTCGAGCGCGGCGACGCGCACGTACGACAGCGGATCGGCGAGCAGCGCGACGAAGCGCTCGATCTCGGCCTCGTCCGCGCCCGCCGCGCTCCCCGCGAGCGAGCGCGCGGCCGCGGGACGCCACGGGAAGTCGGCGTCGCCGAGCGCGCTCCATAGGCGCCCGCGCAGGCGCTCGTCGTCGAACGCGCCCAGCACCTCGACGACGTCGGGGCCGAGCGCGGCGAGCTCGCGCAGCGTCTCGCTCTCGGCGACGAGCCGCTCGCGCGCGGGCTCGCCGAGCGCGATGAGGCGCTGCGCGGCCTGCGGGCGGACGACCGGCGGGCCCTCGCGCGCGTCGTGGAGGAGCTGCGTGAGCTGGTCGCGCTGTGCGGGCGCGGGCTGGTCCTGGATCGCGGATGCCGCGCCGGCGAGCAGGGCCAGAGCGAGGAACGTGGAGCGCATCACTCGATTCGCTCGGCCTCGAGGTGGAACAGGCTCACGACGTAGCCGTTCTCCTCGACCTCCTCGACGCGGAACGTGCCGATGACGTCGATGAGACCGCTCTTGTAGTCGACTTTTTCGTCGAGCGTCACGTCGACGTAGTGGTGCGGCTGCGGCCGACCGCCGCACACGCACGCGTCGGTGACGAGCATGAACTCGGCCGCGCGCTGCCCCATGCTCGGGTGCATGTTGCCGCCGATGCGCACGCGCTCGCCGTCGAGGTCGCGAATCCACTTCGGGACCTCTTTGCCGGGCTGCCAGTCGATGTCGGTCAGGTCGTAGAGATCGACCGTCGTCGGCAGCTCTTCCGGCGGATCGTCGGCGAACGCGCCGACGCCGCCGAACAGCGGGATCAGCACGAAGAGCGCTGCGAACGTCGCGAAGAGGATGCGCATGTCGATTCGAAGGTAGCAGCGTGGGTGGATATCGTCCACAGGGGCAAGTCAGCCGGAGGAGCGGCCCAAACGGGCGGCGAGGCGAGCTCGGGCGCTGGCGCGCCGCAGGCTCTCGTGGCGGCGGTTCGTGCGGTGGCGAAAGAGCAGGAACGCGATCGGGAGCCACGAGAAGACCACCAGGATGGCACCGAACGTCAGTCCCCTTCCGCCGCCGCCAAGCGCCGCTCCGTAGCCGTAGCCGATCGCGACGCCGGCCCACGCGAACGCGCCGAGCCAGAGCACTGTCCATGCCAGAGCGGTCCACGCTACAGCGCGCAGCGACACCCGCCGCGGCGTCCGATCGAGCGTCTCGTCGGGCGGCCGCGCATCCCGCGGCTCGGGCTGCGCGACGACGGGGCGCTGCGCGAGCCGTTGCCGCACGAGCTCCCGCGAGCGCAGCCGCCGCGTGCGCCACGGCCGCATCGGACCGCCGACGAGCAGCACGACGAAGACGAGCACCGGCAAGTAGAGGCCGCTGAAAAAGAGGAGGTTGAAGGCGAGTTGCGCGTCCCCGGTCCACGCCCACGTGACGAGCGATGCGGCGCCCAGGAACGCCACGAGCCCCGCCAGGATGACGAGCGAGCGGCGACTCATCCCCTCTCCTCTTAGTCCCGCGGCCGGGAGCGGACAACCGGGGCGGGCGGC
>CAZGTQ010000327.1:0-3726 GCA_964528575.1 uncultured Planctomycetaceae bacterium | reverse complement strand
CTCACCTCGAGCCGGACGACGTGCTGGCCGAGGCCCGCCTGCGCGCGCTCGAAGCGCTCGTCGCGGCGGTCGCCGACCAGGTCTCGGCACGCGCCGGGCGCGACGCCGCGACGAAGGCCGCGCCGTAGCCGACCCGTCAGGCGCCGACCGTGCCCGACTGCACGCCGTCCGCCGGCGCGGCGGCGGCGAGCGTCACGAGCAGCACGAGCGAGCGGATTCCCATGGGCGCCGATCGTACCGCGACGTCCACCGACGGGCGGCTTCGAGTACGCTCCGCCGCCATGCATCCGATCTCCGACGTCGCGGCGCGGCTCGGCGTGCCCGCCGGGCTGCTGCACCCGTACGGCTCCTTCGTGGGCAAGGTCGACCTGGGCGTGCTCGCGCGGCCGCGGCAGCGCGAGCGCGCGGCGCGGCTCGTGCTCGTCTCCGCGATCACGCCGACGGCCGCGGGCGAGGGCAAGACGACGACGACGATCGGCCTGGGCGACGCGCTCGCGCGCCTGGGCGAGTCGGTGTGCCTCGCGCTGCGGGAGCCGTCGCTGGGCCCGTGCTTCGGGACGAAGGGCGGCGGAACCGGCGGCGGTCGCGCGCAGCTCACGCCGGCGGAGCGCATCAACCTGCACTTCACCGGCGACTTCCACGCGATCACGTCCGCGCACAACCTGCTCGCGGCCGCGCTCGACAACCACCTGCACTACGGCAACGAGCTCGGCATCGAGGCGCGGCGCGTGCTGTGGCCGCGCGTGCTCGACATGAACGACCGCGCGCTGCGCGAGGTCGTCATCGGGCTCGGCGGCAAGGCGCACGGCGTGCCGCGCCAGGCGGGCTTCGACATCACGGCGGCGTCGGAGCTGATGGCGATCCTGTGCCTGTCCGAGAGCGAGGAGGACCTGCGCCGGCGCATCGATCGCACGGTCGTCGCGTTCGACACGAGCGGCGGCGTCGTCACGGCGGGAGCGCTCGGCGTCACCGGAGCGATGCTCGCGCTCCTGCGCGACGCGCTGATGCCGAACCTCGTCCAGACGCTCGAAGGCACGCCGGCGCTCGTGCACGGCGGCCCGTTCGCGAACATCGCGCACGGCTGCAACAGCGTGCTCGCGACGCGCGCGGCGCTGCACCTCGCGGACTGGGTGGTGACCGAGGCGGGGTTCGGCTTCGACCTCGGCGCGGAGAAGTTCTTCGACATCAAGTGCCGCGCGACGGGGCTCGACACGTCCGCGGTCGTGCTCGTCGCGTCGGCGCGCGCGCTCAAGCTGCACGGCGGCAAGGCGCCGTCCGAGCTGGACGCGCCGGACCCGGCGGCGGTCGAGCGCGGCCTGCCGAACCTCGAGAAGCACGTCGAGAGCATCCGCCACTTCGGGAAGCGGCCCGTCGTCGCGCTCAACCGCTTCGGCGCCGACACCGAGGCGGAGATCGGCGTCGTGCGCGCGCGCTGCGAGCGGCTCGGGGTGCCGTTCGCCGTCGCATCGCACTTCGTCGACGGAGGCGCGGGCGCGACGGAGCTCGCGCAGCTCGTCCGGGAGCAGGCCGACCAGAACGGCGAGCCGTTCCGCCCGCTCTACGACCTGGACGCGAGCGTGCCGGACAAGGTGCGTGCGGTCGCGGCCGAGATGTACGGCGCGCGCGAGGTCGAGTTCACGAAGGAGGCGGAGCGCGCGCTGCGCGACGTCGAGCGGCTCGGATTCGCGCACCTGCCGATCTGCATCGCGAAGACGCACAGCTCGCTCTCGGACGACCCCAAGCTGCAGGGCCGTCCGCACGACTTCGAGGTCACCGTGCGCGACATCCGCGTCAACGCCGGCGCCGGCTTCCTCGTCGTCCTGACGGGCGACATCCTGCGCATGCCGGGCCTGCCCCGCGTCCCGCGCGCCAACCGGATCGATCTGGTGGCCGGCGAGATCGTCGGCTTGCTCTGATCGGGCGCGCTCAGCGCCCGCGCCCGCGACCTGGGCGTGCGCCCCGGCGCGGCGGCGGCGGGCCCCCGCGTTCGAACTCCGGCAGCTCGAGCAGCTTCGGGTCGAGCGCGTCGAGCGCCGCCTGGACACGCGCGGCGATCTCCGTCGCCTCGAGCTCCTGCGCCTTCGCGAGCAGCATCTTCGCGGTCCCCACCGCCGAGATGCCGAGGCCGTCGAGGCTCGCCGCCGCGTCCTCCTTGCGCTCGAACGACGCGAGCAGGCGCTCGAGCGCGGCGGTCCAGTCGCCGCGCTCGTACGCGAGACGCCCGAGGGCGCCATGGGCGACCGCGACGTAGTGGTCGGCGCTCGCGCGGTTCTCCGGGTTCTCCTCGACGTAGCGCTCGTAGCGCGCGATCGCGCGCTCGTACGCGACGACCGCTGCCTCGGGCTTGCCCGCGCGGCGCTGGAACTCCGCGGCGACGAGCGAGGCGTAGCCCGCGAACCACCCGAGATCCTCGGGCGCGTCGAGGCGCGCGAGCATCTCCTCGTAGACCGCCTCGAGCCCCGCGATGCCCCTCTCCGCGAGCGCGCGGCCGCGCAGCCGGTCGTGCAGCAGCCAGGAGCTCGGGAACGCCCCGAGGCCGCGCTCGAGCACCTCCGCCGCGCGTCCCTCCGCGCCGAGACGGCGCAGGAAGTCGTAGTGCGCGACGACGTGCGAATCCGTGCCCAGCGGGTGGCTGGCGATCACCGAGTACGCGGCGTGCACGTCGGCGAGCCACGGACCCGGCCATTCCTCCTCTGCGCGCAGCGCGTCGAGGATCGCCTGCTTGCGCGCCTCGGCGAAGAGCCCGAGCGCGGCCATCGACGTCCAGCTCTCGTCGCCCGGCGGCAGGCCCGCGACCGCTCGCTGGGCGCGCGCGTACGCCTCGTCCTTGCGCTCGGTGTAGTAGGCCGCGAGCGCGAGCGTCGCGTCGAGGCGCCAACCGCTCGCGCCGAGCTCCTCCGCGCGCTGCGCCGCGCGCCAGGCGTCCTCGAGCATCAGCCGCGCGTACTTCGACGCGGTGCGCCTGTCCTTCGCGAGCACCGCGCCCGTCTCCGGCTCGACCGCGACCGCGAGGAACGCCTCCGCCTCGGCGAGCTTCGCGTCGGGATCCTCCGGCGCGCTCTTCGCCCGGCTCGTGCTGTACACGAGCCGCGCCTCGAGCTCCGACCACTCGCCGCGCTCGCGCGCCGCCACGCGGTCCGCGTCGTCGAGCTCGCGCGACCACGTCTGCACGTCGAGCGAGTCCGACGCGCCCGCGAGACCGCGGTGCACGACCGCGAGCGTGCCGGCGCGCGGCCAGAATTCGCCCAGGCGCTCGAGCGCGGCGATCAGCGCCTCGCGCTCGGCGCCGTCCATCGGCACGCGCAGCGCCTCGTTGATCAGGTCGATCGCGCCCTCGGTCTTCGCCTGCGCGAGCGCCTGGCGCGCGAGCCCGCTCAGCTCCTGATCGAAGCCGAAGATCGCCATGCGCAAGAGATCGAGCGGGAGCGCGTCGCCGGCCTCGAGCGCCGCCTCGAGCAGCGCGCGCCGCCGGGCCGTGTCGCCGTCGCGGTACGCCGTCTCGACCGCGACCCGGTCGACGACGTGGCGGCTCGAGACACGCTCGTCCAACGGCCGGTCGCCGCGCGCGATCTCGCGCACCTCGACCGTGCGCTCCTCGATCGTGGTGCGGATGCGGTCGAAGACCGACTGGGTGTCCCACGCGTAGAAGACGTCGTACACCTCGGAGCGGTCGAGCTCGATCGCGATGTGCCGCGGCGCGATCCGCTGGCCCTCGAAGTACTTCTC
>CAZGTQ010000326.1:0-14556 GCA_964528575.1 uncultured Planctomycetaceae bacterium | reverse complement strand
TCGCCCTCCTCGCGGGTGACGACGATCGGGTCGCTGCGGCCGTCGCGGTCGACGTCGCGGATGCGGATCGACGGCTCGTTGCCCGGCTCGGCGACGAGCGGGACGCGCTGGTCGGGCGCGCGGCCGGCGGTCGCGACGCGCAGGGCGGTGCCGGGGACGTAGCTCTCGAGCTCGAGCTCGCCGAGATCGATCGTCTTCGTGCCGCCGTCGTCGAGCCGGTCGAGGTCCTCGAGCAGGTACGTCTCGAGCAGCTCGTCGAGGCCGCCGCCGACGAAGGCGGGCGGCACGCTGGCGCCGCGCAGGCTGTCGCGGTGGACGACGAGCTCCTCGCCGACGATGTCGACCACGTCGTTCGACGCGCCGTCGCCGTCGAGGCACACGTCGCGCGCCGGCACGGCGAGCGCGCTGTCGAGCCGGTCGCCCATGCCCTCGACGTCCTCGACGAACGACAAGAGCCGCGGGATGCCGACCTGGAGCCGCGTGCGCTTCGTCGGGCTGCGGCTGAACGTGCCGCCCTCGTTGCGATACGTGAAGAAGTCGAAGTCGAGCGCGCCCGGCAGGATCAGCCAGCGGATCACGCGGCCGAGCGAGAGCTTCTCCGAGCGCACGATCTGCAGCTCCGGCAGCGCGTCGCCCTCGACGTCGCGCACGAGCGCGTAGAGCACGTTGCCGCTCGACTTGAGGAGCTGGTCGGGCGTCCCGCGCGGGCCGGCCACGGCCGCGTCGCGGTAGAGCCGGAACTTCGAGCCGACCTGGATCAGCACGTCGTTCGGCGCCTTGCCGTCGAAGTCGCCGATGCGCCACGCGACGCGCTGCGCGACCGATTCGAACAAGTCGTCGAAGTCGATCCCCTCGCGCTCGGGCAGCTCGCCGCGCAGCGCCGCGAGGTCGAGCTCCCACGTCGGCTCGTCGTCGAGCTCCGGCCGCGCGAGGTGGAACTGCACGCGATCCTCGAGCTCGCTGACGAGGTCGAGCCGGCCGTCGCCGTCGACGTCGCGCAAGCCGAACCAGGGCACGCGCACCCACTGGCCGAAACGCGCATCGAGCCGCTGAGGATCGCCGACCGCGTAGCGGATGCGCGCCTCGAACGACACCCGCAGCGGCGGCGCGTAGCCGCCCTCGGGGAGGCGCCGGTGGATGCGGTACTCGCCCGAGCCCGGCAGCACGAGATCGCCGCGGCCGTCGCCGTCGACGTCGCGCACGAAGCGCATGCGGCCGACGCCGCGCGGCAGGTAGCCGCGCGCCTCGAGCACGACCTCGCCCTCGCCGAAGCCGCCCTCGCGCGGCGCGCGCCACGCGACGACGCGCTCGGCATCGACGAAGGCGACGATCTCCACCGCCCCGTCGCCGTCGAGGTCGGCGAGGTCCCACGCGAGGTGCTCGCTCGGCAGCGCGAGCCGCGCGTCCGGCTCGCTCGGATAGTGCCCCGACGCAGCGAGGCGCCGCAGCGTGAATCCGCCCGCGTCCGCGACCAGGCAGTCGTCGTCGCCGTCGCCGTCGAAGTCGCGCAGCGCGATGACCGCGCCCTCGCTCGGCAGCCGCACGACCGACTCGGCGAAGTCGATCGGCCGCGGCCCCGCGGCCGGCTCCTGCGGAGCGGCGCAGAGCGCGAGCGCGAGCGCGAACGCCGCGCTCACCGGCGCCCTCCCGCGGACAGCAGCACGATGCACCGGTCGTAGCCGCGCGAGACGATGTCGCCGAGCCCGTCGCCGTTCAGGTCGCGCACGGTGAGCGCGCCGATGCTGCCGCGCGTCTCGAAGCGCTTCCACGGCTCGCGCTCGAGCGACCACGACGTCCCGCCGAAGAAGCTCGACTCGCGCACGAGACGCCGGATCACGATGCGCCCCTCGATGTCGACCTCGACGAGATCCGCGAGGCCGTCGCCGTCGCAGTCGACCGTCATGTGCCGGTTCGCGATCACCTCCTGCACCGTCGTCTCGTCGAACGTCTCGTCGTGGCGCATCGTCGGCCGCGCTTCGAACGGTCGCGCGCCGCCGGTGCCCGGGTAGAACGCGTACGAGAGCGTGAACTCGAGCCCGGTGACCGTGCCGACGAACGAGGGCAACTCGAACTTGCGCGTCACGAGGTCCGGCCGGCCGTCGCCGTCGACGTCGCCGACCTCGAAGCGCACCGCCGCCGCCTCGAAGCGGAACACCTGGTCCGGCTCCTCGCGCACGAGGTCGCCGTCGCGGTTGACGAGCACGAAGAGCGTGATCCGCGCGTTCTCGAGGCCGTCGGCCTCCTCCGTGCGCTCGGCGAGCAGGTCCGCGTCGCCGTCCCCGTCGACGTCGACCAGCGTCAGCGCGAGCTCGTCCTCGTCGACGACGAGGTACGCGGGCAACTGCACGAGGACCGGCTCCGCGCGCGGCACGCCGTCGGCGCGCGCATGGTGCACGAACAGCGTCGTGCGCGTCGCGACGACGAGGTCGCGCCGTCCGTCGCCGTCGAAGTCCGCCCACGCCGGAGCGCGCACCGCGCGCCCGTGCGAGAGCAGCTCGCCCGCGTCGCCCGCCCCACCGTCGAACGGCGGCTCGTCGTCGCGCGACACGAAGCGGATCGTCGCGCTGGCGCCCTCGACGACCACCTCGCCGCTCTCGAGGGCGCCCTGGAACGCAGGCGTCTCCACCACCGGCAGCTCGATCGTCGCCGCGCGCGTCAGCTCGCCGCTCTGCGCGTCCGCCGCTTCCGACGCGTCCGCCGCGAAGACGCCGAGCCCGCCGGGACCCGGCAGCAGGAGCACGTCGCGCGCGAGCCCCTCGGTCGCGTACCTCCAGTACGGCAACCGGCGCGGGTCGGGGACGTCGTAGATCAGGTCGGCGTCGACGAGACGGCGCACGTTGTCGCGATAGCCGTCGCGCTCGAGCGAGTACGAGTGCGCGCCGCTCTTGGTCAGGAACACGAGCTCGGGCCCCGGCTCGGAGCGCACCTCGGCGAAGCCGTACGCGATCACGTCCTCGAGCACCGCCACGACGTGGTGCGGCGTCGCCGCGACGGTCTCGCGGCCGACCGCGTGCACGCGCAGCTCGCGGGTGCCGCGCGGCGTGCGCACGGCGAGACAGAGCGCGAGCTCGCGCTTCGCGCCGAGCCGGACGAAGCGCGCGTCGAGCAGCTCGCCCTCGACCTCGACCGACGCGTCGACGTAGCGCACGTCGGACGCGAGCGCGGCGAAGGCCGTGAGCACGGCGAGCGCGACGCTCATTGCGTCAGCTCCCCCACGCCCGACGAGAAGCGGATGAGCGACAGGATCGAGTAGCGCCGCTCGGCCCCGTCGCGCTCGTACGAGAACAGCGACAGGATCCACAGGTCGAGCAGCTCGAAGCTCACCTCCGAGCCGTCGGCGGCCGCCTCGTAGCCGACGAGGATCGGCACGGAGAGCTCCGTCACGGTCCGGCCGCGCTCGTACAGCTCGACCGTCTCCTCGCGCGGCTCGCCGCCGGGGGCGACGAACGCGACGCGCACGTCGTCGCCCGGCTCGCGCGCGAGGAACGCGCGGATCAACTCGTGCGCCGCGATCACCGGCTCGCCGTCGATCGACGTGACGACGCTGCCGACCGGGACGCCCGCGCGCTCGAACGGCCCGTCGGGCGCCGTGGCCGCGAGCACGACGCCGCCGCGCGCCGCGACCCAGCCCGCGCGCGAGCGCGTCGGATCGACGCGGTACAGGACGCGCGGGTCGACGTCCGCGCGCGCGGGATCGGGCGCGATCCCGCGCGGCGCGACGACGATCTCGAAGACGGTGTCGCCGCGCTGCACCTCGAGCACGAGCGGCTCGCCCGGCACCGCGCCGCGCTCGACCGCTGCGAACGTCTCGACGTCGCCGATCGCGTGCCCGCCGGCCGCGAGGACGACGTCGCCGGGCTCGAAGCCCGCCGCCGCCGCGGGCGAGCCCTCGACGACGCGCACGACGCGCACGCCCGGCTCGAACGAGAGCGCGTCGAGCGACGCGCCGGTGTTCTCGCGCGTCTCGAGCCCGACGAACGACGCGCTCGTCGCCGCGGGACGCGCCCACGCGAGCGTCTCGGGCAGCGGATCGGGGACCGGGCCCGTCGGCGCGGTCGTGCAGCCCGCGAGCGCGAAGAGCGGGTGGAGCGCGAGGAGCCGGAGGGAACGTCTCATAGTGGGCGGCGCGCGGTGGCGAGAGCGGCCGCGGCCAAGAGGATCGCCGCTTGCGGCCACGGGAGCCAGAGACTCTTGGCGAAGAGCTCGGACGAGTACCCCGCGTCCGAGAAACCGCGCGCGACGCCGGCCATCTCGTGCATCGCGGAGCCGTCGACCAGCGTCGGAGCGAACGCGGCGAACACGAGATGGCGCGCCTCGCCCAACGCTTCCTTGAACAGGTCGAACGCGAGGAACGCGCACAGCGCCGCGGCGGTCGCGCCGGCGGCCGAGCGGACGAGCGCGCCGACGAAGAGCCCGAACGTCCAGGTCGCGCAGAGCGCCGGCAGCGACGCGAGGACCGACTTGCAGAGCTCGCGCCCGAGCTCCTCGGCGCTCGCGAGCTCGTAGCCCTCCTCGACGAGCGGCCCGAAGTCGCCGAACGCGGCGGCGGGCAGCGCGGCGCCGGCTCCCGCGAGCGCGACGAAGAGCAGCACGAGCGCCGGCGCGAGCAGCGCGCGGCCGAGCACGACGCCCGTGCGGCTCGCCGAGCGCGTCACCGCGACGCGCAGGACGCCGCTCTCGCGGTCGCCCGCGAGCGCGCGCGCCCCGTGCACGACGAGCAGCAGCGACGCGAGCACGAGCCCGACGCGCCAGCCGTCGACGAGCGCGCCCCAGCCCGCGCCCGACACGTCCGCGGCCGCGGCCGGCTGCACGCCGCGCGCGAGCGCGTCCGCCCGCTCGGCGGCCGCGCCGATCCGGCCGGCGAGCACGCGCGCCGCCGCGGCGAGCGGCACGCACGCGCCGACGATCCACGCCGAGCGCGAGCGCAGCGCGCGGTACAGCTCCGCGCGCGCGACGCGCAGCGCGCCGCTCACGCGCGCGCCTCCGCCGCGCGATCCGCGAGCGTCTCGAACAGCGTCTGCAGGTCCGCGCGATCGGCGACGAGGCGCGAGACGCCGACGCCGGCCCCGACGAGCACGCGGTTCAGCTCGCTCGCGGGCTTGCCCTCCAGCGCGACGCGCAGCTCGCCGTCGCCGGCGCTCTCGCACGCGAACGCGCCCGCGAGCGCGGCGCGTGCCCGCTCGACGTCGTCGACGCGCACGCGCGCCCCGCCGCGCCCCTCGTCGAGCAGAGAAGCGAGCGGGCCCTCGCGCACGAGCCGGCCGCCGAGGATCACGCCGGCGTGCGTGACGACGCGCTCCATCTCCGCGAGGCGATGGCTCGACAGCACGATCGTCAGCCCTTCGCTCGCGAGCTCGCGGTACAGCCGCAGCATCTCGCGCACCCCCAGCGCGTCGAGCCCCGACAGCGGCTCGTCGCACACGAGCAGCTCGGGCCGGCCGAGCAGCGCGCGCGCGATCGAGAGGCGCTTCTTCTCGCCGAGCGACAGGCGCCCGGCGCGGCGGCCGGCGAGCCGCTCCATCCCGACGCGCGCGAGCGCCTCGTCGATCGTCCGTCCGCCGCCGTGGCCGAGCAGGCGCCGCGCGTACTCGAGGTTGCTGCGCGCCGTGAGGTTGGGGACGAGCGCGTCGGCGTCGAACACGCAACCGACGCGGCCGCGCGTCGCCCACACGCGGCCCGCGGGGACGCCGAGCACCTCGATCGTGCCCGCGCTCGGCCGGAGCAGCCCGATCGCGCAGCCGAGCGTCGTCGTCTTGCCCGAGCCGTTCGGCCCGAGCAGCCCGTAGATCGAGCCGCGCTCGACCGTGAGGTCGAGCCCGTCGACGGCCCGCGTGCGCCCGTAGGACTTCACGAGGCCGCGAATCGCGAGCGCGGCTATGGACGCAGCTCCTCGAGCAGGGCGCGCAGCCCCGGCGCGACGTTGCGCGCGAGGAGGCGGTGGCCCTCGGCGGTCGGGTGGAGGCCGTCCTCGAGGTTGAGCTCGGCGACGCCGCCGACGCCTTCCATGAAACGCGGCACGAGCGACGCGCCGGTCTCCTCGGCGAGCGCGACGTACATCCGGTCGAACGCGCGCGTGTACTCCTCGCCATAGTTCGGCGGGAGCTGCACGCCGAGCAGGAGCACCCGCACGCCCTCCTCCTGCGCGCGCAGGACGATCGAGCGCAGGTTCTGCGCGATCGCCGCGATCGGCTGACCGCGCAGACCGTCGTTGCCGCCGAGCTCGACGACGAGCACGTCGGGGTCCTGGTCGAGCAGCCAGTCGAGCCGATTCAGCCCGCCGGCGGTCGTGTCGCCGCTGACGCCGGCGTTGACCAGCTCGAACGGCTCCCCCCGCTCGGCCAGGTCGCGCTGGAGCACGGCCGGGAACGACTCGTCGGCGGCGAGGTGCAGCCCCGCGGCGAGGCTGTCGCCCAGGAAAACGACCTTGGGCGCGTCCTCGGGGATGTCGAGGGTCGCGGCGCCGTCGCCCCCGCGCCCTCCCGCGGGCCGCAGCGGGGGCGCAGCGGGGTCCGAGCAAGCCGCCGTCCACGGCAGCGCGGAACCGAGCGCGACCAGCAGCGCGAGAAGCAGCGGATGGAGCGAGCGCGCGTTCATCTCGCGGGAATGCTAAGCCAGATGCGCCGCGGTTGCACCGGCGCGGCAGCGTCCCACAATGACCCGGCCCATGCCCCACGTCGCTCGGATCGAATGCCGCGGACTGACCAAGCGCTTACCGTCGGGAGGGCGCACGCTGACCATCCTCGACGGCATCGACCTCACGATCGAGGCGGGTGAATCGGTCGCGATCCTGGGACCGTCGGGGAGCGGAAAATCGACGCTCCTGGGCCTCGTCGCGGGACTGGACCGGCCGAGCGCGGGGAGCGTGCTCCTCGACGGCCGGCCGCTCGAGCGGCTCGACGAGGACGAGCTCGCGCTCCTCCGCCGCCACACGATCGGCTTCGTGTTCCAGTCGTTCGAGCTGATCGGCAACCTGACGGCGCGCGAGAACGTGCTCCTGCCGATGGAGCTGGGCGGGATGGCGGGCGCGCGGGCGCGCGCGGACGAGCTGCTCGAGCGCGTCGGGCTCGCCGAGCGCGGCCACCACTACCCCGCGCAGCTCTCCGGCGGGGAGCAGCAGCGGGTCGCGCTGGCCCGCGCGTTCGGGCCGCGGCCCGAGATCCTGCTCGCGGACGAGCCGACGGGCAATCTCGATGCGGAGAGCGGACGGCGCGCGCTCGACCTGCTCTTCGAGCTGCGCGACCGCCAGGGCGCGACGCTCGTCATGGTGACCCACGATCCCGAGGTCGCGAGCCGCGCGGAGCGGCGCGTGCACCTGCGCGCGGGGAGCATCGAGCGCGACGAGCGCTCCGAGCCGACGCCGCCCGCGGTGAGCCCCGCGTCGGCGGCCGGGACGGAGCGGGCGTCTTGAGAGCGGGCGCGTTCGCGCGCGCTCTCCTGCGCGAGTCGCGCGGGTCGGCGGGCCGGCTCGTGTTCTTCATCGCGTGCCTCGCGATCGGCGTCGCCGCGGTCGTCGGCGTGTCGGCGCTCGTCGCGTCGATCGAGGACGGGATCCATGCACAGTCGCGCGAGCTGCTCGCGGCGGACCTGTCGGTGCGCTCGCGCCGCAAGCTGCCCGAGGAGGAGATCGCCGCGTTCTTCGCCGCGCTGCCGGGCGCCGAGACGACGGCCGTGCGCGAGCTCGCGACGATGGTCGCGGCGACCGACCCGAGCGGCGAGGTCAGCGGGAGCACGCTCGCCGAGCTCAAGGTCGTCGGCGGCACGTACCCGTTCTACGGCTCGCTCGAGCTGGAGCCGCCGGGCACGCTCGCCGAGGCGCTCGACGCCCACAGCGCCGTCGTCGCGCCCGAGCTGTGCGCGGCGCTCTCCGTCGACGTCGGCGACACGCTGCGCATCGGCGGCCAGCCGTTCCGGATCGCCGCGATCGTGAACGACGAGCCGGACCGGCTCGACTTCTCGCTCACGCTCGGCCCGCGCGTGTTCCTCTCCGCCGCGGGCCTCGCGCGCGCGCCGCTGCTCGGCTTCGGCAGCCGCGTCCGTTACCGCGCGCTCGTGCGCCTGCCGGGCGACCCGAGCAAGGCCGAGCTCGACGCGGTGCGCGACCGGCTCGACGCCGCGCTCGGCCACGCCGAGCACGTGCGCATCGAGACGCACCGCGACGCGCGGCCGTCTGTGCGCCGCGCGCTCGAGCGCGCCGAGGACTACCTCGGCCTGGTCGCGTTGCTCTCGCTCGTCCTCGGCGGCATCGGCGTGGCGCAGATCGTGCGCGCGTGGCTCGCCGGGCGCTGGCAGAGCATCGCGGTGCTGCGCTGCCTGGGGATGCGGCCGCGCGAGGTGCTCGCGCTGTATCTCGGCCACACGCTGCTGCTCGCGCTCGTCGGAAGCCTCGTCGGAGCCGCGCTCGGCGCCGCGCTGCCGGCGATCGCCGCGGCCGCGGGGCTCGTGCCGGACGAGGCGCGGCTCGCGCTGCAGCCGCTCGCGATCGCGCGCGGGCTCTTGCTCGGCGTCGCGGTCGCCACGCTGTTCAGCCTGCCGCCGCTCGTCGCGGTCTGGCGCGTGCCGCCGGCGCGCGTGCTGCGCAGCGACGCGGAGCCGCTGAGCGCGCCGCTGGGCGTGCGCGTGGCGGCGTGGGCCGCGCTCGCCCTGGGCCTGTGGGGCAGCGCGTGGGCGCAGGCGGGCTCGCTCGGGATCGCGAGCGCTTTCGCCGGCGGGCTCGTCGTGCTCGTCGCGCTCTTCGCGCTCGCGGCGCGGGCGCTCTCGGCGCTCGCGGGACGCGTGCCGGCGGACCGCGTCGGGCCGTACCTGCGCTCGGGCCTGGGCGCGCTCGCGCGGCCGGGCGCGGGGACGACCGGCGCGATCGTCGCGCTCGCGCTCGGCGTGCTCGTCGTCACGTCGATGGCGCTCGTCGAGCGGCGGTTGTCGAGCGAGCTCGACTCCGCGCTGCCGAGCTCGGCGCCGACCGCGTTCTTCGTCGACGTGCAGCCGAGCCAGTGGGAGGGCGTGCGCGCGACGCTCGAGGGCGAGGGCGCGCGGCACGTGCAGTCGGTGCCGGTCGTGACGGCGCGGCTCGCGGCGATCGACGGCGTCCCGGTCGCCGAGCTCGTGCGCTACGACGACGACCACGACGACGATCACGACGACGGCGACGGCGACGGGCGCGGGCGGAGCAACTGGCGGCTGACGCGCGAGCAGCGGCTGACGTGGATGGACGCGCTGCCCGAGGACAACGTGATCGTCGAGGGCGCGCTGTGGTCGGATCCCGAGCGCGCGGAGGTCTCCATCGAGGAGGAGTTCGCCGCGGAGCTCGGTGTCGGCGTCGGCAGCGAGCTGCGCTTCGACGTGCAGGGCCGGCCGATCGAGGTCGTCGTCACGAGCCTGCGAACCGTCGAGTGGGAGAGCTTCGGCATCAACTTCTTCCTCGTCGTCGAGCCGGGCGTGCTCGACGGCGCGCCGAGCTACCGCGTCGCGACCGCGCAGCTCGACGAAGAGGCGGAGCAGCGCGTGCAGAACCGGATCGCCGCGTCGTTCCCGAACGTGACGATGGTGCGCATCCGGCCGCTGCTCGAGCGCATCGTCGCGCTGCTCGAGCGCATCGCGATCGGCGTGCGCATCCTCGGCTGGTTCACCGTCGCGACCGGCGTCGCGATCCTCGCCGGCAGCATCGCGTCGACGAACCTGCGCCGCGCGCGCGAGGCGGCGCTGCTCAAGACGCTCGGCGTGACGCGCCGCGGCGTCGTCGGGATCTTCGCGACCGAGTACGCGCTCTCCGGCCTCGTCGCGGGCACGGTCGGCGGCGCCGGAGCGCTCCTGCTCGCGTGGGCGTTCCTCCGGCACGTGCTCGAGCTCGCGCCCGAGCTGCCGCTCGTCGCGCTGCCGCTCGCCGCCGCGCTGAGCGCACTGCTCGCGACGGTATTCGGCATCGCAGCGAGCGCGCGCGCGCTCGCCGCGCGCCCGCTCGCGAGCCTGCGCGGCTGACGCGGATGAGTGGGCGCGTCGCAGAACCGGCGGCCCGCCAGCCCTCCGACGGGCTCTGAGCAAGTAGCGCGCGCTACGCAACATGGCGTAGGAGCAGCGGCACGCACTTTGTGCTGTGCCCCGGCGCGCCGTCCGCGCGACGGACGAGCCGGTGCACGACCGGCAAATCCGACCGATCACCGGCATGACCGACCGGCGCGGCGCCCCCCCCCAAAAGGACCCCATCTCCGAAGGAGATCGTTCATGCGCCTCTCGCTCTGTCGCTCGCTTCCCGTGCTCGTCGCCGCCGCGATGCTCGGGTCGGCGAGCGCCGCTCAGTGGCAATCCGGCCCCTCGTTCCCGGCACCGCGGCTCGAGGCGACAGGCCTCACGCTCGCGGGCGAAGTGCTCGCGGTCGGCGGATTCCCGCTCATCGGCAACGACTCGAACGCATCCGTTCACGGCATCGCGCCCGGCGCCGCGAGTTGGACGACGCACGCGACGCTGGAAGGGCCGGCGGTCGAGAGCGGAGCCGGCGTCGACGCGCTCGGGCGCATCGTCGTGTTCGGCGGGCTCGACGCGCTCGACCCCGAGGGCGACGAGGGGAAGACGTACGTCTACGATCTCGTCGAGGGCAAGAAGACGACGCTGGCCGACCGCTCGTCCGCCGCGCCGACGACCGGTTTCGCGTGGGCGACCGACGCGCAGGGGCGCCTCTATTCGATCGGCGGGACGCCGGGCTCGACGCGCGTCGAGCGGTACGACGCGGGCGCGAACGCTTGGCAGATCCTCGCGCCGCTCCCCGAAGGCCGCGCGCGCGCGGCGGCGGTCGCGGACGGCACCGGGCGCGTGCTCGTGATCGGCGGCACGGCGCCGGGTGGCGCGCCTTCGGCGGCGGTCTTCGCGTACGACGTCGCGACCGGCGCGTGGTCGGCGGGCGACGTCGGCACGCTGCCCGAGAGCGTGACGGACGCGGCGGCCGCGCTCGGCGCCGACGGTCGCTTGTACGTCGTCGGCGGCACGCTCGCGGGCGGCGCTCCGAGCGCGCACACGTGGGTGCTCGACCTCGCGCTCGGGACTTGGAGCGCCGGGCCCGACCTTGCGACGGCGCGGCGCCGGCCGGGGCTCGCGCTCGGACCGGACGACCGGCTCTGGGCGATGGGCGGCGACGACGGCACCGGCGGGACGGCGACGGTGGAGAGGCTGTACACGCCGCCGTGCCCGACGCTCGCCGACGCGCCGGCGAACGCGATCGCGTGGGCCGGGCTCTCGGCGAGCCTTCACGTCGACGCGACGGGCGGGACGCCGCTCGCGCTGCGCTGGGAGCGCGACGGGCAGCCGCTGTTCGACGGCCCGTCGGCGGGCGGGGGCTGGCTCACCGGCACCGACACGCACACGCTGCACTTCGCGGGAGCCGGGGCGGCCGACGCGGGCGCGTACCGGCTCGTCGCGACCAACCCGTGCGGCACGTCGAGCTCGGATCCGATCGCGCTCGAGGTGAGGGAGGCGCCGGTGATCGGCGCGTGGCGCACGGTCCAGCGGCTCGACCCGTACGGCGGGTCGACATCGAGCGCGAGCGCGCTCGACGGAGTCACGATCGCGGGCCACGCATTCGCTCCGGCGCCGCCGTGGGCGGACCAGGAGCAGGCGCTCTTGTGGAACGCGGACGGCTCGATCGCTGCGACGCTGACGCCGTCGAGCTCGGTCGGCGCGACGGTCGCGGCGGCGGAGAACGGCGTGCAGGTCGGGGCGTGGTGGTGGCCGTACACGACGCCGCTGGGCACGGGCTACTACCGGCACGCGGCGGCGTGGTCGGGCAGCATGGCGACGCACGTCGACATCCAGCCGAGCGGCTGGGAGATCGGCTACGCGACCGACACCGACGGCACGCGCCACGTGGGCGTACTGCGTTGGAGCGACGAGAGCACGACCGTCGACGCTGCGTACTGGCCGAGCTCGGCGAAGTTCGCCCACATCCTGACGCCGGCGTCGGCGTGGGGCTCGAGCGCGGCCGCGCTCGACGGCGACAACCAGTATGGGCTCGTCAACCTCGGCTACGGCGTGAACCACGCGGCGCGCTGGAGCGGCTCGGCCGCGTCCTTCGTCGACATGAACCCGCCTGGCTCGTCGTGGAGCTCGATCTCCGGCGCCGCCTCTGGCCAGGCGGTCGGGTTCGCGACGTTCGGCGGCACGAAGCACGCGTACGTGTGGTGCGGCGGACCCGACGACGGGGTCGACCTCGACCCGACGGGCGCGACCGCAAGCCGGCTCGTCGCGACCGACGGCGGCCTGCAGTTGGGCTACGCGAGCTACGGCCTGGGCGAGCGGGCGACGCTGTGGCGCGGCGCGCCCGACGAGCGCGTCGACCTCGTCGAGGAGCTCGGCCCTTCGTTCACGGGCGGCACGGCGAACGACGTCGAGGTCGCGCCTTCGGGCCGCATCACGGTCGCGGGATCGGCGTACGACCCGGTCGCGGGCCGCAGCGAGGCGATCGCGTGGCGCTTCCAGCCGGAGCCGCTCGTCGCCGAGCCGGCGACGCTCCCGCTCTCCGCGGGCGGCCGCCAGGAGCTCTTCCTCGCGTCCGGCCGCGCGCACGCGGGCGAGCTGTACTGGGTGGTCGGCAGCGCGAGCGGAGCGACGCCGGGCGTGCCGCTCGGCGGCGGCTACGTCCTGCCGCTCGCTTACGACTGGTACCTGACGTGGACCCTGACCGAGGCGAACGGCGCGGTGCTCCGCCAGACGCTGGGCCTGCTCGACGACTTCGGCGGCGCCCATGCCGCGGTCGAGCTCCCCGCGGGCATCGCCCCGGCGCTCGCGAACGCGACGCTGCACCACGCGTTCGTCGCGCTGAGCCTGACCGCCGACGTGACGTTCGTCAGCAACGCGGCACCGCTGATGCTGCTGCCGTAGAGCGGGAGCGGCCGCGCCTCGGCCTCGCAACGGATCAGCCGGCGGCGAGGCGCGGCCCCATCTGCCCGATCAGCACGTCGATCAGCTTCGCCTTGCGCTTCTCGCGCACCGCGGGGTCCTCGATCAGCTCGATCGCCTGCATCAGGCGAATCCAGTGGGCGCCGGCCTCCATCTGGTGACGCTTCGACTCCGCGTCCTCCTTCAGGTCCCGCTCGCGGCCGAGGATCGTCTTCTGGATGAAGTACGCGATCGTCGACGATGCGGCGGAGCTGGCGCCCGCGGCGGTCTGGCCGAGGAGCAGGAGCACTACGCCGACCACGATCACGCCGAATCCGACGGAGACGCACGCGGTCCAGAGGCGGTGGCACGTGCGCAGGCGCGCGCGCGCGTCCTCGTACTCGAGCGAGAGGTTCTCGACGTAGAACTCGAGCGACCTCTCGATGCTCTCGAAGCTCCGCGACGTCGCGATCGACGCCTCGGTCGCCGCCCGCGGCATCGCCGGCAGGCGCGGGATCGTCTCCGCGACCATCGTGAGCGCGACGTCGATCACCGGCCCGCTCTGGCCCACCCACGCCGGGTTCCAGCCGGTCGGCGGCAGCGACGCCTTCGCGCGCTCCAGCACCGAGACGACCTCGTCCATGCCCGGCCGCTCGTTCGCGCCGACGCTCAGCGCGCGGTCGATCAAGCGCCGCACATCGGGCGGGACGTGCTTGGAGATGCTCTCGTCGCGCGCCGCGACGCCACGCGCGCCCTGCATCACCTGATGGAGCACGCTGAGCGGGTCGTTGCTCCTGAACAGCGGCTTTCCCGCGAGGAACGAGTACAGCGTCGCGCCGAAGCTGTAGACGTCCGCGCGCACGCCGGAGTCGACGCCATGCCAGCGCTCGCCGCTCAGCACCTCCGGCGGCGCGAACACCGGCGTCCCGACGAACGTCCACTCCACCGTGATCGGGTCGTCGTCGTCGAGGGGCTTGGCGATGTCGAAGTCGGTCAGGTAGCTCCGACCCGTGAGGCGCTCGACGAGCACGTTCGTCGGCTTGATGTCGCGATGGAGCAGCCCCGCGTCGTGCGCGTAGCGCAGTGCGTGCGCCTGCTCGAGGAAGATGCGCAGGCAGTGGTACTCGCCGATCGTGTGCGCCTGGAGCGCGCCGAGGTTGCACCCGTCGATGAACTCGGTCAGCACGACGTCGCCCTCGTTGGTCTCCCTCAGGTCGAGGACGCGCGCGATGTGCGGGTGGTCGAGCTTGCGCAGCCGGGCGTGGCCGCGCCGCATGCGATTGCGCTGCTCGCCCCTCGAGCCGACGAGCTTGGCGAGCACGAGCCGGCCGAGCTCTTTGTCGCGCGCCGCGAAGACGCGTCCGAACGCGCCGGTCCCCATCGGCCGCACGACGAGCAGCCGGCCGCCGAGGAGCTCCTGTCCAGGAGCGGAGCCCGGCGCGGCGACCGCTTCGGGAGCAGCGAGACGCTCCGCGGTGGACGCGGGGTCGGTTTCGGTCATCGGTGCCTCCCTCCCTCGCGAGGCACCCGCCATCCTACCCGCGCGGCGCGGCCAGATCAGCGCACGAGCAGCGACGCGCCGTCCATGCCTTCGGAGCGCTCGATGCCTGCGAGCTCGAGCAGCGTCGGCGCGACGTCGGCGAGGATGCCCATCGGGCGCAGCCTGGCGCCGACGAGGTCATCGCAGCACAGGACGAT
>CAZGTQ010000325.1:0-6825 GCA_964528575.1 uncultured Planctomycetaceae bacterium | reverse complement strand
ACCTGTCGTTCCCTCGAGTCGATCCCCTGACGATCGGGCTCGCACCGTACGAGTACGGCCGCCTCGTCGCGCGCGTGGGCGATCTGGACGGCGATGGCCTCGACGACGTCGCCGTCGCTTCAGGGACCTTGCGCGCCGGCGACTTCGAGAGCACTGTGACGTTCTTCTCGCTGCGCACGGGTGCCGCGTTGTTCGAGCTGAGCACGCCGGCGCGGTGACGAGCCCGCGAAACCACGCGGCGTCGATTCCCAAGGCGCACCCATGCAGAGCTCCATCCCGCGCGCGTCCGCTGTGCTCGCCTCGACGTTCCTCGCCTGCGCGGCCGCGAGCTGCGACGGCGTGCGGGCCCAAGCCGAGGAGCCGCAGCCCACGTCCTCGCCGGAGGCGGTGGTCGCGCACCTGCGCGCGGCCGACGCGAGTCGCGAGTGGGGGGCGATGCTCGACGTGATCGCGCCCGCCGAGCGCGGCATCTTCGTGTGGGCCGCCTGGTTCGGCGCCGCCTACGCCGCGATCGCTGCGGACGAGGAGACCGTGGCGGCGTACGAGGCGATCTGCTCCGAGCACGGGCTCGACCGCTCGTGGCTCGACGAGACGTCGGGCGAGTCGATCGGCCGGGAGAAGCTCGCGCAGCTCGCCGAAAAGGCCTTCGCGGACGTCGACAGGGCGGCGCTGCTCACCGACCTGCTCGCGTTCACGACGGGCGAGCGCAGTTTCTTCGGCACCGGCGAGAGCGACGGCGAGATCGCCGTCGAGGGCGAGCGCGCGGTGGCGACGCTCGGCGGCACCGAGCTCGACCTGCGGCGCGTCGACGGCGCCTGGTACTGGTTCCGGGGCGGCGACGAAGACGAATGAAGGAGCGCGAGCCCCGCTACGGGCAATGGGCAGGTCGCGCTCTCGGTTCTTGGGAGGCGCGAACGCAACCGGACTGAAGACGGACGGTCTTGTGCTGTGGCGGCTCTTGCCGTAGCCCGCATTTGACCGATCGGGCCTTGCCGCACAATACTGATCGAGGTTGGCGCCTATGCCGCACTCCCAGGACACGTCGGAGAAGAAGTCTTTGCGACTCGTCGAGACGGCGGTGGCTGTCCTTCTGGGCGGTGAGGGAGGCCTGAAGATCGTCGCCCTTCAGAAGGCGCTGTTCTTTGCGGACCTCATCGCGTTGCGCGACTTCGGCGAAACCCTCACCCACAACACGTACGTCGCGCTGCAGCAGGGGCCCGTGATCGCGAAGTACCAGAAGCGGCTGGTCCGCGAGTTGGCGGACCGCGGGCTGGCGGATCAGGTGCGGGACGGGATGGCTCGACCGCTGCGCCTCACGAGGGCCGGTCGAGAGTACGAGCGTCGCGCCCTGTCCGATCGGGAATGGCAGGTTGCGAAGAAGCTGGGTTCGCTGTTCGCCGGTGAGACGTCGGCGTTCGCTTCGAGCTTCTCGCACGACAATCCCGGTTGGATCGCGGCGTACGAGCAGGGGGCCAGAGCCACAGGAGTGCCGTTGCCGATCGACATGCTCCTGGCGCTGCAGGACGAGCGGCTGCACGACCCAGACGACGATGATCTGACGGATGACGACGCGGACCTCGTCGCGGACATGGAGGAGTCCGAGGCGGGGCCGTTCGTCGCTTGGGAGTAGGTGACCGCCATGGCACCTGGAATCGACCCGGGCTCCGTGAGGTGGAGCATCGGCTCGGCCGCACGGAAGCCGAACGCGCACCTGCGGCAGACGCTCGGTAAGCCCGCCTACGGCTCGATCCGAGATGGGATCCGGCGCTTCATCTGTGACTACATCGCCGCACGTCCGGATTGTGACGGAGCCCAAGGGCGCAGCATCGTGCCGCTCGGCGGCGGACGCGGCACCTTCAAACGCCTGAAGATGCGCTGGCACCTGCCTGGCCGAGGCAAGAGCGGGGGACTGCGGATCGGCCTGAGCATGAACTGTCGGGAACGACACGTCGTGATCTCGGCGATCCGCCACCGCAGGAGCGATCCCGGCGCCGAAGACTTCGCATCGGACTTCGACGCGTCGGAGGGCGGCGCCTCCGAGAGCTCGCCCGCCTACGGCTGACCGTCGCTCCGCGCTCCTGTCGCGCCGCCGACCCGCCGCGTCGCGTTCCCACGCTCCCTCGACACGCCCGCCGTCACCGCGAAGCGCATCGCGTCCTCGACGCTCATGTCGATCGGCTCCAGCCGCGTGCGCTCGACGAAGAGCGTGAAACCGCCGATCTGATAGCTCATCGGCAGGTACACCGCGACGTGGCCGGCGACGCTCGGGCCGAGCACCGTGAGGTCCTCGCGCGTCACGAAGCCGAGCAGCCGGCTCGCTCCGTCCTCGAACGCGACGAGCACGACCTGGTCCATGTGCGCCGCGCGGTCGCTGCCGCCGAACAGGCCCATCAGGTCGCGCACCGAGCCGTAGAGCGTCTTCACGAGCGGGACGTGCTTCAGCAAGCGCTCGCCCTGCGCGACGAACCGCTGCGCGAACCACGTGTTCATCAACCCGCCGGCGACGAAGACGAGCGCGATGCCCGCGACCAGCCCCATCCCGGGCACGTACAGCGCGTCCGGCAGCACCGCGCCCAGCACGCCCTCCGCCGTCGTCGCTAGCCAGTACAGCACGTACGCCGTCACCGTGATCGGGAGCAGCGCGACGAGACCCTTGATGAACGTGCGCGTGACGATGTTCATGCGACCTCGCCGCGGGACGCGAACAAGTGCAGGAGGACGCCGCCGAACGCGGCGTAGATGCCGAGCCGGGTGAGCTGGCGCTCGAGCTCCGCCGCGTCCGACTCGAGGAAGAAACCGAGCAGCAAGAGCGGCGGCGCGACCAGCACCGCCGTCGACGCGAATCGCCGCAGCCGCGGCCAACGGCCGGGACGTAACGGATCGGTTCCGCAGCCGAACGCGACGTTGATCAAGCCGGCGAACAGGAGATAGATGTGCCCCGAGCGCAAGAGCACACGATACCCGGCGTCGACGTCGGCGATCGGCGGCGCGTGCATGCGCAGGTACGCGCCCGTCAGCACGAAGGCGAGCACCGTCCCGATGCCCATCCAGCGGTGCAGCGCGCGACCGCTCACGCCCTCACTCCTCCGCTTCGCGCGGCACCGCGCGCACGACGCCGCTCTGGGCTCCCTTCGCCACCTCGAGCCGCGCACGACGCAGCTCGACACGCTGCGCCACCTCCTCGTCCAGCCCCTCGACGAGCACCGCGCGCACCGCCTCGAGGCGCCGCTGACCGATCGCGAGCACCGCCTCGCGCACGCGCTGGTCCGAGCGCCGCTCGGCCCCCGGCCGCAAGAGCGCGTACACGGAATCGAGCGACGCCTCCGTCAGCCCGAGCTCGCGGTCCAGCGCGCGCACGCGCTCGAGCGCGAGCGCGGCCCCGTCCTCGAGCCCGACGGCGAGCTGCGCGCGCGCCTCGGCCGCCGCCTCATCGCGCAGCCGCACCGCCTCGTCGCGCTGGCGCCGCAGCCGCGCGGCGAGACGGCGCGTCTCCTCGGGATCGGGATTCGCGAGCACCTGCGCGCGGCGTACGTCGCTCTCGCCGAGCTCGTGCGCGAGCGTCACCACGACGTCCTCGTCGTCCTCGAGCAGCTCGCGCAGCGCGGCGAGCTTCTCGCGCTCGCGGCTCACCAGGTGCACGTCGCCCTCGGCGAACTCGAGCGAGCGCGCGAACGTCGCCAGGTCCTCGCCCGGTCCCAGGCCGAAGATCCCGCCGACGAAGTCCGTCACGTCGCCGAGCGGACCGATGCGCGTCACGTCGGTCACCGTGCCCGCGAGGCGCAGCGGCGAGGCCGCCACCGCCGACGCGATCATCGTCGAGAGCGCCTTCACCACCGCCGTCGTGACCTGACCGGTGCCGACCGCGTTCTCATCGAGCGTGACGCTGACCGGGATCACCTGCTCGCCGTTCTCGTTCTCGAGCACGAACAGCACGGTGTCGAGCGGCGCGGGCAACCTCAGCGTGCTCGAGATCGGCCCGCCGGGCTGCTCCGACAGCGAGAGCTGCCGCAGCGTCGTGCGCGTGTCGATCGCGATGCCCTGCGTGCCGCGGAAGCGCGCCGAGACGCGCGTGTCCAACACGCCCGAGCCGATGTCGACGTTCGCCTGCTTGGCCGTGCCGCGCACGCTCGTCAGCTCGAAGCCCGTCACCGTCAGGCGCATCCAGCCCTCGAGGTGCGGGTAGAGCGCGAGGCGGCCGGAGAGCGCGATCTCGGCGAACACCGGCCGCTCCTCGAGCTCCGTCGCGCCGCCGCCGCCCGTGACGATGGCGCCCGCACGCGACATGATCCCGCCGAGCAACGAGCGGGACTCGGCCGCGATCGGCAGCGGCACGTTCCCCGCCGATAGGTACGCGCTGAACGTGATCGGCAGGGGCTCGCGCAGCGCGCGCGTCGTGAAGCTGCGCATCTGCGCCTCGAGGCCGGTGAGCGGAATCCGCGTCGGCGGGTCCACCGTCTCGTCGACGATCGTGAGGTCGATGCCCGACACCAGGATCTCGTCGATGCGCAGCTCCGAGGCCGGCTCGTCATCCTCTGGCGCAGCCGACGCAGCCGGCGCAGCCGGATCAGCCGACGCAGCCGGCGCGCTCGCGGCGACCGGCACGCGCGGCTCGACCGGCACGAGCGGCCCGCTCGTCTCCGCCGGCGCCGGCACGTCCCCCTCCGGCAGCTTCAGCACGAGCCCGAGCGCGTGCACGCCGTCGTCGCGGCGCACGACGAGCCCGCGCGGGCGCACGAGCTCGATCGACGAGACGTGCACGTCGCCCGTCCGCGGCACGAACCGCCGCACGTCGACCCGCAGCGCGTCGAGGCCCGCCAGCACGTCGCCGTCCGGCTGTGCGCGCAGCGCGAGCTCCTCGAGCGCGAGGCGCAGCCCGAAGCCGTTCGCGAGCGCGAAGCCGACCGCTCCGCGCCGGCGCGCCTCGAGCGACGCGCTCAGCTTGCCGCTCGCGACGCCGCCTTCGAGCCCCGCGCCGTCGATGCGCTCTGCGAGCGCCGGCAGCGCCGCGGTGAGCCCCGTCCCCGACAGCCCGCGCGCCGCGAACGTCGCGTCGAGCTCCGGCTCCGCCGCGAACGGACGCGCGGTGATCGTCACGGCGAGCTCGGAAGCGATCGGCAGCGCCGCGCCCTCGATGAGCAACTCGAGCGGTGGCGACGACTCCGGCTCGTCGACGTCGAGCAGGAGCGGCGTCTCGTTCGTGAGCCGCAGCGACAGCTCGAGCGGCTCCGCGCCCGGCGCCGCGTCGCGCACGACGAGGCGCGCGAGCTCGAGCTCGAGCGTCTCGACCCGCACGGCCGGCGCGTCGCCACGCCCCGGCGTCACGGGAGCGCGAGCGGGAGCGCGAGCCGGTGCGCTCGGCGCCGCGTCCGCCGTCGCGTCCTGCGCGTCCGGTGTCCGCGGCGCGCCAGGCTCCGCGCCGCTCGCCTCGTCCGGCGCCGGCTCGAGCGCGATGCCGAGCGCGTTCCAGCCGCCGCTCGCGGTGCGCTCGACCGCGAGCTCGAGGCCGCGCACGGCGAGCTCGTCGACGACGACCGCCTCCGCGTCGAGCCGCGGCGCGCGCGCGACGACCTCGCGCAGCGCGAGGAGCGGCTCCTCGCCGTCGCCCTCGACGAGCGCGACGTCGCTCAACACGAAGCGCGCGGCGCGCGACGCGCCTTCGGTCCGCTCGAGCGACGCTTCGACGCGCGCGTGCGCGCGGCCGTCGCGCAGCCGGACCGACACGCCCGCGGGCGCGTACATCCCGATCACTTCGCCCGACAGCTCGCGCGCGTCGAGCTCCGCGGTCAGCGCGAGCGCGTCGGGGTGCGGTCGCAACGTGCCGGCCGCGCGCGCCTCGCCGACGACGCCCTCGACGCCGAGCCGTCCCTCGAAGCGCGCTTCGGGCGCGTCGCGCTCGAGCGAGAGCCCCTCGAGGCGCGCGTCGCCCAGCAGCGTCAACGCGATCGGCTCGTCCGCGGCGGCGCGGTCGATCCAGTCGATGCGCCCGCGCTCGAGACGCAGGAGAGCGAGCGCGAAGTGGGGGAGCTCCGCGGGCGCTCCGCTCGGCTGCGGTGGAGCTTCGTTCCCGGCCGCCTCGGGCGCGGGCGCGCTCGCCGGTGGCGATCCCGGAGCGAGCCGCACGCCGAGCGCGACGATGCCGCCCTGCGCGTCGCGCTCGACCCGCAGCCGCGGCGCTTCGATCGCGATCTGCGCGACGTCGACGCCCGCGGCGCCGAGCACGACGTCGTCGAGCGCCGCCAGGTCGCACGCGACGAGCGTGTCCGCGCCCTCGGCGAGGCTCGCGTCGCGCAGCGCGAACGCGCCGCTCCAGCCGTCGGGCGTGCGTGACGCGTGCGCCTCGATCCGTGCCGCGAGCGCGCCGTCCTCGAGCGCCGGCTCGAGCCCGAGCGGCGCGAGCAGCGTCGCGAGCGGTGCCGTGCGGAGCCCTGCGCCGCGCGCGTCGAGCTCGACGTCGACGGCGAGCGGATCGGGCCGCGTCGCGACCGTGCCGGCGATCTCGAGCTCGCGCGCGAGCTCAGGCCACGCGAGCCACGCGCGTAGCCGCGCGGGCTCGGGCGACGCCGCGCCCGCCGCGCCGCCGAGCGCGAGGTCGGTCAGCTCGAAGCCGACGTCGTCGATCGCGATCGACTTCGGCGGCTCGACCGTCGCGTCGAGGAACGTGAATTCGTTGTCGGTCCACGCGAGTCGGTCGACCTCGATGCGCGGCAGCGGCGCGGGCTCCGGCGGCGCGGCCGGCGCGGCCGGCGCGCTCGCCCCGTTCGCGCCGTTCGCCCCGCTCGCGCCGGGTCCCGCGCCCGCGACGGTTGCGCGCGCGGGCGGCGCTGC
>CAZGTQ010000324.1:0-2830 GCA_964528575.1 uncultured Planctomycetaceae bacterium | reverse complement strand
CGGTCCGGATCTCGTCGCGCTCGCCTCGTGCGAGATCTACGACCCCGCGACGAATGCGTTCGCGCCGGCCGCTCCGATGGGCTCGCCGCGCATGGCGCACGGCCTCACGATGCTGCAGGACGGCCGTGTGCTCGCGACGGGCGGCGGCTCGGCGCACTACGCGTTCGGCCCGATGCACGACACGGCCGAGGTCTACGACCCCGCCACGAACACGTGGACGCCGACCTCGACGCCCATGAGCATCACGCGCGTCGGGCACACGCAGACGCTCCTGCCGGACGGCCGCGTTCTGGTCACCGGCGGCCACTGGGGCTTCGTACCTTTCATCGGGGGGACCCTGCGGCCGGCCTGGACGAACAAGTGTGACCTGTACGACCCGCTCCTCGACGTGTTCGTCCCCGCGCTGGACATGCCGTCACCAGGAACGGCGTTCCACGCCGCGACGCTCCTCCCGACGGGGAGCGTGCTCCTGTCCGGCGGGGCGTTCGCCACCTTCCCGGACAACTCCGTCCGGGTGTGGAACGGCGCGACGTGGTCCTTCGAAGAGGACCTTGCCGAGAGGGCCGATCTCCACGCGCAGGCGGCGTCGGACTCCGGCGGAGTCTTCGTGTCGGGCGGACGCAAGCATTTCCCGCAGCCGGCGACGACGCAGATGGGGCACCACGACGGCACGAGCTACGACCCGCGCGCTCCGATCGGCACGAACGCGGCGCTCCCCGGCCAGCCCGCGCGCTCGATGTGCAACCACACGATGACGCGCCTGTTCGACGGGACGTTCCTCGTCGCGGGCGGCTCCCTCCCGTCGCAGGTGTTCGACGACGCGCTCGTGTACGTCCCGTAGGCGGGTCCCGCGTCCACATGCAGTTCGGGTCGAACGCGGCGAAGAGCTCGTGGTCGGGCGGCTCGAGCGTCACGTGCGCGTCCGCGTCCGCGAGGAATGCCAACAGCGTCTCGTGGTCGCCCCGCCGCGGCAGGTGGCAGAGCGCTATCCCGAGATCACGCTCGACGAGCTCGTGGCGGCTGAAGCGGGTGCGGCATCCGCTTGACGTCCTCCTTCGAGACCAGTAGCGTCGCCCGGGGATCGAGGAGGTGAGCGCCGTGCTCGCACGAGGAGGAGCGCGGCGTTCCGGTTCGCACTGCGGGGGCTGCCGTGCCAGCTCCTGCGAAGAGAGAGGGACATCGTCATGCTCGCACTCGCCTTCGTCGCGGCGTGGCCCGTGTTTGCCGTGCACGCGCCGCTCGTCCGTCCGTTTCACGCTCCCTGTGTGACTCGTTCGCGCTTCGTCGCGCACGCGCTCGGGACTGCGGAGACGTCGCCGGGTGCAAAAGGTCCCGCAGAATCCATGGCCGTCCAACCTCAGGTAGGCGACGACACTGGCCTCCTTGGGCCGGAGATCGGTTTCACCGTCGACGGTGCGGGCGATTTCGTCGTCGACCATGGCGAATACCAGGTGCACTCGTCCACCGGCGCGACGTACCACGTGAGCAAGATCTGGATCTGGCGGCAGGTCGGCGGGCTCCCGGCGTCGCCGCACGTCGACGACGCCTATCTCGTTCAAAACCTGACTCATCTGCCGTCGGTCGTCGTTCCCGACCTGATCGACGCGCCCAACGCGATCGTCGAGTCGGGTCAGGCGGTCTGGTTCAAGGCCGTCATGGAGGAGGTGCTCCTGGACGGCCGCAGACGCTACTGGACGTGCGCGAGCACCGCGGCGCTCGTGGCGGGAGAGTTCGCTCCCGCGGCCCATTCCATGCCGCTCCAAGCCGGCTTCAGCCGAAAGCCGCCGATGGGCGCGTATCCCGTTCCGAGGTTGGAGTCGTCGGCGAGCACCGATTTGGACGGGACGTTCTTCTCCTTCGTGAGCGCGAGCCCGACCACGGTGGACGTCGAGATGGAGCTCGTCCTCGAGCCGGCCGGCCTGAGCGGGCTCCATGACGTCCGGGTGAGCGCCGGGACGACGAATGACCGCAACCTGCAGACCGGCACGATCACGTCGAAGAGCCTCCCGCTCTCCGAGGCGCTCGACCTCGGCACCGTTGCGCTCGGCACCGAGGTGTGCGTGCGCATCGACGTGCGCCCGACGGGGACGGACGAGTGGGTGAGCTGGTACCACACGGCGGTGGCGCGAGAGGACGTCGAGGTGTCGTTGCCGACCTACTCGTCGTGGTGGCCCACCCGCATCCGCGGCAGCTACGCCATCGAGGACGACGCGGGCGCGTCCCGCTTCGACTTCACGTGGTTCCCCGAGTCCGAGAGACCGTTCGCTGGCTCGACGCCGACGCATGCTCGTCTCGTCCTCGTACCGATGAACGGTCAGGCGCCGCTGGTGGAGCTGGCGGACACCTCCGTCGAGGACGGGGTGTACGACCTGCACTCGGTCATCGTGCCGAGCAGCTCGGAGTTCGACGTGTTCCGCGTCGACGCAGTCGTCACCGTCAGCGCGCTGGCCGACGCCGAGGAGACCGAAGTCGTTCTCCGCGGCGCGTCGATCGCGCGCAGCCTCGGGGCAACGGACGACTACGTCATCGACTGATGCACCGCGCGTCAGCGGGTCAGTCCCGCTCCGGCAATGGCTCCTGCGGCACGGCCCACGCGTACGCGTCGCGCTCGTTGCGGGGCACGGCGCGGTAGCGGACGCCGGAGCGGAGCTCCTCGCGCGGCGAGCGCAGCGCGACGTACACCCACGCAGTGCCGTCGGGGCGCGTCCACACGCAGTTCGGGTCGAACGCGGCGAAGAGCTCGTGGTCGGGCGCCTCGAGCGTCACGTGCGCGTCCGCGTCCGCGAGGAATGCCAACAGCGTCTCGTGGTCGCCCGGCCGCGGCAGGTGC
>CAZGTQ010000323.1:0-1676 GCA_964528575.1 uncultured Planctomycetaceae bacterium | reverse complement strand
CGGCTGGACGAGGCCTTCGAGCATCACCTCCCGCGCCTGTTCGGCGGGGGCACCTATCGGCGCGGCCAGCACGAGGTCGCCAAGTCGGTGGCGAAGAGCCTCGGCTCGGGGGAGTTGCTCCTGGTGCACGCCCCCACGGGGACGGGCAAGACGCTCGCGTACCTCGTTCCCGCGGCGATGTGGGCGGCCCGCAACGGCGCGCGATTGTGCGTCGCGACCTTCACGCGCGCCCTGCAGGAGCAGGCGATGGACCGCGAGGTTCCGCTCGTGCTCGAGCTCCTGCGCAGGAGCGGCTTCCCCTACCCGCCGCGCATCGCCGTCCTCAAGGGACGCCAGAACTACCTGTGCTGGCGCGCGCTCGAGCTCTTGGCGCCCGGCGACCTCGACCAGGGCGTGAGCGCGTACGCTTGGACGCGGGCCGCGCTGTTCGCCCTCACGGATGCGGTCGGCGACCTCGATCGCCTGCCGCGGCGCTCGGAGCTCCACTTCGAGGACGCGCGCGAGTGCGAGCGCGAGCTCACGCGACTCCTGCGGCGCGTGCGAGCGGAGTCCGGCTGTTGTCGCGAGAGGCGCGATCGCTCGACCTGCGCCGCCGAGGCGGCGCGGCGGCGCGCGGAACGCTCGCACGTGGTCATCACCAATCACGCCCTCGCCCTCTCGCGGCAGAACTTCTTCCGGTACGCGATCTTCGACGAGTGCGAGCACCTGCACGACCAGGCGCACGCGGCCTGGAGCCACGTCCTGCCGATCGCGCGGGCGCGCGAGCTCCTCCACGGCCTCCTCGACCCGAATCGAGATCCGAAACGCCCGCTCGAGCGCGTGCGATCGGCCACTCTGACGGGGAGCGAGGCGCACGCGTGCGCGGAGCGCTGCTGCGAGCTCCAAGGAGCCTCCTTGGACGCGCTCGGGCACCTCGAGCAGGCCGTCCTGGCGTTCAAAGCCTGGCGCGCCTCGGTCGCGTCGGAACGCGAGGAGAAGGATCTCCACTCGCTCTTTCGGGAGTACGCGTCTTCGGAGCGCGGGGAGGATCTGCTCGAGGCCCATGCGCTCCTCGCAACCGCCTGGAACGAGCTCACGGTCGAGCTCGCGGCCCTGTCGGAGCACCTCGAAGGCGTGGCCGTGCGCGGCAAGCCGCGGTTGCGGCGAGCGCTCGACCTGGCGCGCGCCGACCTGGAGGAATCCCTGCTCGGGATCACGGCCTGGCTCCCGCGCGACGCGAACGGCCCTGCCTTTCGACCGGAGACCTTCTACGACGTCGAGTCGGATGCGCGCGGCCGCGACGCCTTGGCGGCGCGCGTGCTCCTGCCGCACGAGTATCTCGGGCGCTACTACTTCCCCGAGCTCCGCGCGGGCGTCTGCATCTCCGCCACGACCTACCTCGGTGGCGGCTTCGAGACCTCGGCGGCCTACCTCGGGCTCCAGCGCGCCGCCCATCCCGCCGCCGACGAGTTGCGCGAGCCCACGCCGTTTCGAACCTTCCACGCGCCGGCACCCTTCGACTACGCGCGCGTCCTGGTCGCGGTCCCGCGCGATGCTCCGGCCTTCCAGAGTCGCCAGAAGGAAGCGTTCCTCGAGTACACGCGCCGCTTCGTCCGCGAGCTCGGCCTGCGTACGCGCGGGCGGATGCTCGTCCTCTTCACGAACGCGTCGGACTGCGTGGCCTGCGGGCGCGAGCT
>CAZGTQ010000322.1:0-2784 GCA_964528575.1 uncultured Planctomycetaceae bacterium | reverse complement strand
TTGGAGGGTGGAGCCAGAGGCGGGATTCGAACCCGCAACCCCTGCTTTACGAAAGCAGTGCTCTGCCGTTGAGCTACTCTGGCCCGCGGTTCTTGCGGCTCCGGCCCGTGCGGGCTCTACGCGTCCGCGCTCGCGCCGATGTCGACGCGCACGGTGCGCAAGAGACCTGCGCGCACGTCGGGCGCCAGGTCGAGGCGGCCGAGAGCGCGCGCCGCGGCCTGACGGACCGGCAGGTCGGCTTCGGACGTCATCACGCCGTTCAGCGCCTCGATCACGTCGCTCCCGATCTGCTTGTTGCGGCTGAAGATCTCGGCGAGCGCGTCGGCGGCCGCCGCGCGCGCCTCGGTCGAGCGGCTGTCGTCGGTGACGACGCCGAGCAGCGCCTGGTGCTGGTTCAGGGTCCCGATCGCGCCGAGCGCTCCGATCGCCGGCACGATGACCGCGTCGGGGCGCGGGTCCTTCGCCGTCAGCGCGCTCGCGAGATCGTCCGCCGCCGAGCTGACGTCGGTGTTGCCGGCGCGCGCGAGGTACTCGAGCACGTGCGCGGACTCCTGCGCGAGGCGGTCGGCCTCCGCGCGGTCGCCCGAGAGGGCGCCCGCGAGCACCTCGTCGAGCGCCGAGAGATCGCTGCCGTCGGCCGCGATCACGCCGGCGACGCGCTCGCCCCACAGCTCTTCGGCCGCCTCGGTGTCGCTCGAGAAGATCAGGATCGGAGTGCCCGCGTACTTCGGATCCGCCTGCGCGTCGGTGACGACTTGGTGCGCGGTCAGGTCCGGGAGCTCGGCGGCGACGAGCAGCACGTCGAGGCCCGGGATGCGGCGCATGCTCGCGATCGCGCGGGTCCCACGGTCCCAGGTGTTGACCAGCATGCCGGCGTTGCGCATCGCGGCGGCGAGCGCGTCCCCGCCCGAGCCGACGACGGCGCCGATGCGAACGATCGTCCGGCCGGTCGCCTCGGCGAGCGCCTCGACGACCGCCGGGTCCGCGCTGCCGCTGGTGCGCCACGCGATCGTGCCGAGCGCGACCGCGGCCTCGGCCCGCAAGTTCGAGCCGCCGACCTCGAGCGCACGCACGAGCCCCGGCGACGCGCTCGTCGCGCTGTTGCCGAGCACCCGCGCCAGGCCGATCGCCGCGGCGTCGTCGTTCACGTCGAGCGCGCGGCCTAGGGCCGCCTCGAGCGCATCGGCGCCCGCGACCTCGATCGACAACAGCCCGCGGCGCGCCTGCTCGAGCAGGTCGGCCACCTCGGCGCCGGCCGCCTCGAGCTGCTCGAGCTCCGCGACCTGGCTCGCGTACGCGCGGGCGAGCCCGGACAGCGCCTCGAGCGAGCCCGGATCGGCCTCGAGCGCGTTGTAGAAGTTCTTCTTCGCCATCTCCTCGGCGTAGAGCGCGCGCGGCACCTCGGTCGCGACCAGGCCGCCGTCGCTCCAGCTCCAGACGACGTCGCTGTACATCGCCGGGCTCAGCACGTTCAGGTCGCGCCGCCGGTACGCCTCGCCGAGCGCGAGGAAGTGCGAGAGCGCTTCGGCGCGCATGCCCACGCGCTCGAGCGCCTGGCGCGCGGCCGACTGGACTCCGAGGTCGGGATCGGTCTGCGCCGCCCACGCGAGCATGCCCGCGGCGCGCGGGTCGCCGATGTAGCCGAGCGTCAGCGCGACGTTGCGGCGCAGGAACTCGTCGGACGAGCGCAGCGCCTCGTTGAGCGGCTGCACGACGTCCTGCGACATGTTCGTCAACGCCTGCATGTAGAGCACGCGCTTGTCCTCGTCGCTCCGGTCGGCGAGGCCGCGCAGCATCTCCGGCACCGCGAACTCGCCGTGCTCGGCCGACAGCGTGAGGACCGCGCGGCTCCGCTCGATCGAGTTGCCCTTCACGATCGTGTTGAGGTGAGCGCGGATCGCCGCCGTGTCGCGGCCGAGCTCCCGGCGTCCGATCTTGCCGAGGCTCATGATCCGCTGGGAGATCAGTAGGTACTGACCCTCCTTGGCCATGAGCTGCGTCCAGACCTGGGCGTCGGTCGACTTCCAGAGCTCGTACGCCTCCTCGTGGCTCGGGTCGGCGGCGAGGACCTGCTGGAACTTCTGCAGCGCCTCCTCGTCGCGGCCGCGGCGCATGAGCGCCACACCTTCGTCGAAGATCTGCTTGACGTCTTGGGCCGCGAGCGCGGCGGGCGCCAAGCACAGCAGGGCGGAGCAGAGGAGGGTGGACAGCCGGGGGGATCCGGTCATGACGGAGACATCCTCGGGATGTGGCGGCCGAACGGAGATCGGGGATGGACCGTTGCGGTGGGGACGGAGGAGCGGACGGCGGTTCTCTCCGACGCGGCGGAGCTGCACGGAGCAGGCCCGCCTACCAGCCGCCGTTCGACGCCGTCCGAGGGACGGAGCGTCGGGAGCGCCCGGTCGCGCCAAAGCCGTTTCGGAGCGAGGGTTGCGGATGATAGCGAGGGCCGGTGAGCTTTCAAGCTGCGGGCTCTCGAGCTGCTGGGGGGCCTCGCGCGCCTGCGCGCGCTCGCTTCGGAACGGACCAGCCCTACCCGCGCCGTACCGGCAGGCTACCGCCGGCGCGCCGCTCGCCCGCCAGGACCGCCGCCGCGGCCGCGATCAGGGGCGGCGTGGGCGCGAACGCGATGAGCCGGGCCACGTCCGGCCCGGCCCAGGGGCCGGTCCCGAGGACCTGCGGCGAGCCGAGCCACAGGACCGTGACCGGCCGCCCGGCGGCGCGCGCGGCGCCGATCCGCTCGGCGAGCGCGCGCTCCTCGTCGGGCTCGAGGCCCGCGCGGCC
>CAZGTQ010000321.1:0-15625 GCA_964528575.1 uncultured Planctomycetaceae bacterium | reverse complement strand
GCGATCGAGCGATCAGCGCTGTTCATCGTCGCGATCAGCACCAGGTTCTTCGGGACGTGCATCTCGGCCTGGGAGTACGGCAGCCGGATGGGATGTTTGGGACCCCGGTACTCGAGCGCATAGAGGAGCTCGCCGAACACGCGGGGGAGGTTGGCGCGATTGATCTCGTCGAGGACCAGGAAGAAGAGGCTGTCCGGAGCGTCCCTTGCCGCCTGCGCGAGCTTCAGGAACACTCCGGCGCGAACTTCGTACGCGAGCTCGCCCTTGTTCACTGCCGGGCGAATGCCCTCGACGAAGTCCTCGTAGGCGTACGAGGGGTGGAACTGAACGACCTCAACGCGACCTTCGTCGTCGCCAGACATGAGGCGGGCGAGCGTCTCTGCGACAAACGTCTTGCCCGTGCCCGGTGGTCCCTGAAAGAGGAGCTGGCGGGACCTCTGGACGAGGCCTACCAGTCGTTCGGCGCGCGACAGTGGCCACATCACCGCGTTCGAGAGGTCCTGGGCGACGGTTGCCGCATCGATCTTCTCGGCGGGTTGGCTCGTCAGCTCCTTCGTCTCACGCTCGGGCTCGGCGGAGTCCGGCACCACTTGCGAGTCGCCGTAGCTGAGCCAGATGAAACTTTGGGCGTCGATGAGATCTCGCACGGGCACGCCCTGCCTCTTCAGTTCCGCGGCGATGGCCTGGATGAACTCGCAGACTCCCGCGTAGACGTCGCCCATCGTGCCCTTGGGCCACGGAGTGTCCGGCGCGTATCGCTCGTACCCGTAACGGAGCGCGCCCTTCGCATAGAACGTGTACTTCGTCGGGTCGAAGCCTGCGAGCACGACAGCCACGAACGACATCGACACGCGGAAGTGACGCCAGTTCGGAAGGAAGCCGCCCCGCTTCTCCAAATCCGTCGAGATCGCGTCGCAGCGGTCCCGGAAGGTCTCGACACGCTGAGCCAGCGGCACGGCATCGTCGACCAGCTCCCGAAAAGCCAGCGCGAAGTCCTCGCCCAGCCCGAACTCGATCGCGCGCGGCATCCACGCGAACTGCGCGAGGCCCCACTTGCCCCCCGCGAGGTTCGCCATCGCGCCGCGTACCTTGTTGCTGAGACTGGCGACGCCGGAGCGAATGCGGTCCTGCTCGGGCTTCGGGATACCCAGAGCGTCGAGGTCCGGGATCGTCTCCTTGAACACCCCCGCGATGAGCGATGGGAAGTCCTCGCGGGCCATGTTTGCTGGTGAGAGCAGGGCCGAGATGACCCTGTGGACCGCGTCCTTGTAGCCGCGCTCCTGCTCGCGGTACTCCGCCGCCTTCATGCGTGCGGCGAACGCAACGGCCTCCGGCTTCGGGATCACGACCTTCATCGGCACTTCCTCTCGTCGCTGGCCGCGGCGCTGCCTCGGCGCGACAGGCCACTCTACCGACACGTCTGCCGTGTGCGCCGACGGGATCGCGTGATGTCACGTGTGTCCACGTGGTCGTCGCCACTCCGGATTACCGGGGCTTCTCACATCGCCGCCGCGCCGCCCGACGCGGGCCTCGCAGAGCTCCTCACGCTCGCAGGGTTCACCCGACCGAACGCCATCCACGCCATCCTGGCGCACCTGGGCCTTCCCCTGGACCCATCCCGCTCGCCCCGGCCAGGCCACCGCCCGAGCACGAGCTCGCGTTCGAGTAGACGGGCCGGACACGCGGCGAGTGCTTCCCACGGGACGCGCTCACCACGCTCTCTGGATCTCGTCCGTCCGGCTCCCCAATTGAGCGGACGTTGATCCTCTGCTTGCCTCGACACAGACCGCGAACAGGACCGCAAGAACGGTTCAGTCACCCACCACGACTCGTCGGGCGCACGTCGGGTCGGCGTGCCCGCTGAGGGGCATTCGGAAGACAGCGGTTTCTCCACCCTCCTCTAGGCTGAGACTTGTCATGAATTTCAGGGAGGTGGACAGCACATCCCCGCGATTCAGTGGACGAACGTCTTGGGCCACCATCGTTCCCGCAAGACTGGCCCGAACAAGAGCACCCCGCCGAAACAAGCCGAGGCTGCCCCGATCGCCAACGAGGGGATCGGCCGGATCCCCAGGAGTCCGACCGAGACGAGGGTCGAGAACCAAGCGATGGTCGTGGCGAGGATGGCCCCTGTCCATTCGAACCTGGTCAGACGCGTCGGTGTCAGGCGCGGCGGCGCGGCCGACGAAGCCATGCCCAACACGGGCCTCAGGACCGGATAGTCCCAAAAGAGCAGCAGCATGGTCGCAGCGAGCATGAGCAGGGCCACGAACTGGGTCCCCGCAAAGCCAATTGCACTCGTCAAGACGACGATGTTCAGCGCGATGCCGAAGAACAGGCCGGCCCCCGCCAGGGCGAACCGCGGTATCAGCACGAGTACCGCCGCCAGAATCTGCATCAACCCGAGGAAGCGCCAATACGCTCCCGTTTGATAGAGCGCTTCGAAGAAGGCTCCCACTGGCGTATCCGTGGAGAGGATCGTGAACCGGTGCCCAAAGAGCTTGACCAAGCCCGGCATCACGAACCCGCTGGCCAGGAGCAGGCGTGTGAACACCACGAAGCGTGCGCACAACGGGCAGCTTGTGATTTGCAGATTCGCTTGCGACAACGCAGCGTCGATGCGACTCATGGAACGGCCTCACCTCCAGGTGGACGTGTCGGTCTTCGGACACGAGCCAGCGTACCGAGGCGCGCTTCGTCACAGTAGAGCGAAGCGTTTCCTCCTACACACCCTGGAATCGCCGTTCGCGCGCGCGATTCGGCTAGCGCAGCACGAAGCGCGATTCGCCGCGCGGCGCCGCGACGTCGTCGATCGTGAACGTGCCGGTCGCGGAGAGGCCCTGGTCGCTCTCGCCGTGCACGCTGTACGTGCCCGCGTGCAGTCCGTGGGCCCAGAAGCTCGCGTCGCCGTCGCGGGGCTGCGGCCCCCTGGCGTCCGCCCAGGCGAGCGCGCCCGCCGCGTCGCGGACCTCGACGCGCATGTCGAGCCGCTCGGCGGAACCCTCGGGCAGCTCGAACGTGAGCACGTGCGTCGCGGCGGGGACGAGCTCGAGCTCGACGTGCGTCGTCTCGCGCGCCGCCACCTCGAGCGTCCGCGGCTCTGCGCCCAGGCTCGTCGTGCCGGCGAAGATCGTGTACGTGCCCGGGAGCAGCGGCCGCGACTGCGCGGAGCCGTCGGCGCCCTTGATCAACGGTTCGGTGCGGCCGCTCTCGTCGATGACAGTGCAAGAGACGTGCTCGCCGGCGCGCCCCTCCGGCAACCTGATCGTCGCGCGCACGAAGCCGCCCGGCTGGAGCACGACAACGCCGAGATCGAGCGTCTCGTCCGGCGCGAGCTCGAACACGTCGCTCTCGTACCGGACCATGCCGTCGACTTGCGCCGTGATCGTGTAGCTCGCCGGCCGCAGCGGGCCGGCGGCGAACGCTCCCGCCTCGTCGTGCGGGAGGAGCGTCCCTTGTCGGGTGAGCTGCGAGACGAGCCAGATCTCCAGCCGTTCGAGAGGACCCCCCTCTGGGCCAACGAAGCGTCCTGCGACGCGCGCCGAGAGCAGCGCGTCGTGCGGGGCGACGATGCGCACGTCGCGCCGCCCGCGCTCGAGCTCCGCGAGCACCGTCGGGTCGCCCGGGAAGGCTGCCGGCTCGCGCACCTCGATCAGGAGCTCGCCGTCGGGCAGGCTCTCGAGCAGGAACGTGCCGTCGTCCGCCGAACGGGTCTCGCGGTGCCACAGCCCGATGTGGTCGGGCTTCACCGCCGCGACGCGCCAGCCGGCGAGCGGCCCGCCGGCCTCGTCGACGAGGACGCCGCCGACGGAATCGCCGCGCACGAGCACTGGATCCCAACGGGTCGTCGCTCCCGTCTCCAGCATGAGCGTCGCGCGCGCTCCGCCTCGCTCGTCGGCGTCGACGCGCACGTCCGCCGTGCCGGCCGGCAGCCGCGTCAGGCGGAAGAAGCCGTCGCTCGCCGTGAGCGTCCGAGCCGTCGAGCCCACGCCGACGAACGCGTCCTCGACCGGCGAGCCCGCCTCGTCGCGCAACGTGCCTTCGACTACAGCGTCGAGCTCCAGCATCACCTCGACGCGGGTCGTGCTCCATGCCTCGACCGCGACCGTCTCGGTGTGGGTAGCGGCCTGGTCGTGCACCACGGCGAGAGTCATCCGCCCCGTCTGGAGACCCTCGACCGCGAACTGCCCGTCCGCGTCCGCGCGCGCGCGGCGCATCGGCGGTTGGCGGAGCGCCCGGCCGTCGGCGTCGACGAGGAGCCGGCGGTCGCGCGAATCGAGCTGGATCCGCGCGCCGGCAGCGGGGGCGCCCATCGGGTCGAGCACGCGACCTCGCACCGCGCCGCCCGCGCCGCGCAGGCGCAGCTCCATCTCGACGGTGCCGCCGGGCTGCGCGGGGACCTCGTACCGGCCCGACGGCGCGTGGCGGGGCGCGCTCGCGGCGAGCGACCGATGCGGCGCGAGGTCGCGCAGCCGGAAGCGGCCGGCGGCGTCGGTGAGCGCGGCGGCGAGCTCCTCCGCCTCGATGCCGGAGTACAGGGTCCAGACCTCTGCACGCGCGACGGCGATGCCGTGCTCGTCGACGACCCGGCCTTCGACCGTCGTCCCGAGGGGAATCGCGAGCCGCATGACGCGCTCCTCGCCCGCCGCGAGCTCGGCGCTGACGGAACCGCCGCGGTCGGCGTAGACGACCACGTGGCCCGGGTGCACGTCGTCGAGCCGAGCTCGCCCGTTGCGATCGCTCGCGAGGAAGCGCGCGCCGTGGAACGGGTCCGGCGCGCCCCAGGCGAAGACGCGAACGACGACGCCCGCGGCTGGCGTTCCGTCGGACCACGTGACCTCGACGACGAGCGTTCCTCGCCCCGGCGCCGGCGCTGGGGCGTGCGGGGGCTCGGTCGCGACGACCGGCTCGCGCTCAGAAGCTGCCCGCGCCGCCTCGCGCTCCGTCTCCCCGTCGTCCGCGATGGGCGCGACGAGCAGCGCGTCGCTCGTCCGCACGTCGTCCGCGGCTGTGAGGCTCGCGCTCGGTTCCCGCGTCGCCCACAGCCCGATGGCCGCGAGCGCGACCAGCGCCGCGCTCGCTCCCGCCAGCGTCTTGATGCCCATGATCGTCCCTCCGGTCGGCAATGCCGCGAGCGGTGCGAGCGCGCTCATCCAGCTCGCGCGGTCGCCGTGCGACTCGCGGTCGAGCCGCTCGCGCAGCTCGGCGAGGCCGCGCGACACGCGCTTGCGCGCCGCGGCCGGCGTCGTGCGCGTGCGCGCGGCGATCGCTCGATGGTCGAGCCCGTCGAAATACCGCAGCAGCACCGCCGTGCGCAGCGGCTCGTCGAGCGCCATCACCGCCTCGACGACGCGCCGGTGGCCGTCGGCGCGCGCGACGATCTCGTCCGCCGCCGGCGCACGGTCGGCGCGCGCTGCGTCGCGCTCGCGCTCGCTCCGGCGCGCCTCGCCGCGCGCCGCGAAACGCGCGAGGTTGCGCACGACGCGCGCGAGCCACGCGCGCAGCAGGAGCTCGGTGCGCGCCTCGGTCGGCGGGCGCGCGACCGCCGCGAGCAGCGCTTCCTGCGCGACGTCCTCCGCGCGGCTCGGGTCGCGCACCAGCGCACGGGCGAGCGCGCGCACCCAGCCGGTCTGGGCGAGCAGGAGCTCGGCGTCGAGTCGTGCAGGAGGGGGCGTCATCGCGAGAGCCTTGCCGCGCCACGGCGATCGTGACGCGCTCTCGCGGATTTCGCTCGGCTCAGATCGATCCGCCGAGGAAGACCGTCACCTGCGAGTACTCCGCGTCGAAGCGCGTCCCGTCGATCTCGGCCGACTCCGGCGCGAGCGTGCGCGCGTCGAGGCCGAGGAGCAGGTGCTCGGTGATCCGGTACGACGCGCCGAAGTGGAAGTAGAGCCCGAAGAGCACGTCCTGCTCCTCCTCGAGGTCGAGGTCCTCGTCGATGTCGATCTCGAAGATGAGCACGGACCCTCCGACGGCCACGTACGGGTGGAAGCGCGACGCGCGCGACCCGAAGACGTGGCGGACCCCCGCGGCGATCTCGACCGTCGTCGAGTCGAGCTCGCCCTCGTCGTCGAACAGGTCGAGGAAGACCTCGTCGTCGAACGCCGAGCCGAACGCGGATACCTCGAAGCCGAAGAACCGGTCGGGGTGGTACGTCGCCCAGCCGACGCCCGCGACGACCTGATCGTCGATGTCGCCGAGCGCGGCGTCGTCGAACGAGCGCCCGCCCGTGTGCAGGTTGAATACGTGGATCCAGCCGTCCGAGCTCGCGATCTCGTCGACCGCGTCCGCGCGCCACGGATCGCCCTCCCCGTCGTCGTCCGTCCAGAACGGCTCGGGCCAGCGCGGCGCGACCGGATCGGCGAGGGACCAGTGCGCGCCCGGCGCGTCCCCGGCGCTCTCGGGCTCGGGCTCGGCCGTACGCGCGGCCGCGAGCGCGCCCGGCGGCAGCTCGATCTTCGGCAGGCCGGCCCGCGGCGGCGTCGCGCAGGCAGCGGCGAGACAGAGCGCTAGCGGGAGCGCGCGTCGGACGAGCGAATCGATCATGGCGCCTGGAGAGTCCATCGGCGCGCGGTGCCCGCGACCTGAGCGGGGCCTTCCGGGGCGCGCCAGGGGCTCTTTCCGGCGAACGCGGGTCGTCCTCCGCCTCGGAAGCGGAGTTACCGACGAGCAGAGATCGAGGAAGGAGCAGCGTAGGACGGGTTCACCTCGACGAGCCGCAGGCCGAGCCGAACGGCGTTCTCGAGCACGCTCGCCGCCCACGGTTGTCGCGGTCGACGCCCAGCAAGCGCTACTTGCCGAACGTGCGCACCCAGATGCGGAAGTCGCGCTCGAGGCGCTCGACGGATGCGGGGTCGAACAGGCGCCGCAGGACGTCCTCGCTCGTCGCGCCGCTCTCGAGGAGCGCGAGCGTCTCGTTGAAGCGCAGGCGCTGGCCGGGAGCGTGCAGCAGGAAGTGCACGAACGCCCACGCCTGGGCGTAGGCGTCGAGGCCGCGGCGCATGAACTCCTTCTGCGGTAGGTGCAGGAAGTCGGAGAGCGGCTCGAGCGCGCGGCCGTCCGCGAGGCGCGCGACGTGCTCGTGCTGGAGCGTGCCCGGGACGAAGTCGCGCTTGGTGACGAAGCTCGCCTCGACGTACTCCGCGAGGCCCTCGTTCAGCCAGACGGGCGGGTCCTCGAGCCACGAGTCGAGGTACTGGTGGAAGCCCTCGTGGCGGATCGTGCTCTTGGTGCGCTCCTCGTCGACCTGGTTCCAGATCAGGAGCTGGCGGACGACGGCGTCGTAGATCCCGACCGTGCCCGTCGTGCCCGTCTCGAACGGCGTCCCCGCGTACGCGAGGTAGTCGTCGCGGTCGGCGAACACGTAGACGTCGAACTTCGTCGCGTCGCCCTCGGGAACGACGCCGAACGTTTCGCCGAAGACCGCGAGCGCGTGCTCGAGCTCGCGCGCCGTCACGATGCACGTCGTGCGGTCGACGTCCGAACGCACGCGGTAATGCTCGGTCTCCCATTCGTGCGTGCGCTCCCAGTCGGGGCCGCGCGTCGCGCGCGCGAGGAGCTCGAGCAGCGCATCGAGACGGTTCGAGGGGGAGCACGCGAGCAGCGCATCCTCGAGCGCGGCCTTCGCGTCGAGCGGTCGGTCTGCGCGCACGAGCAGTTGCACGAGGAGCTGGTGCGCGAGCTCCGCGGACGGGTGCCGTTCGACGAGGCTCCGCAGGAGCGCTTCGGCCTCGTCGCGCCGGCCGAGCGCGACGAGCGCCGCCGCGCGCATGCACTCGGCGTGGTAGAGCCCCGGCAGGAGCTCGTTCAACCGCTCGACGTGCTCCCAGGCCGCGACCGGCCGGCCGCGCTCGGTCCACAGGATCGCGAGCGCGTACGCGCGGAACGGCCGCGACGCGCGCTCCGGCGCGAGTCCCGCGACGTACTCGATCGCGAGCGCGTGCTCGTCCTCGGCGCGCCACTGTTCGATCCGCGCCCAGTGCGCGCGGTCCTGGGGGTTGGCGAAGAGCAGCCGCTCGAGCTCCTCGGCGAGCCGCTCGGGCTCGTCGTCCGGCGCCGGCGCGTCGTAGAGCCACGCCGGCAGCACCGCGCGCGGATCCCACTCGAACAGGTCGCGCTCCTCGGCGAGCGCCTCGTCGTAGAGCGCGTCGATCCAGTCGCGGTCGACGCGTCCCGAGACCGTGAGCCGCTCGAACCGCGGGTGCGCGCGCGTGAACGCGAACCCGCCGAACAGCGTGCGGCGTTTCGACGCTCTCAGGACGGTGCGCCCGTTGCACTGCACGACGAGCCGCCTGCGCCCGACCTCGACCCGCACGCGCAGCCGCGCGTCGGCCGCGATCGGCTCGGCCTCGGCGAGCTCGAGCAGCGTCACGTCGTCGCCGTTGCGCCACGACAGCGCGTGCCCGTAGGCGCGGCTCGAGCCGGCGACGAGCGCGTGGTAGTGCTCGTCGGGCTCCATCGCGACGATCGTCTCGAGCCCCGCGAGCTGCGCGCCGCTGCCGAGCCACTCGAGCGCGTACGGCCCGTCGAACTCGATCGGCGACACGAAGAGCGCGAGCGCGCCGCGCGCCGGCCGGTTGCGCTCGAAGTCGGCGAGACTCTCCGGCTCGCCGCTGTAGCGCACGACGATCTCGCCGGCGCGCGCGTCCCACAGAACGACCTCGCCCGACAGCAGCGCGTCGAGGTCCGGCTCGGGGTGCGCGATCCAGAAGTCGCAGCGCACGAGGTCCTCCTCGAGGTCGGAGCGCCGCGCGCGCACGTACGGCTCGGGCCCGTGCAGCGCGACGAGCTCGAGCAGCGCCGCGCGCGCCGTCTTCCAGTCGCGCTCCCGCATCGCCGCCCGCGCGTCCTCGACGCCGCGCGCGAAGCTCTCGGCGTCGGGCGCGGGCGCCGCGTCCTGGGCCGCAAGAGCGCCGCCTGCGGCCACGGCGAGCGCCACGGCGAGCGCCACGGCGACGAGAAAACGGGATACGGCGCGCATCGCGCTACATTGTGCGCGCCCTGCCCCGGCAACGCTCGCGCTCGACATGAACACAAGCCTGCGCCTCGACGCCGCTCTCCTCGTCCTGGCCGTCGCCCTGGGCGTGGCGGCGTTCGTCTGGTGGCGGAGCTCGCCCGCGCCAGCCGATCTCGCCGTCCGTGCCGAGTCGCCGGGCGGCGCCGCGCCGCGCGACGACGCGCGCCTCGTCGCTGCGGCGGACGAGCTCGAGCCCGCGCTCGACGCGGTGCGCGTGAGCGAGCCCGAGCGCGTCGCGTTCGAAGCGGACGGCGCCAGCGAGCCGGCGGCCGCCGCCCCGGCGGAGCTCGCCGCGCTCGTCGTCGAGGTCGTCTGGGGCTCCGACGGCGCGCGCGCCGAGGGCGTGCGCGTCGAGGTCGTCCCGTGGGGCGCGCCCGATCCGTTGCGCGCCACCCGCGAGGGCACGAGCGGGCCGGACGGGCGCTTGCGGCTCGACGACCTGGCGCCGGGCTCCGCTTCGCTCTACGGCGACCGCGGCGGCAACGCGAACGTCGAGCTCGATCCCGGCGCGGAGACCGTCGCGCTCTTCGTCCTCCCGGCGGGCACGCACGTCGAAGGAGCCGTGCACGACGAGCACGGCGTCGCGGTCGCGGGCGCGCAGGTCTGGCTCTCCGACTACGGCAATTGGACGAGCGGCGGCGTCGTCGCGCGCGCCGACGCGAGCGGGCGCTTCGCGTTGCGCGACGTCGGCGACGCGCGCCATCTCGCGGCGCACGCGGCGGGGCACGCTCCGTCGGCGGCGGTCGAGGTGCCCGAGCTGGTCGGCGAGACCGTCGCGGTCGAGCTGCGCCTCGGCGGCCCGGGCGGAGCGCTGGAAGGGCTCGTGCTCGGACCGGCGGGCGAACCGGCGCAGAGTGCGGAGGTCGTGCTGCATTCGGCGGACCCGCGGCGCTCGGTCGGCTCGGACGGGCGCCTGCGCAAGGGCGCGCCGCCGCGTTTTGCGCGCACCGACGCCGCCGGCCGCTTCGCGTTCGCGGGGCTCGCGCCCGGCGACGCGACGCTCGCCGTGCGCTGCGCGGGCGCGGCTCCGCACGAGTCGCGCGTGCCGATCGAGGCGGGGCGAACCGAGAGCGCGACGCTCGCGCTCGTCGCCGAGGCCGTCGTCGCCGGCACGGCGCGCGACGAGCGCGGCGCGCCGATCGCGAACGCGTCGGTCGCGTCCGACGAGGACGGCGATTTCGAACAGGTCCGGACGCGGACCGCCGCCGACGGCTCGTTCCGGCTCGGCGGGCTCGCATCGGGCGAGGTCGTCGTGCACGTCGACGCGCGCGAGCGCGGGGAAGCGCGCGCGACCCTCGTGCTCGCGCCGGGCGTCGAGACGCGCTGGGACCCGGTGCTCGCGCGCGGTGCGCTCGCCGGCGGGACGGTGGTCGACCACGCGGGCGCGCCGCTCGCCGGTTGGCTCGTCGCGGCCGTCGAGAGCGATCCGGGCGGTGTGTGGCTGCGGCGCGCGGAGACCGACGCGGACGGGAGCTTCCTGCTCGAGAGCCTGCCGGAGAACGCCGCCGCGCTCGAAGTGCGCGAGCCGGACGCCTGGAGCGCCGAGCCGGCGCTGCGGATCGATCTCGCGCGGGGCGAGTGCGATCTGCGCCTGGTCGTGCCGCGCGAGAACCGCCGCACCGCGCGCGTCGTCGGGCGCGTCAGCGACCCGCGCGGCGCGCCGCTCGAGGGGCTCGAGCTCGTGCTGCGCAGGGCCGCGGACGGGCTCGGCGAGTCGTTCGAGCCGGCGGACGACGGCCGCATCGCGATCGGGCCGGTGCGGCCGGGCGCGTACTACCTCGAGCTGCGGGCGAACGGCGTCGCGCCGCACGACACCGCGCCGTTCGAGCTCGCGGAGACCGCGACGCACGACGTCGGCGCGATCGTGCTCGAGCGCGCGGGCCACGTGCGCGCTTCGCTGCGCGCGCCCGACGGCGAGGAGCCGAGCGTGCGCTGCACGCTGCGCGACGAGCGCGGGCGCACGGTCGCGTGGCTGCGCGTCGACGGGGGCGTCGCGCGCTCGGAGCCGATCGCGCCGGGGACGTACACGCTCGTCGCGGCCGGCGAGCGGCTCGCGGCCGCGCCGCTCCCGCTCGCCGTCGTCGCGGGCGGCACGACCGAGATCGTCATCGACCTCGCGCGCGCCCACCGGCGCGACGTCCGGATCGCGCTGCCCGCGGACGCGAAGCCGGGGGACGAGCTCGTCGTGCGCGTGCGCGACGCGAGCGGCGCGCTCGTCTTCGGTGCCGCGTACGCGCCGACGTGGACGGGCGACACGGCCCGCGTCGGCGTGCAGGTGCTCGAGAGCGGACGCTATACGGTCGAGGCCGAGACGAGCGGAGGGCTCGCGGGCAGCGCCGCGTTCGAGGTCGATGCATCGGCGGCGTCCGCGCCGGCGGTCGAGCTGGAGCTGCGCCGGTGAAGCGCGCAGCGCGTGTCGCGGTCGTCGGAGGCGCGCTCGCGGTCGCGGTCGCGCTGGCGCTGATCGCGTTCCTCGTGGGGCGTGACGCGCGCGAGCCGGACGATGCGGCCGCACCCGGCGCCGCCGGCGGCAGAGGGAGCGGCGCGGACGACGCGCGGCTCGTCGCTCCGCCCGACGCGGCGGTCGCGGTCGAGCGCGCGACGGTCACCGCGCCCGCGCTCGAGCCCGAGCGCACGCCCGCGCCGGCGCGCTCCGCTCACGCGGCGCTCGCCGTCGAGGTCGTGTACGCGGCCGACGAGTCGCCGGTGCCGCACGAGGTCGTGTACGTCACCGTGTGGGGGCCGGGCAAGCGCCGCGACGCCCGCGAGGGCCTGACCGGCGCGGACGGCCGCTGTCGCTTCGAGGAGGTCCCGCCGGGCGACGCGTCGCTCTCCACGCACAGCGGCGGCAGTCTGCGGCTCGCGCTCACCGCGGGCGAGGAGCATGCGGCGCGCGTCGCGATCGAGGTCGGGACGAGCGTCGACGGCACCGTCGTCGACGAGCTGCGCGTGCCGGTCGCGGGGGCCGACGTGTGGCTGTCGCGGGGCAGCGACGCGAGGAACGGCCGCGTCGTCGCGCGCACCGACGGCGACGGGCGCTTTCGGCTGCGCGACCTGCGGGGCGCGCGCTGGCTCGCGGCGCGCGCGGCGGGCCATGCGCCCTCGCGCGCGTACGAGATGGCGGAGCTCGCCGGCGAGACGGTATCGATCGAGCTGCGCTTGCGCGGCGCGGGCGGCGCGCTCGAGGGGCTCGTGCTCGACCCGGCGGGAGCGCCGGCCGCCGACGCGGAGGTCGAGCTGTACGACCCCAATCGCAACGCGGTCGAGCGCGACGTCGACGGCACGCGGCTGTCGCCGTCTCCGAAGCTCGTGACGCGCACGCGCGACGACGGCGGCTTCGCGCTGCGCGGGATCGAGCCCGGCAGGCAGTTGCTGCGCGTGCGGCACGCGGGAGCCGCTCCGCACGTCGAGTGGATCCGGATCGAGGCGGGGCTCGTCGCCCACGTCACGGTCGCGCTCCAGCCCGAGGCGCGCATCGTCGGCACGGTGCGCGACGGGGACGGCGAGCCGGTCCCCGACGCGTGGGTCGGGGTGAAGGACCCGTGGCGCGATTCGTATCTCTCTCCGTTGTCGTCGACGCACAGCGCGAGCGACGGGACGTTCGTGCTCGGCGGGCTCGCGGGCGGCGCGGTGGACGTGCGCGCGAGCGCGACCGATCGCGGCGACGTGGAGGCGTCGCTCGTGCTCGAGCCGGGCGTCGAGACACGCTGGGACGCGGTGCTCGTCGCCGGCGCGAGCGTCGGGGGCGTGCTCGTCGACGACGAGGGCGAGGCGCTCGCGGATTGGCGCGTCGCGGCGATCGAGCGCAGCCGCGTGGGGCACTGGCTGCGCGAGGCGAGGACCGACGCGAACGGCGCGTTCCTGATCCTCGACCTGCCCGACGGGGAGCTCGCGCTCGAGGTGCGCACGCCCGATCCGTGGACGGGCGGACCGGCGCTGCTCGTGCCCTCGTTCGAGCGCGGCGCGCGCGACCTGCGCCTCGTCGTCCCGCGCGAGCGGCACGCGACGGCGCGCATCGTCGGTCGCGTCGTCTCGGCGAGCGGAAAGGAGCTCTCGGACCTCGAGGTCTACGCCGCGCCCGAGCACGCGCAGGACGGGCTCCACGGCGAGGTCGACGCGGACGGTCGCTTCGAGATCGGGCCGCTGCGCCCGGGAAGGTATCGGCTGCGGGCGAGCGCGCGCGGCTACGCGGAGCGCGTCGCCGAGCCGCTCGAGCTCGCGCCCGACGCGACCGTCGACGCCGGCACGATCCAGCTCACCGCGGGCGGCGACGTGCGCGTCGTAGCGGATTTCCCCGACGGAGCGGGCGTGCATTGCTGGCTCTACGACGAGCACGGCCGCCACGTCGCCTCGTTCCCGCCGGCGAACGGCGAGGCGCGCTCGAAGCTCGTCGCGCCCGGAACGTACGTGCTGCTCGTCCACGGCGCGGAGCTCGCCGCTCCCACCCGCACCGTCCAGGTCGCGGACGGACAGACGACGGACGTCGAGGTCGAGCTCGCGCCGGCCGCGTTCTGCCGGTTCGCGTTCACGGCGCCCGACGACGCGGCGCCATGGTTCGAGCTGCGCGTGCGGGTGACGGACGACTCCGGCCGGCTCGCGCTGCCGCTGCGCCTGTCGCCCGACCAGGCGCTGGGCGAGTCGCACTGGGGGATCCCGCTCCTCCCCGGCAGCTACCGCGTCGATGCGCGCACGGACACCGGCCTCGTCGCGACCGGCTCGCTCGTGGCCGACGTCGAAGCCGAGATGCCGCCGACGTCCTTCGAGCTGCGGTGATGAACTGGCTCGCTTCCGTGTTGGTCGGGTGCGGCCACCGACCGCGCTCGTGTCGTTCGTCGCGCGGCGCAGCCCTTTGAACCGAACGCCCGCGGTGCCAAGGGGCTGCGAGCGGTCGGAACGGCGAACGGGCGCCGATCTCGAGGCGCTCGGTGCCCGCAGCGCACCGCCGCCAACACGGAAGCCAGCCAGTTCCCGCGGGCCCGGAACGAAGTTTGGTCCTCCGAGCGGAACCGCGCGGTTCGAGCCGATAAGAACGGGACCCGGCTGGGAGGCAGGCATGGCGAGCGCAGCATCGAGCGGATGGTCGAGCCGGATCGCGGCCCTCGTCGTGGTCGGGTGCCTGAGCGCGTGCTCGGTGCCCCGGGCGACGGGCTACCTGCGCGTCGCGCGGCTCGAGCTGGACGGCGACCTCGCTGCACAGGCGAGCGTGCCCGGCGTCGGGGCGAGCGCGGTCGCGACGACCGAGGCGCTCGGGCTCGACGAGGAGGAGACGGCGTTCCAGCCGCGCTTCGACTTCGACTGGGACCCGTTCCTCCTGTCGGTCGAGGGTTACGACGCGAGCTTCTCGGGCGACGGCGTCGCCGACGCGACGCTCGACTTCGGCTCGGGAGGGTCGATCACGGCGGGCGTCCCCGTGCGCTCCGAGCTCGACCTCGGCCTGTACTTCGCGCGCGCGGTGTGGGACGTCGTGCCCGACCCGCTCCTCGACCTCGGCATCGGCTTCGGCGTCGGGCTGCTCGAGTACGACTTCACGGCGCAGGAGCTCGGCTCGGGAGCGAGCGCGTCGAACGACGACGACCTGCCGTTCGCGTTCCTGAGCGTGCGCGCCGCGCGCCAGCTCGGCCGTTTCGAGCTCGCCGGCATGCTGTCCGGACTCGACGTGTCGTTCAGCGGCGACGAGCTCATGTTCTACGACCTCGACCTATCGGTCGGCTATCGACTCGTCGACGCGGGATCGGTCGAGGCGGTGCTCCTGCTCGGCTTTCGGCAGATGGTCGTCGACTACGAGACCGAGGACGGCGCCGACGTCGACGCCGACATCGAGCTGTCGGGGCCGTACCTCGGCCTGAGCATCGGCGTGTAGAGCGCTGAGACGGGCGCTCCGGACGCCGTCGCATCGCGGAGCGAGGGCTCCGCGACGCGACGGCACGCTTCCCGCTCAGCGCATGCCCGCCGGCTTCTCGATGATCACCGGCAGGCCGGCGTAGCCGCGCCGCACGCCGTTGACGAGGAAATCGAACGGCACGTCGGCGGTGCCGCGCACGACGATGCGATCGAGCGAGAGCGTCTCGACCCACAGCGCACCGGCGCCGCGCGCGGTGACTTGCACCGTGAGGCCTTCGGTCTCGGTGACGAGGCGGAAGACCTGGGGCACCTCGATCACGGCGACGCCGCCGACGAGCTGCGCGGAGCCGCGGGTGTAAGTGCCCGACTCGGCGCCTTCGAGGCAGACATAGCGGATCGCGAGCCTCGGATCGAGCGGGTGCGGGTGGAGGAAGTTCTTCATCCCGGTGACGCTCAGGTCCGCATCGATCGTCACGTTCGACGTCGTCGACAGCTCGCCCACCTCCTCGGTCCAAGCGCTGACGCCGGACGGACCGGTCGCGCCGGTCGCGCCGGTTGCGCCGGCGGGCCCCGTCGCGCCAGCGGCGCCGGCGGGCCCGGTCGCACCGGCGGCGCCCGCGGGACCCGTCGCTCCGTCCGCTCCGTCCGCACCCGCGGAACCCGTGGGTCCGGCAGGCCCGGTCGCGCCATCGGCGCCGTCCGCTCCCGCGGGTCCGGTCGCTCCGGCGGCGCCAGCGGGACCCGTCGCTCCGTCGGCTCCGTCCGCAC
>CAZGTQ010000320.1:0-2865 GCA_964528575.1 uncultured Planctomycetaceae bacterium | reverse complement strand
GCGGCGATCGCGAACCGCACTCGAGCGGCGATCTGCTCGCTCGGCGGCTCCGGCGCGCGGGGGTCGATCTCGACGTGCAGCATGGCGTCGGACCGTCCTATCGGCCTAGGACGCCCGACGCCTGGAGCCCGAACGAAAGGCGGGGCCGCCGCGCCCCTGGGTGGCTGGGTACGCGACGGCCCCGCGCAGGGGGAGTGCCTCGAGATCAGCGACGGGTGCCGTCGACGCGCGCGTCGGGCAGCAGCGGCCGGCGTGGCAGCGGGCGCGCGCGGTCCAGGACGAGCGCGGCCGCGGTGCTCGTCTCCGAGCGTCGGGCTGGCCCGGGCTAGAGCGTGAACTCGAGACCCACCGGGTTGCTCGAGAAACGCAATTGCGGACCGCGGGGCGCGATCGTCACGTACGCGTGGTACAGCGAGACGCCGACGAGCTGCGGCGCGTCGAGCGGCGGGACCTCGATCGCGGCCGACGCCTGGCCGTTCTCGTCGAGGAAGCCGACGCCGTTCACGAAGTGCGGCGTCTGTCCGAGCAGCGTCGCGGTCGTGTACTCGTCCGGCACGAGCGGGATGAGCACGTTCTCGAACAGGGACCCGTTGCCGATCCCGCTCGCGGAACCGAGCAGGACGTAGAGCTCGCCGGTGTGATCGATCGTCGCGTCGAGCGCGAGCGCCTGCGTGCCGCCCGTCGCGAGCGAGATCAGGCGCGGCCCGGCCTGGAGCGAATCGGGCTGCGGATAGATCACGTCCCCGCGCGAGAGCTGCGCGGACGAGGTGAGAGTGAGCGTGACGGCGGCGAGCGCGGTTCCGATGAGCTTGTACATCTTGTTCTCCTTCTTGGCGTCGCGAGCGAAGGGCTTACGTCACGGACGAGGAGAGTCTCGGAACGGCCGTTCGCTCCGTCGCGACGTGCCTCAGCGCGTCGCGAGCAGGAGCCGCTGGAACGCTCCGTCCACGCCGAGCAACTCGAGCCGGCCGTCGTCGCGCAGCGCGACGATGCGGCCGTCGGGCAGCACGCACCAGCGCAGGCACCGCGCGAAGCTCGTCTCCCGTCCCGTCTCGACGTCGAAGATCAAGACGTCGGTCGATCCGTGCAGGCCGAGGAAGCGGTCGCTGCGGTCGGCCCAGAGCGCCCAGCGATCCGGCCACGGCCCCGCGACGACCGCACCGGTCTCGACTTCGACGAGCCGGGGTGCGCCGTCGATCGTGAAGAGCCCGAGGCGCGCGTCCGTCGTCAGAGCGTCGACGAGCCACGACCGCCGCGGCGCGTCGGCGAACAGCGTCCGACGCTCACCCGTGTCCAGGTCGACGAGATCGAGCCCGCCGTCCGCAGTCAGGTGGAGCACGAGGCCCGGCGGGCGTTGCGGATACGGGCGCTCCCCGTCGAACGCCATCGGTCGCCCACCGTCGGTGCGCTCGATCCGGTGCGGCGGCTGGGCCCCCGGGCTGGAGCGCACGCGCGCCCACGCCCAGCACGAGCCTCGCAACGACTCGGCCGAGAAGTCCTCGTCGCTCGGTCGGGCGACGACCTCCCGCGTCCGCGGATCGACGCGGACGAGCTCGTCGCCGCTTCGACTCCGCACGATCGCCTGGAGGAGGCCGTCACGCGTCCAACCGCCGTAGCCCCATCCGTTGGCACCGAGGACGTGCTCCTCGCCCGATTCGACGTCGACGAGCCAGAGCGCCTCGACGTCGTGCACGTCCTCGTGGTGCACGACGAGCGCGAGCCAGCGTCCGTTCGGCGAAGGCACGATCCAGCGCAGCCACGCCTGCTCGTCGCCCGGGACGAGCTCGAGCCACTCGCTCGCGCGCCACGCCGCCGCGCTCACCGGCACGCCGAGCAGCACCGCGAGCGTCCCGAGCCCGATCGACGCCGCGCGCGCTCGCGGCACGAGGTGCACGCGCCCGCGCGCGAACGCGATCCACGCCGCGGCGAGCGCCGCGACCGCGACGAGCCCCGCGCCGCACGCGACCTCGTCCGATGCGAGCGGATAGCTCCATCCCCGCGCCCGCTCGTACGCCAGCCAGCCGCCGGTCCCGAGCCCGATGCACGCGAGCACGACCGCCGCGACGCCGCCCGGCCCGACGGTCGACACGAACGCGGTCGCCGCCGCGACGGCCGCGCAGACCGCGAGGAGCACGAGCGCGTCCGGCAGCGCCCGGCCGAACGAAGCGAGCGCGTGCTCGCTGCCGAACGCCGTAACGACCGCCGTCTCGACCGCGAGCACCCACAGCGCGAACGCGAGCCCCGCGCCGACGAGGAACGCGAGCTTCGCGCCGAACAGCTTCCACGGCCGCACGGGCAGTGCCGCGAGCGTCGCGAGCCGGCCCGACGTCGCGTCGCCCGCGACGACGTCGGACGCGAGCGCGACCCAGTACAGCCCCGCGAGCGCGGGCAGCGCGGCGAGCGCGAGCAGCTCGCCGCTCCGCCAGTCGCGCGTCGCCCACGCCAGCACGCCGACCGCGACCGGCACGAGCGCGGCGGCGACGAGCGTCACGGCGCGCACGTCGCGCCACTCCTTCCACACGAGCGTCGCGAACGCACCCATCACGCGGCCTCCCCGGTCTCGGCGACGAGCTCCTCGAACCCGCCCGACAGGCTGCGCACGCGCGCGAAGCGCTCGCGCAGCTCCTCGGTCTCCCCGCACGCGCGGATGCGCCCGGCCGCGAGCAGCGCCACGCGGTCCGCCGCGCGCTCGAGGTCGTCGAGCGCGTGCGTGACGAGCAGCACGGTGCGCCCGTCGTCGCGCAGGTGTCCGAACAGCGCCGCGAGCACGCGCCGGCGCACGCCCGGGTCGAGCCCGGAGAACGGTTCGTCGAGCAGCAAGAGCTCCGGCCCGTGCGCGAGCGCGACGAGCAGCGCGAGCTTCGC
>CAZGTQ010000319.1:0-4990 GCA_964528575.1 uncultured Planctomycetaceae bacterium | reverse complement strand
AGCTCGTCGCGGCGAGCGCGGACGTCGAAGAGCCGGCGCGCGAGGAGGTCGCGGCCGACGCGGCACGCGAGCCGGTCGCGACGGAGCCTTCGCCCGTGCCCGGCGCAGCTCGCTCGGATCGCGCGTCGCTCGTCGTCGAAGCGATCTGGGCCGACGGGACGCCCGCGGAGGGCCAGCGCGTGCGGACGCTGTCGTGGGAGGCTCCCGACCCGTACGACTCGGAGCGCCACGCTTTCACGGATGCGAGCGGCCGCGCGCGCTTCGACGACCTGCACCCCGGCCGCACGTCCGTGGGCCGGCACGGGGGCGGCGGGTGCTCCGCTCAGCTCGTCGCGGCCGAGGAGCACGTCGCGCGGCTCTCGATCCCGGTCGGAACGACGATCGACGGCCTCGTCGTCGACGAGCGAGGCGACGTCGTCGCGGGCGCGGAGGTCTGGCTGTCGGGCTTCGGTAACACGACGGACGGCCACGTGGTCGCGGGCACCGACGCGAGCGGGCGCTTCCGGCTGCGCGACGTCGAAAGAGGCCGCTACCTCGCCGCGCACGCGCCGGGGCACGCGCCGTCGGGCGCGTACGACGTGCCGACGCTCGTCGGCGAGACGATCGAGCTCGAGCTGCGCCTGCGCGGCCCGGGCGGCGCGCTCGAGGGGACGGTGCTCGACCCGACGGGCGCTCCCGCGGCCGGCGCCCGGATCCAGGTGTCCTACGGGCACCAGAGCCTGGTCGACCCCGACGGCCGCACGCTCGCCGCGCCGCCCCCGCGCCGCGTGCTCGCGGACGCGGCGGGCCGCTTCGTCGTGCGCGGCGTGAGCCCCGGGCACGCCGCGCTCGCGATCGTGCACGCCGGCGCCGCACCGCACACCGAGTCGCTGGCGATCGAGGCCGGCCGCACCGAAGTCGTCGCCGTGGCTCTCGGGGCCGAGGCGATCGTCGCGGGCACCGTGCGCGACGACGAAGGAGCGCCCGTCAGCGACGTGGACGTCCTCGCGGGCGAGTACGCGGGCTTCACGGCAGCGGGAACGCGCACCGCGAGCGACGGGACGTTCGTGCTGAAGGGGCTTCGGCCAGGCGCGGTCGACGTGCGCGCGAGCGGTCGCGAGCGCGGCGGCGCTCGCGCAACCTTGCTCGTCGCGGCGGGCACGACGACGCGCTGGGATCCCGTCCTGGTGCGCGGCGACTCCGTCGGCGGCGTCCTCGTCGACGAAGCGGGCAAGCCGCTCGGCGGCTGGCGCGTGGCGGCGGTGAAGCCCGACCAAATCGGGCTGTGGCACCGCGAAACGCGGTCGGCGGACGACGGCACGTTCCTGCTCGAGAGCCTGCCCGACGGCGAGCTCCTGATCGAAGCGCGCGAGCCCGGCTCGTTCCCGGGCGACCCGACGCTGCTCGTGGAGCTCGAGCGCGGCCGGCGCGACGTGCGCCTCGTCGTCCCGCGCGACGCGTTGCTCTCCGCGCACGTCGTAGGCAGCGCGGTCGCCGCGGACGGCGCGCGGCTCGAGGGGCTCGCGCTCGTGCTCTGGTCCGCGCTCTCGGGCTCCGGCCAGGAGACCGCGCCCGACGCGCTGGGACGCTTCGAGATCGGCCCGCTGCGCCCCGGCCGCTACCGGCTGGCGGCGCGCGCGGACGGCTGCGTCGAGCACGAGGGCGCGTGGTTCGAGCTCGCGCGCGACGAGACGCTCGACCTCGGCGTCGTCGTGCTCCACCCGGGCGGTTTCGTGCGAGCGACCGTGCGCGCGCCCGACGGCGTGTCGGCGGAGAACGTCCAGTGCCGGCTGCTCGACGAGCGTGGAAACTCCCCCGCGTGGTTCGACGTCGAGCGGAACGTGGCGCAGTCACCGCCCGTCGCGCCCGGCACGTACCTCCTGCTCGCCGACGGCGGCCGCTTCGCCGCGATCCCGTGCACGGTCGAGATCGCCGCGCGCGCGACGACCGAGCTCGAGCTCGAGCTGGTCCCGTGCGCGACGCGCGTCCTCGTGCTCGAGCTTCCGCCAGGCTGGAGCGGGCCGCTCCTCTTGCGAGTGCGCGTGCGCGACGCCGCGGACCGGATCGTGTGGGCAACCGGCACGAAATTCGATCTCGCGAGCGAGCCCCTGCGCTTCTGGGCCACCGGTCTGTTCGCGGGCACGTACTCCGTGATCGCCGAATCGGACGAGGGCCTCTCCGCGACCGGCACGTTCACGATCGACGACGTCGCCGCGCCGCGCAGCGAGTCGCGCTTCGCGCTGCGGTAGGCGAAGCGCGCGCGGGAACCGCGATTCCCGGTCACACTCGGCGTCCTCGGGACACCCTCCCACGATGGCGCCTCCTCCCGCCCGGCTCGACGCCGAGCTCCTGATCGCGCAGACCGGCTGGGTCCGAGCGCTGGCCCGCGCGCTCGTCGGCGACCCGGATCGCGCGGACGACGTCGCGCAGGAGGCGCTGCTCGCCGCCATCGCCCGCCCGCCGCACGGCGCGCGCTCCGAACCGATCCTGCGCGCGTGGCTCGCAGGCGTCTTGCGCAACCTCGCCCGCGTCGCCGCGCGGAGCGCAACGCAACGAGCGGCACACGAGAACGACGCGGCTCGCGACGACCGCTCTCCGGCCGCCGACGAGGTCGTCGAACGTGCCGACATCCACCGCCGCGTCGTCGAGGCCGTGCTCGCGCTCGACGAGCCGCTGCGCACCGCGGTGCTCTTGCGCTACTTCGAAGGGCTCGATCATCGCGCCATCGCCGCGCGCACGCGTACGACGCCGGCCGCGGCGCGCAAACGCGTGTCGCGCGGGCTCGCCGAGCTGCGCGCGCGGTTCGAGCGGGAGGCGAACGGCGATGGCGCGGGCTGGCTCTCCGCGCTCGCGCCGCTCGTCGCCGAGCCGCGCCGCTCCGCGAGCGCGTCGCCTTGGATCACCGCAGGAGGACTCTGGATGGGCACCAAGTTCGTCGGGGCCGCGAGCGTGCTGCTCGTCGGCGCAGTCGCGATCGGACTGTGGACGGCGCGCACGCCGCGCGCGCGCGACCTGGCGATCGGTGCGGCGAGCCCTCAACTCGACGCCTCGCTCGCGACGCCCAGCTCGCAGGACCGCGCGCCGAGCTCCGGCGCCGACGCGACGCGCGAGGAGATCGCGTCGATCGCGCCCAGCCGGCCGACGAACGACGCGCGACCGCTGCTCGCGGGCACCGCGCGCGAGCTCGGCACCGGCGCGCCGCTCGCGGACGTGCGCATCACCGCGTTCACGGACGTCCGCAGCGGCGCGAACGCGAATCCGGACGCGGCCGAGCTCGGACGCACCGATACGCTCGGACGCTTCGCGATCCCCGTTCCTAGCGGAGCCTGGCGCCGGTCTGTGGTTCGCGCGCGCCGGCCACCTCGAGACGAGCGTCGACGCGGCCGGCCTCCCGCGCGACGGAAGCGTCCTCGACGTCGAGCTCGCGGCGCTCGGAGAGCTCGTCGTGCACGTCGTCGACGAGGACGGGGCGCCGCTCGCGGACCGCCTCGTCTTCTACGACGTCGAGGCGACGCGCGGCTCCGAGCGGCAGCGCTCTCGCATGCGCGGGCGTCGGCTCGGCGCGGTGAGCGACGAGCTCGGCATCGCGACGATCCGCCCCGTGCCGTGCGGCATGCCGCTCGTGGTGGGCGTCGACGACACGTGGGTCGACCGCGTGCTCGCGCGCGTCGACGTCGTGACGCGTCGCGGGGAGATCACGATCTCGCCGCCCGCATGGGTGCGGCTGACGGGACGCCTCGCGTGGAGCGACGGCGCGCCGGCCGAGGGCGTCACGGTCCAGTGGGTCGGGACGAGCGGCCCGGTCAAGCCGAACCCGCGCCTCGTCGCGCGGGCGGACGGAACGTTCCAGTTCGAGCTGCGCCCCGGGAGCGGGCGGCTGTACGTCCCCCGGATCGGAGCGGCACCGCTCGCGCTCGTGCTCGCCGCGGGCGAGGACCTCGACGTGGGCACGATCGAGCTCGAGCGCCCCGTCCCGCTCGCCGGACTGGTCGTCGGGACGACCTGGCCGACGTCGCGCGAGATCGAGCCACTGAGCGTGCTCGCGTTCCGCGACGGGGTGCTCTTCGAGACGCTCGACGTCGACGCGGAGGGGACGTTCGCGGGCGCAGTCGGTCCGGGCCCGCTCACGCTGCTGCTCGCGCGCGGCGGCTGGTGGGAGCCGGACTTCGTGCGGCCGTCCGCGATCCTCGCGACCGCGCGGCTCGACGAGCCGCGCACCGGCGTGGAGCTGCGCCTGGAGGCGCGCGGCGGCACGCTGGCGGGCCGCGTCCGCGGCACGCCCGCCGGCGCGTCGGTCTCGATCGAGCTGTTCCGCGCCGACCAGCTCGAGGGCTCGACGTTCCCGTCCTGCTCGCTCGTCGCGACCACGCGTGAAGACGGCGCCTGGAGCGCGTCGCCCGTGCCGCCGGGTCGCTACGACGTGCGCGTCGCGCTCGACGAGGACGACACGCGTGGCGCGTGGGCGCGCGACGTCGAGGTCGTGCTCGACGCCGAGACGGACGTCGGGACGCTCGCGCTGGGCATGGCGACGCTCGACGGCCGCGTCGTCGACGCGAACGGCGCGGGCGTCGGTGGAGCGAGCGTGACGGCGCGCTCCGCGGGCGCGCGCACGGAAGCGTCGACGGACGCAGCCGGCGGCTTCTCGCTCGGCCTCGTCCGGCCGGGCGTGTACGAGCTGTCGGCGAGCGCGGGCGGCCTGGGCCACGCCGCGCCGCGGAACGTCGCCCTCGGCGCCGGCGAGCGCGCGGCGGCCGAGCTGGCTCTCGCTCCGCTCGCGCGCCTCCAGGGCCGGCTGCACGCGCCGGACGGCCCGCGCGCCGGCGAGGCCATCTTTCTGCAGCGGCAGGGCGCCAACCGGACGTGGACTGCCGAGGCCGACGCCGACGGACGCTTCGCGTTCGAGCCGCTCGAGCCGGGCGCGTACCGCGCCTGGTCGCGGCGCGCGTTCGTCGCGAACGTCGAGCTGGCGGCGGGCGCGACGTACGAGCTCGACGTCCCGCTCGGCGGCGCC
>CAZGTQ010000318.1:0-40840 GCA_964528575.1 uncultured Planctomycetaceae bacterium | reverse complement strand
GCCGCGGGCGCGCCCGACGCGGGCGCCGCGTGGCGCGCAGCGACGGCGATCGACGCAGCGACCGAGATCGAGCTGCCCGACCCCGCGAGCGGCAGCGGGAACGCGGCGCCCACGCTCGGTGCCGGCCTCCAGCCGGGCGCGGCGTGGCTCGCCGACGGGCGCGTCGTCGTGCAGACCGCGAGCCGGCTCCACGTGCTCGAGCCGGGCGCGCAGCGCGTCGCGCACACGCTCGACCCGGCGCGCCTCCTGCCGGCGCGCCACCGCGTCTCGACGGCGAGCGGAGCGTGGCGGGTCGCGCCGGGCTGGCCGTGCTTGCCGGCGACCGACGGGCGCGACGTCGCGGCCGTCCTCGGTCGTTGGTTCGAGGACCGCGGCGGCAACGCGATCGTCTGCCTGCGCCCGCCGGCGCCGCGCGTCGTGAGCGCGGTGCTCGAGCCCGACGAGGCCCACGCGCAACTGCGCTGGGCGTGCCGCGGGTCGCAGTGGTTCGACGCGGACGGCGCGGCCGTCGCGCACCCGCTGCTCGAGGGCCTCGACGACGCCGAGTATCAAGCCGCGCCGCTCGCGACGGACGGGCGGCTGCTCGCGCTCGCGCGCGTCTATTTGAAGGGCGACGTGTCGTGCTGGCTCGTCGCGTTCGACTTCGCCACCGGCGAGCCACTCTGGCGGCGCTTCCTCGCCAAGGGGGCCGACCTCGCGCCCGGCGCGGGCCGCTTCCAGACCAGCGCGCGCCCCGCCGCCGCGTCCCAGCCGCTGCTCGCCGTCGGCACGCGCGTCTTCGTCCCCACCGGGCTCGGCGCCGGCTGGCTCGTCGACGTCGCGGACGGCCGGCCGTGCTGGGCGCTCAAGAACCGGCGCCGGGACGCGGCCGCGGACGGCTGGGCGGGCGTGCGCAACGTGTGGGTGCCGCCGAGCGCGGGCGAGCCGGGCCTCGTGTGGTGGGCGCCCTCGGACGGCGACCACCTGTACGCGCTGCGCGACGACGCCGATCTCGATGCACGCCGCGACTCCGATCTCGACGCGGATCGCGACGCAGAGCTCGGCGCGGAGCGGCCGGGCCTGTTCCGCGCGACGCCACGCCCGATCGGCGAGGCCCGCGCGCTGGTCGGCGGCGACCGCGCGGTCGCGATCGCGCTCTCGTTCGCCGGCCCCGACCGCACCGTCTCGGCGCTCGACGTGCGCACGGGCGGGCGCACCGACGCGATCTATCTCGCACGGGGCGAGCGGTTCACCGGTCCCGCGCTCGCCTCCACCCGCCGCGTGCTGTTCGCCTCGGACGCCGGCCTGTACTTGCTCGACCGCGAGCGCGACCTCTATCTCCTCGACCATCGGCCGCCGCCGCCGGGCGCCGCCGCGTACGGAGGAGCGGTCTTCGCGCGCGGCGACCGCGTGCTCGTCGTCGGCCCCGACCGCATCTGGAGCTATTCGCTCCGGTGAGCGGGACCCGGGGGCGGGGAAGCGGTATCGCTTTCGTATCGGTGGGAACGCTCGGAGCACGGGCTCCGCGCACGATCCGCTCCAAACCGCGCTGGCTGCTCGGGAAAGGCGCACTGCGAAAGCCCGACCCGCAGCTTTCAGCCGCTCTTTCGGTCTCCTACTTAAACTGAGCCCCGTCGGTGCCGTACCGTCCGCATGGCGACGCGCCCCGCGGCGAGCGCCGTAAGGCCCTGCGCCGAACCGGTCGAAAGGTCCTTCGGCCCCGTGCGCAGGGCCCTGGGACCTTCGCTCCGCTCCTCTCCCCCCTGACCAGACGCACCGCCATGTCGACCGACGTCGAAGCCTCCCTCGGCCGCCTCCGCGAGACCCACGCCCGGATGAAGGAGGAGCTCCACCGGGTCATCGTCGGCCAGGACGAGGTGATCGACCAACTCCTGCTCGCCGTCCTGAGCCGCGGCCACTGTTTGCTCGAGGGGGTCCCCGGCCTGGCGAAGACGCTGCTGATCTCGAGCCTCGCCCGCACGCTCGACCTGTCGTTCAACCGGATCCAGTTCACGCCCGACCTCATGCCGGGCGACATCACGGGCACCGAGCTGCTGCACATCGACCCCGAGTCGGGCCAGCGCAGCTTCCGCTTCGCCGAGGGACCGATCTTCGCGAACGTCATCCTCGCGGACGAGATCAACCGGACGCCGCCGAAGACGCAGGCCGCGCTGCTCGAGTCGATGGTCGAGCAGCAGGTGACCGCCGGCGGCGTGCGCCACGGGCTGCCCGATCCGTTCTTCGTGCTGGCGACGCAGAACCCGATCGAGCAGGAGGGCACGTATCCGCTGCCCGAGGCGCAGCTCGACCGCTTCATGTTCATGGTGCGCGTGCAGTACCCGACGCTCGAGGAGGAGCGCGAGATCCTGCGCCGCACGACGGGCGGCGACGCCAGCAACCCGCGCGTCGTGATGAACGGGGAGGAGCTGCTCGGCCTGCAGCGCGCGGTGCGCGGGATCCCGGTCGCCGACCACGTGTACGACTACGTGCTCGCGCTGACGCGCGGCACGCGCGTGCACTCCGACGAGCCGCTGGCGTTCATGCGCGAGTGGGTCAACTGGGGCGCCGGGCCGCGCGCGAGCCAGTACCTGGTGCTCGGCGCGAAAGCGCACGCGGCGATCGCCGGCCGCAACCACGTCGCCATCGAGGACGTGCGCGCCGTCGTGCACCCGGTGCTGCGCCACCGGATCCTGACGAACTTCTCGGCCGCGGCCGAGGGCATGACGGCGGACCACATCATCGATCGGCTCGTCCGGGAGGTCGACCCCTCCGCGGGCGTCGGCGCCGGAGTCCCGGGCGTTCCCGCCGCGGCCGGGAACAAGAGTTGATCCGGCCCCGGCATGGCGGACGCAGCTTCGACGCGTAAGCCGAGCTCGCTCGACCCGGCGGTCCTCGACCGTCTGAGCGGCCTGGACTTCGTCGCCCGCACGGTGGTCGAGGGCTTCCGCGCCGGACACCACCGCTCCCCCCACCGCGGTAGCTCGGTCGAGTTCGCGCAGCACCGCCAGTACGTCACCGGCGACGAGCTGCGCCACCTCGACTGGAAGATCTTCGCGCGCACCGAGCGCCTGGTGGTCAAGGAGTTCATCGAGGAGTCGAACCTGATCTGCCATCTGCTCGTCGACGCGAGCAAGTCGATGGGGTTCGGCTCCCTGAACTGGAACAAGTTCGATTACGCGCGCTGGTGCGCCGCCGCGATCGCGCACCTCGTGCTGCGTCAGCGCGACTCCGCCGGGCTCGTGCTGTTCAGCGACCGCGAGCGCGGCAAGGTGCCGCCGGGCAGCGGCGTGCACAAGCGCCAGACGATCCTGCGCATGCTCGAAGAGGCGGTGCCCGAGGGCCCGACCCAGGTCGGCGACGTGCTCGGCTGGCTCGCGACGCGCTTGTCGCGGCGCGGCATCGTCGCGATCTTCTCCGACTTCTTCGACGAGCCCGACCGCATCGTCGAGGGCCTGCGCCGCCTCGTCCACGGCGGCCACGAGCCGATCCTGTTCCACGTGCTCGACCCGCAGGAGCTCGACTTCGACTACGCGACGTACCTGCGGCTCGACGGCCTCGAGGGCGAGGGCCGCGTCAAGGTCGACCCGAAGGCGATCCGCCAGGCCTACCGCGAGGAGGTCGAGCGGCACAACGAGCTGCTCAAGCATCACGCGCTGACGCTCGGGATCGACTACGTGCCGCTGCGCACGTCGACGGGTCTCGAGGTCGCGCTCTCCGCCTACCTCGCCAAGCGCTTCGCGCGCTCTCGCGGCCACTCGTAGCAGGACCTCACGCGTGCTCGACGGATTCGTCAACCCGCTCCTCGCGTTCGGCGCGCTGCTCGCGGCCGTGCCGCTGGTGATCCACCTGCTCAACCGCAGGCGCCACCAGCCGCTCCAGTTCGCCGCGATGCGCTTCGTGATGGCGGCGTACAAGAAGACGCGTCGCCGCGCGCAGATGGAGAACCTGCTCCTCCTGCTCCTGCGCATGGCGGCGATCGCGCTGCTCGCGTTCGCGCTCTCGCGCCCGTTCATCGGCGGCGACAGCCCGCTGTCCGCGCTGACCGAGACGCGCCGCGACGTCGTGCTCGTGCTCGACGGCTCCGCGTCGACCGGCTACCGCGACGCGGTGCGTAGCGTGCACGACGAGATCGTCGAGCGCGCGCGCGCCATCCTCGGCGAGCTCGACAGCGCCCGCGGCGACCGCGCGCGTCTGATCTGGGCGGCGGACCACCCGCGCCTGCTCTCGTGGCGCAGCCCCGAGGAGGCGCTCTCGATCCTGGGCACGATCGGCGAGCCGACCGACGCGGGCTTCGACCTCGCGGCGACGCTCGCCGAGGCCGCGCGCTTCGCCGAGGAGGACGCGGCCGGCACCGGCGAGAGCGCGCTCGAGATCCGCGTGCTGAGCGACCTGCAACGCCGCTCGTTCGCGCCGGGCGCGGCGGGCGCCGCGGGAGCGGGAGCGGGCGCGGAGCTCGACGAGCTCGACGAGCTCGGCACGCCGGACGGCGCGGGCGCGGACCCGGCGTCGAAGCGGCACGCGGCGCTCGTCGAGCAGCTCGACCGCCTCGCGGCGGTCGGCGTGACCGCGTACGTCGAGGATCTGGGCCCCGCGGCCACGGTGCCGCCGAACCTGACGGTGGCGGACGTGCGGCCGCTCGGCCCGGTGCTCGGGCCCGGCACGCCGACCGAGATCGGCGTGACGGTCGTCAACCAGGGGACGACGACGCAGTCGCAGGTGCGCGTCGCGCTGTCGGTCGACGGCGAGCGGCGGCCCAGCCAGGTCGTCGACGTGCCCGGCCGCGGCCGCGCGCAGGCGGTCTTCCCCGTCGCGTTCGCGCAGAGCGGGCACCACCTGCTCGAGGCCGAGCTGCCGGGCGACCGGCTCGAGATCGACGACGCGCGCACGCACGTCGTGTTCGTCCCGCCCACGCTGCGCGTGTGCCTCGTCGACGGCGCGCCGGCCGGCGACATCGACGCCGACGAGGTCGGGCTGCTCGCGGCCGTGCTCGACCCGCTCGACGACTCGATCGGCGGGCCGTCGCGGTTCACGCCGTTCGAGACGCGCGTCGTGACGCCCGACGCGCTCGGCAGCGGCGAGATCGACCTCGCGCAGCAGGACGTGATCTGGCTCGCGAACGTGCAGAGCCTCGCGCACGGCACGGTCGAGAAGCTCGAGGAGCGCATCGCCGCCGGCGCGGCGCTCGTGATCAGCCTCGGCGACCGCGTCGACCGCGCGTCGTACAACTCGCGCCTGTGGAGCGCGGACGGCACGGGCCTCTTGCCCGCGGAGCTCGGCCAGCGCGTGTCGGTCGCGCGGCGCGAGGGCTACTACCGCGTCAGCGACTTCGACGCGACCCACCCCGCACTCGCGTTCTTCGAGGACGACCGCTGGCGGCTGCTGCTGACCGAAGTGCCGATCTACGAGTTCGTCGCCGCCGATCCGCAGGAGGACGCGCACGTGCTCGCGCGCCTCGACGACGAGGCCTCGAGCCCGCTGCTCGTCGAGCGCGCGTACGACCGCGGCCGCGTGATCCTGCTCACGACGACGATCGACCCCGACTGGGCGCGGCTCGCCGAGTCGCCCAACACGCTCGTGCCCCTCGCGCACGAGCTGCTGCGCTACGCCGGCCGCCCGCCCACGCCGCCGCGCAACGCGCCCGTCGGCCACCCGCTCGCCGCGGAGGTCGAGGCGTTCCCGCGCAACGCGACGCTCGTCGGCCCCGACGGCGCGCGCCGCTCGCTCGACGGCGAGCCGCAGGAGCTCGCCGCGGGCCTGTGGTCGCTGCCGCCGATCGCGTCGGCCGACCGCGCCGGCCCGTGGCGCGTCGAGATGGACGGAACGCCGCCGGTGCTGTTCGGCGTGCAGCTCGACGCGCGCGAGGGCGACCTCGAGCGCGTCGGATCGGCCGAGCTCGAGTTCCACCCGGCGCTGCGCATCCTCGGCGCGCGCGAGTCGCGCGGCAGCGACGATCCCGAGGACGACCCGCTGCGCGGAGAGCTGTGGCGCGCGTTCGCGCTCGCCTGCCTCCTCGCGCTCGCCCTCGAATCGCTCTGGGCCGCCTGGCTCGGATACAAGCGGAGGACCGCATGAGCCTCGCCGCGCTCCTGTTCGCGCAGCTCCCCGAGAGCAGCGAGACCACCGACAGCCTCCGGCTGCTCGACCTGCCCGAGCCGTGGCTCGTCGTGCTCGTCGTCGTGCCGCTGTTCGCCGGGCTCGCATGGATCGGCTACATGCGCGAGTCGCTGTCCCCCGCCGCGCGCCTGGTGCTCGCCGCGCTGCGCTTCAGCGCGCTGGTGATCCTGTTCCTCGTCCTGTGCCGCCCGGTGCGCGTCGAGCGGCGCGAGGACGTGCACCCCGCCGAGGTCGTCGTCCTGCTGGACGACTCGGCGAGCATGCGCCGCCAGGACGCGTATGCGGGCGACGACGCGGCGCGCAAGGCGCTGCAGAGCCTCGCCGGGCGCCCGCCGAGCGAGCTGTCGCGTGCCGCGCTCGTACGCTCGGCGGTGTCGAAGGAGCTGCTCGCGCCCGTGCGCGCGCGCGGCTACGACGTGCGCCTGTTCCGCTTCAGCGACGTGCTCGAGCCGATCGAGAGCGCGGACGAGCTCGCCGGCCGAGGCCACGCGACGCACCTGGGCGACGCGGTCGCCAGCGCGCTCGCGGGCAGCCGCGGGCGCCACGTGACCGACGTCGTCGCGATCAGCGACGGGCGCAGCAACGGCGGCCTGCCGGTGCTCGACGCCGCGCGCTCGGCCGCCGCCGCGGGGATCCCCGTGCACTCGGTCGTCGTCGGCGACACGCGCCCGGAGAAGAACGCGATCGTCGAGCTCGTCGAGGTGCCGGGCAGCGCGCTCGAGGGCGACGAGATCGAGGTGACGGTGCGCGTGTCGGGCCGCGGCACGGCGGGCGTGGGACGCGCGCAAGTGCTGCTCGAGGAGCTCGACGCCGACGCGCAGGGCGCGGCCTCCGGTCGGGCGCCGCGCGTCGTCGCCGACGAGGAGGTCGAGCTGACCGAAGCCGGCGAGCGCAGCGTGCTGCTCGCGCCCCCGGCGATGGTCGGCTCGCGCACCGGCGAGCGTCGCTTCCGCGTCTCGGTGGCGCCGCTCGCGGGCGAGACGCTGACCGACGACAACGCGATCGAGTTCAGCGTGCACGTGTCGCCGCAGAAGGTGCGCGTGCTCTACGTCGACGGGTACCCGCGCTGGGAGTACCGCTACCTCAAGAACCTGCTGCTGCGCTCCGACGCCAACTTCCAGGTGCAGTGCTACCTCCTGTCGGCGACGCCGGACTTCCCGCAGGAGAGCAGCGCGGGCCTGCCCCCGCTGCGCGCGCTGCCGACGGACCGGCGCGAGCTACTCGACAACTACGACGTCGTCATCCTCGGCGACGTGCCGTACGCGATCTCGCCCGACCCCGACGAGGCGAAGCAGTTCCACGCGTCGCTGCGCGAGTTCGTCGAGAGCGGCGGCGGGCTCCTGTTCCAGGCGGGCGAGTTCGACAACCCGCGCGCGTACAAGAACACGCCGCTCGAGGACCTCCTGCCGGTCGTGCTGCCTTCGGCCCCGCTGCGCTCGTCCGACGTCGACACGACGCGCGAGACGCGCCCGGTGCTCGTCGACCCGCACACGCCGCACGAGATCGTGCGCCTCGCGAACGAGCCGAAGCTCAACCGCCGCCTGTGGGAGGACGAGGACGGCTTGCGCGGCTTCTACTGGTACTACCCGGTCGCGCGCGAGAAGCCCGGCAGCCAGGTGCTGCTCCAGCATCCGAGCGCGACGAACAGCCGCTCCGAGCCGCGTCCGTTGCTCGTGACCGGCTACTACCCGAGCGGCCGCACGCTGTTCCTCGCGATCGACGCGACGTGGATGTGGCGCTACCACTACGGCGACCGCTACCACGAGCGCTTCTGGCGCAACGCGATCCGCTGGCTCGCCCTCGGCAGGCTCAAGAGCGGCGACCGACGCTACCGCATCGAGACGCCCCGCTCGGGCTTCAATCTCGACGAGCGCGTCACGCTCGAGGCGCGCGTGCTCGACGAGGACTTCAAGCCGAGCGAGCAGCCGGCGCAGGAGGTCGTGCTCGCGGGGCCGGACGGGCGCACCGAGACGGTGCAGCTCCCGGCGGTGCCGTCGCGGCCGGGGCTGTATCGCACAGGCCTCGAGGTCGAGCGCACGGGGCTGTACCGCGCGTGGATCGAGGTCGGCGGCGAGCGCGCCTCGTCGACCGAGTTCGAGGTCGTGCTGCCCTCGCGAGAGAACGCCGACCCGTCGCCGGATCCGCGCGCGCTCGCTTCGCTCTCGTCGCTGACGGGCGGCCGCGCGGTCGACCTGGCGCACCTGCGCGCGCTGCTCGAGGAGCTGCCGGGGAACGAGGAGCGGCGCGAGCCGATCTCGTCGAAGCTGCAGGACGCGTGGGACCGCTGGCTGACGATCCTCGTCGCCCTCGGAGTGCTGTCGGCCGAGTGGATCCTGCGCAAGCGATGGGAGCTGGTGTGAAGCACGTTCGTTCGATCCCGGTCGCGTCCGCGCTGCTCGCGCTCTGCGCCGCGGCGACGGCGCAGATCGACGACGGTTCGCGTCTGTTCACCGTCCCCGACACGCGCGACGCCCGCGCGCTCGCCGAAGCGTCGCTCGATCACGCGCAGGCGCAGCGCTGGAGCGAGGCGCTCCACGCGCTGCAACGCGTGCTCGAGGAGCACCGCGGCGACGTGCTGTCGCCCGAGTGGCACGAGGGGACGTCGCTCTACCCGGCGTTCCTCGGCGCGGCGGCGTGGGCGACCGTGCGGCTGTTCGAGCTGCCGCCGTCGGCGCGCGAGCTCTATCGCCGCCGGCACGAGGCGCAATCGACGCAGGCGTACGAGCGGGCGCGCGCGACGGGCGACCGGCGCGCGCTCGTCGAGGTCGCGACGCGCTGGCCGATCAGCGCCGCGGCCGAGCGCGCGTGGTGGACGCTCGGCGACCTCGAGCTCGAGCTCGGCCAAGTGCGCGAGGCGGCGCGCGCGTGGAACCGCGCGGCGCAGGTGCACGCGCTCTCGAACGAGCCGCTCGCGGAGGGCGCCGCCGCGCGGCTCGCGTTCGCCGAGGACGTCGAGAAGCGCTACCCCGCTCTCGCGGGCGGCAACGACGAGGCCGAGCTGCGCATCGCCGGACCCGGCGAGGGCTCGGGCCCGGTGCCGGACGACGAGGGCGAGCAGTGGAGCTGCCCGCTGCCGAAGGGGCCGTTCGAAGGCGCCGGAGGCAGGTCGGGCTACCACAACGTGTTCGGCGTGCTCGCGGGCGACCGGCTCCTCGCCAGCACGTCGCTGCAGCTCGTCGCGATCGACGTGCACTCGGGCGAGCCCGCGTGGATCTCGGACAAGCCGCCGGGCTGGGAGCGCGTGGACCGCAACGAGCTGTACGATGCGATCGACCACGAGTCGGTGCTGATCGCGCCCGCCGCGTCGGGCGGGGTCGCGCTCGCGGCGCTGCAGATCGCGTACGCGAAGCTGCCCAGCTCCGACTACCAGGGCATCCCGATCACGAAGGCGATCCCCGAGCGGCGCCTGTACGCGTTCGAGCTCGAGACGGGCGAGCCCTTGTGGAACCACCATCCGCCGCCCGGCTGGGACGGCGACTCGGGCACGTTCGCGCAGCGCATGCTCGTCGCGGGACCGCCCGCGATCGCGGGCTCGCGCGTCATCGTGCCGAGCTATCTGCTGCAAGGGCGCATCGACTACCACGTCGGGTGCTACGACCTCGCGACGGGCGAGCTGCTGTGGTCGACCGCGATCGTCAGCGGCCAGCGCGAGCTGAACATGTTCGGCCGGCACGTCAAGGAGTTCTGCGCGCCGCCGGTGCGGGTCGAGGGCGAGCGTGTGATCGCGCTCACGCAGCTCGGCACCGTCGCCGCGCTCGACGTCGTGACCGGTCGCATCCTGTGGGAGACGGCGTACGAACAGATCCGGCTGCCGCGCACGAAGGGCTGGGAGGCGAACACGCGCGAGCAGGTCTGGCGCAACGCGCCGCCGGTCGTCGCCGACGGCGTCGTGATCGCGGCTCCGGTCGATTCGAAGGACGTGGTCGCGTTCGACCTCGAGCACGGCGGCGTCGTCTGGGCGTATCCGCTGCACCGCGAGTTGCGCTCCTCGTCCAAACCCGACGTGCTCATCGGCGCGGACCGCGACACGCTCTACTTCGGCGGCGAGACGGTCGTCGCGCTGCGCAAGCCCGGCGGGCTCTCCGCGCGCGGCCCCTTCGACGTGCGCTGGGACCCCTTCGGCCTCGACAGCGGCAAGATGCACCAGCGGGCGCGCGCGTTGCTCGGCGCGAGCGAGATCCTGGTCCCGACGCCGAGCGCGCTGAGCGTGCTCGACAAGGCCACCGGACGCGAGCTGCCGTTCCGCGCCCTCGAGTGGTCGGCGCGCGAGGAGGGCAACCTCGTCCTCTCCGACGGCGCGCTGTTCAGCGTCACGGGCGCGGCGGTCCACGGCTACTTCGACTGGAAGGTGCTGCTCGAGCGCGCGGACGCGCGCCACCGCGCCGATCCCGAAGACCGGCTCGCGCGGCTCGCGTACGCGCAGCTCCTCCTGCGCCGTGCGGACAACTACGACTCCGACGGACAGACGAGCGCCGCGATGGCCGACGTGCGTCGCGTCGACGAGCTGCTGCGGCCGCTGCTCGAGGACCCGGCGAACGCCGCGGACCGTCAGCTCGGCGACACGATGCACCGCGCGCTGCGCACCGGCGCGCGACTGCTCGCGCGGCTGCGCGACCCGCGCGCCGCGCTGGCGCGCCTCGACGAGGCGCGCGGCTACGCGTACGACCTCGAGCACATCCGCGACACGCTCCTCGAGCAGGAGCGGCTCGTGCGGGACGCCGACGACGCGCGCTGGCTGCGCGTGCTCGCCGACCTCGAGCGCGTCGCCTCGTCGCAGCCGATGCCGCCGCAGCACCTGCGCCTCTCGCCCGACCCGCTGCTCGGCGAGGGCGACTCCGCGCTCGGCGTGCCCGAGCAGGACGTCCCGGTCGGGCTGTGGGTGCTCGTCGAGCGCTCGTGGCACCACGGCGACCGCGGCGAGTTCGAGGCCGAGCTCGCGGACCTGCACGCGATCCTGGCGCGCTACGGCGACCGCCCGCTCGTGCGCGGCGTCAGCGCGTACGAGCTGGCGAGCGCGCGCATCGCGCGGCGCCTCGACCACGGCCAGCGCGACGCGTACACGCGCTTCGAGCGCGAGGCACAGGCGCTGTACGACCGGGCGCAGGCGGGGCACGACGGGGCCGCGCTGATGAGCGTGACGCGGCTCTACCCCCACTCCGCCGCCGCCCGCCGCGCGCGCGAGTCGCGCCTGCAGTGGGCGTTCGAGCAGAACGAGATCGACGTCGTCGCCGCGCTCGTGCGCGAGGCGCTCTCCGAGCGCCCCACGCCGACGCAGGACGACGCGGAGCTGCTCCTGCGGCTCGGGCAAGGGCTCGCGCAGCGCGGCAACCACGCGTACCTGCGCGGTCTCGTCGCCGCGCTCGCCCGCGACTGGCCCAACCTCGTCTCGCCGGTCGCGGAGCACGAGGGCAAGACGCTGCGCGAGCTCGCGGCCGCTCTCGCCGGCGGGCCCGCGCCCGAGCCGCCGTCCGAGCGCACGCGCTTCGACGCGTCCCTCGGGCGACGCTACGACTCCGGCGGCGCGTTCATGCTGCTCGGCGAGGTGCCGCGCGCGCGGCCGGATGGGACGCCGCTCGATCCGTTCGTCCTCGTCGCGCGCAGGGACAAGCTCGAGGCGTGGCCGAGCAGCGCGGCGAGCGGCGGCCCCGCGCGCCCGGCGTGGACGTACGAGCTCAGCTTCAACGTGAGGGTCGAGCACTGGAACGGCGCCGTCCTCGTCGAGGGCGGGCGCGTGCTCGTGGCGGCGGTCGACCGGGTCGTGGGCCTGGACGCGGAGACGGGCGAGCTCGCGTGGGAGTGGTCGGACGACGACCAGCACGTGGGCTCGATCAGCAGCTCGGACGGCGTGTGCCTCGCCGAGATCGCGGCGGGCGACGGCACGCGCGTGCAGGCGCTCGACGCGCACGCCGGCACGCGCCTGTGGAACGTCACCGTGCCCAAGGCCGGCGGCGGGCGGCCGACGTGCGGCGACGGCAAGGCCGTGTTCCTGTGGAGCCCCTTCGGTGGCTCGCTGCGCGCGACGACCGTCGACCTGTTCCTCGGCCGCGTCACGGGCTCGACCGAGTTCGACGACGAGGTCGGGAGCAAGGCCGAGGACCATGCGTGGATCGAGGACGGGCTGCTCGTCCTGCCCTCGTTCCTCGCCGGCAGCTCCCCCTCGAGCAACCGCATCGTCGCGTACGACCTCGAGCGCCAGCGGCGCGCCTGGGTCGTCGAGCTCGACGACAAGGAGGAGCTCCACTCGATCGCCCGCGTCGCGGGCGAGACGTACCTGTACCTGCGGCCCGGCCGCAGCGAGGCGGACACGGGCGGCTCACTCGTCGAGCTGAAGGTCGCGACCGGCGCGACCCGGCTCGTGTGGAGCCTGCGACCGGGCGAGGAGCCGATGGGGCTGCCGCGCAGCGCGCGCTGCGAGCTGTCGGGGCCCTACGTCTTCCTGCTCGGCCGTTTCCCCGGCAGCACGACGACCCCGATCACCGCCGTTCGGCTTCCGTACGGCAAGCACTGGGTCCATCCCCTGCCGGTATCCTATGAGGAATTCTTCCAAACCCTGGTTCCGCTGCCGGTCCTGTCCGATTCGACCGTCGCCCTGGCCTACAGCACTGTGGACCGCCGGGACGCGTTCGAGCGCGACACGCACCTGCTCCTGTTGGACCGCGCGAGCGGTCGACAACGGGACAAGCGCATCCTGTCGCCGGAGCTGGGCCTGTCGGACCAACTGAGCCTCCTGGGCGCGGCGGATTCGCTCTTCCTCGTCGGACGGGGCCGCAGCAGCCGGGAGGATGGACAACTGGAGATCTGGAGGCGCGACCCATGAAGACTTTCCGCCTCGCCGCACCGATGCTCGCGCTGGCACCCGTCACGCTGGCACTGACCACGCTGGCAACCATCGCGCTGGCGCCGATCACGCTGGGATGGCGCGCCACTCCGAGCCTCGCCTCGGGCGAGCTCGACCCCGTCGCCGCGCCTTCCGGCTCCGTCCTGACCGGTTCGTCCGGCTCCGTGTTGTCCGGCTCGGACGGCCAGGACCTGATGGTCGTCACGCCCGAGCAGCGACGCGCCGTCGAGGCGGGGCTCGCCTGGCTCGCGGCCGAGCAGGCCCCCGACGGGAGCTGGCGCGCCAAGATCGGCTACAAGCTGAACAACGGCTACGAGTACACCACCGAGAAGGGTCACGTCGGGGTCACCGCGCTCGCGTGCATGGCGTTCCTCGCCGGCGGTCACCTGCCGAACCGCGGCGAGTACGGCGGCGTCGTCGAGCGCGGCCTCGACTTCGTGCTCGGGTGCGCGCAGGACGACGGCTACGTCACGGCGCACGGCACGCGCATGTACAGCCACGCGTTCGCCACGCTCTTCCTCGCCGAGATCTACGGCATGACGCACCGTGACGACGTGCGCCAGAAGCTGCAGAAGGCGGTCGACTTCATCGTGCGCTGCCAGAACCTGGAGGGCGGCTGGCGCTACGAGCCGTTCGCGCCCGAGTCGGACATGTCGATCGTCGTGTGCCAGGTGCTCGCGCTGCGCGCTGCGCGCAACATCGGCATCCGCGTCCCCAAGAGCACCGTCGAGAAGGCGGCGCAGTACGTCGTCGACTCGGCGATCGTCGCCGACGAGCGCAGCGGCGGTTTCCGCATGGGCCGCTTCCACAACGAGGTCGGCGCGTTCCGCTACCAGAAGGGCACGAGCTCGCGCGCGTCGTTCCCGCTCACGGCCGCGGGCGTCACGGCGCTGCACGGCGTCGGGCTCTACTCCGACGAGAGCATCGAGCAGGGCCTGCAGTACCTGCAGCGCAACCTCGACACCTTCAACTACCAGTACGGCCGTCCGTTCGGCGGCCACTACTTCTTCTGGTACGGCCACTACTACGCCGTCCAGGCGATGTACACCGCCGGCACGCACTACTGGGAGCCCTACTTCGAGCGCCTGCGCGAGGAGCTGATCGCGATGCAGCACCCGTCGGGCTCCTTCCCCAACCAGGTCGGCCCGGGCGACGCGCTCGGCACGGCGATGGCGGTGCTGATCCTCGAGATTCCCTACCGCTACCTCCCGATCTTCCAGCGCTAGACCGGACAGACTGGACGGCTCGTGCACCAACGCAGCGATCGAACGGCGAGCCTCGCGGCGACGCCCGGCCTCGCGGGCCTGTTGACCCGCGTCGGCCGCCGTCTGCGCACGGCGGTCTGGTACCACGGGCTCGGCACGATCGCGGCGGCCGTCTCGCTCTGGCTGCTGTTCAGCTTCCTCGCGGACTGGGGCCTGCACGTGCCGCCCGCGGTGCGGCTGTTCCACTTCGCCGTCCTGCTCGCGCTGCCGGTCTTCTTCGCCTGGCGCGGACTGGTGCGCCCGTTCCGCTCCGTGCCCGGCCCCGACGGGCTGGCCGTGCTCGTCGAGCGGGAGCACCCCGACCTGCACGAGCTCCTCGTCTCGGCCGCGCAGCTCCAGCGCATCCCCGCCGACGACCCGTTCGGCGGCGACCCCGTCCTGCGCCAGCGCGTGCTCGCAGCCGCCGAGGAACGCGCGACGAGCCTCGACCTGGCGCGCGTCGTCGACGACAGGCCGCCGAAGAAGCGCCTGGCGGCCGGGCTCGCGAGCGTGGCGGTCGTCGCGATCCTCTTCGCGCTCAACGGCGAGCTCGCGGGCATCTTCTTCGACCGCATGGTCGGCGGCTCGCGGCCCTGGCCGCAGCGCACGCAGCTCCTCGTCGACGTGGGCATCGTCGGCGAGAGCGCGCAGGTGACGCGCGGGCCCGGCCGCATCGAAGTGCGCCTCGCGCGCGGCGGCGACGTGCCGATCATCGTCACGGCGGAGGGCGAGGTGCCCGAGGACGTGACGCTGCGCTTCGACGACGGGCAGGAGCTGGTGCTCGCGTCCGGCGGGAGCAAGCACTTCCGCCACACGCTGCGCTCGTGCCAGGAGGACCTCGCGTTCCACGTCACCGGCGGCGACGACCTCGACGGCGAGCCGACGGTGAGCGTCGTCGTGCTGCAGCCGCCCGACGTGTCCGGCCTCGCGGTGCGCGTCGAGCCGCCCGCGTACAGCGGCCTGGAGCCGTCGCTCGTGTACGACCGCGACGTCGAGGTGCTCGCCGGCTCGCGCCTGGTCGTGCACGTCCTGCCCGACCCCGCCGACGCGATCGGCAACGCGCGCGTGCTGCCCGAGGACCGTGTCGTCGCGCTCGCCCCGGCGCCCTATCCCCTGCCGCCCGGTGGCTCAGATGCTGGCGTCGATCCGGACGGCGCCGACGCCGCGCCGCGCACCGCGCCGGGCCTCTCGTTCGAGCTCGACGCGCTCGCCTCGTTGCGCTATCGCATCGAGCTGACCGACGACACCGGGCTCTCGAACCCGGATCCGGGGCTGTTCGCCGTCCGCGTCGTCGAGGACCGCCCGCCGGACCTGCTCGTCCTCTCGCCCGGCCGCGCCGACTTCGAGACCGTCCGCAGCGGCGTGCTCTCGCTGCGCGTGCGCGCCGAGGACGACTTCGGCCTCGGCGCGTTCTCCTGGAGCGCGACTCCGTTCCTTCAGGAGGAGGTCCCGCGCGTCGGCGCGTCGCTCGACCTCGTACCGCTGCCGCGCGAGCAGACGTCCGCGGACGCTCCGGGCGCGCCGCGCGCGGCGCACCGCGCGCTCGCCCGCGCGCGCATCGAGGTCGCAGAGCTCGCTCCCCCGGGCACCACGTTGGCCGAGGGCCAGCAGTACACGCTCACGTTCGAGGCGAGCGACAACCGCCTCCCCGAGGCGTCGACGACGACGAGCTCCGCGGTGCGCGTGCGCATCGTGACCGCCGACGATCTCTTGCGGCGCGTCCAGGACCGGCTCGCGCGCGCGCGGCTCACCACCGACGGACTCGCCGACCTGCAACGCGAGAAGCGCACGCGCGTCGAGGAGCTGCTCGAATCGCTCAAGAGCGACAGCCCGCTCGAGGGCGGCGACGCGCTCGCGCTCCAGTCGGCGCTCGCGGGCCAGCGCCGCGTCCAGGGCGACGCCGAGGCTCTGACGCGCGAGCTCGCCTCGATCACCGAGACGGTGCTGTACGCGCGCCTCGACGAGAAGGCCGGCCCGCTGCTCGAGCGTCTCGACAGGGCGCTCGCGACGGTCGCCGACCGCCGCTTCCATCCCGAGGTCTGGCGCGCGCTCGTCGCGGCGCGCCAGGAGGCGCCGGTCGGCTCGCCCGGCGTCGCCGCGCACCTCGTCGACATCCTCGCGCTCGCGCTCGAGATCAGCGAGGAGCACGCCACGGGCGCCGCCGCCGCGCTCGACCGAGCCCAGAGCGGCGTGGGCATGGCCGACGTCCTCGACGCGTTGGTCGAAGCCGCCGAGCTGCAGACCGAGACGCTCGCGCGGCTCGAGGACCTGCTCGAGCGTCTCGCCGAGTGGGACAACTTCCAGTCGGTGCTCACGCTGACGCGCGACATCCTCGACCGGCAGAAGGACCTGCTGAACCAGCTCAAGACGTACGCGTCCGACCGGTGAACGACGGAGATCTTCGATGAAGCTCACGCGCACCATCCGAACGAAGCGGCCCCTGGCGGCGGCGCTCCTCGCGCTCGTGCCGCTCGCGGCGCTCGCGGCGCCCGCCCGCGCGGCCGACGCCGACGACGACGGCCCGCAGAACCGCGAGCTCGTCGGCATCGGGGAGGAGCAGGCGCTCCTGCGCCGCCAGCTCCAGCGTCTCGAGCAGACGATGGAGCTGCTCGTCGAGCGCCTCGAGGCCGAGGGACGGCCGCGCGCCGTCGAGCTCCTGCGCGAGGGTCTCGAGCTCCTGCGCCAGCGCGACGAGGCGATCGGCGCGCTCACGCTCGAGGAGCTGATGGAGCAGTCGCGCGCGCGCATCGAGGAGGGGCAGGTCGTCGGCTCGCTCGGCACGCAGGACGCGATCGTCCAACGGCTCGAGCGGCTGCTCTCCATCCTGATGGACCGCGAAAACCTCGAGAGCCTCGAGGAGTCGATCCAGGAGCTGAAGGACTTCCAGCGCGCGCTCGGACAGCTCGCGCAGGACGAGTCGGACCTGCGCGAGAAGACCGAGGCGCTGCGCGACGACGTCGCGAACGACGCGCAGCGGGACCTCGAGGCCGGCCTCGCCGAGGCGATCCGCGAGCAGGAAGAGCTCCTGCGCTCGAACGAGGCGGTCGGACGCGAGTCCGGCATGCTCGACCTCGATCGCTACGAGCAGATGCTGCGCGACCTGCTCGAGAAGCAGCGCGTGGACGCGGCGGTCCTCGATGCGTGGGACCCGAGCGAGCTCGAGCGCCTCGAGGCGGCGCGCGGATCGCTCGACGCGGCGCGCGCGTCCGAGACGCGCGCGGAGCGGCTGGCGCGCACCGCGAGGGAGCTGCGCAAGGCCGCGGCGGCGGCGCGGCAGAACCTGCCCGACCTCGACGCGCTCGCCGGCGCGCTGAGCGAATCGGCGCGGCGCGAGGAGCGCAACCAGCGCGCGTCGGGCGACGCGAGCGCCGGCCAGGCGGCCGAGGCGCTCGATCAGGCGAGCGAGGAGCTGCGCGCGGCGGGCGCGGACCCGCAGGCGCTCGCGCAGGCCGCGCAGAAGCTCGAGGAGCGCGCGCAGGAGCTCGAAGCCGCGGCGCGCGAGCAACGCACGGAGGCGGGCGAGGCGCGCACGCAGGCGCAGGGCCAGCTCGCGCAGCTCGACGACCCGAGCACGGTGGCCGGCGACGTCGCCGAGGCGGTGCGCGAAGCGCTCGAGCGGGCGCAGAAGGCCTCGGAGCAGGCGCGCGCGGAGGGCTCCGCAGCGTCCGGCGAGGCCTCCGCGTCGCCGCCCGAGAAGGCCGCGAGCGAGGCCGCGCAAGCGACCGAGGAGGCGAGCGAGAGCCTCAAGCGCGGCCTGCAGGACATGCAGTTCCTCTCCCGCGCGCTGTCCGCCTCGCAGGGCACGCAGGCCCAGGAGACCGAGCGCCTCGAGCGCGGCTTGTCGACGCTGCCCCAGTCGCAGAGCGAATCGGTCGAGGCCGCGCGCGAGAGCCTGCGCGAGGCCGCCGCGGCGATGGAGCAGGCCGCCGGCGCCGCGCGCGAGAGCGAGGCCAAGGACGCGGCGCAGCGCGCGGACCAGGCGCGCGAGGCGCTCGAGAAGGCGGCCGAGTCGCTCGCCCAGGCGCGCGAGCAGAGCGCCGAGCAGGCGGCGGAGGCCGTGCGCGCGCAGGCCCAAGAACAACAGGCGCTCGCCGACTCGGCGCGCCAGCTCGGCGAGACGCTGCCCGAGGCGTCGCTCACGCCCGAGGCGCAGCGCGACGTCGGCGAGTCGCTGCAGCGCGCGCAGCAGGCGATGGACGAGGCGTCGCAGCAGCTCTCGCAGGGCAAGAGCTCGTCCGCCGCGGGCAAGCAGCGCGAAGCCAAGGAGGCGCTGCAGCAGGCCCAGCAGTCGGCGAAGAGCGGCGTGGCGCCGCAGACCGAAGAGGACCAGCGCAAGTCGGAGGAGCTCGCGCGCGAGCAGGAGCGCATCCGCGAGGAGCTCCTGCGGCTCGCCGACCGCATCCGCGAGCGCAAGAACGCGCGCCCGACGCCGGCGCTCGACCGCGCCGACCAGGCCGCGCAGAAGGCGCAGGCCTCGCTCGACCGGGGCGAGTTCGACGACGCCCAACAGGAGGAGCAGGAGGTCGAGCGCGAGCTGCGCGAGACCCAGCGCCAGCTCGAGGAGGAAGAGGAGCAGTACCAGCGGCTACGCCAGGAGGAGCTGCTCTTCAGGATCATCGAGGAGACGAAGAGCCTCGTGCGCGACCACGGCGAGCAGATGCAGCTCGTGCGCGAGATCGACGCCGAGCGCACCGACGACGAGCAGCCCTCGCGCGCGCAACGGCTGCGGCTGCGGCGCAGCGCGCGCGCCGAGGCGGCGGTCGGGGAGCGCTGCGCGGAGATCTCCGGCGCGATCGCGCAGGAAGGCTCCGTGGTGTTCGCCGAGATCCTCGCGCAGTGCAAGAGCGACCTCGACCTGATCGCCCGCGACCTCGACGAGGAGGGCGGCTACCAGAGCGGCGCGCGCGTGCAGGCGCTCCAGGAGGACGTCGCCGAGAGCTTCGAATGGCTGCTCGAGGCGCTGCGCCAGGAGCAGCAGCGCCGCGAGGAGGAGCAGAACCAGCAGCAACAGCAGCAGCAGCAAGACCAGCAGGGCCAGGGCGAGCAGAAGCCGCGCCTCGTGCCGGACACCGCCGAGCTCAAGCTCCTGCGCCGCATGGAGGTCGAGATCCAGGAGCAGGTCGAGCGCATGCTGCTGCTCTACCCGGAGCTGGACACGGCCGACGTGAACCCGCTCGTGCTCGAGGACGTGATGCGCCTCGCCTACCGCCACGAGCGCCTGAGCGACCTGTTCGTACAATTCCGTGAACGGCTCGGCCTGCCCGACCCGGACGGCAACCCGTCTCCGCACGCGGAGCCGGAGCCGGAGCCGGGTGCGGAGGGCGAGACCGACGACCACTAGCCCCGGCCAGGACCACTGGCCTCGGAGGCACCCATGAAAGCGATTCGAAACATCCTCGCGCTGCGCGCTCCGGCCGCAGCCCTCGTCCTGGGGCTGCTCGCCGGCGTCGCGGGCGCGCAGGACGAAGGCGGCGAAAAAGACGACGGCGAGCTGCTCCCGCCGATCGGCCTGGGCTCGCACGACTCGTCGAGCGAGATCCCCGAGCTGTTCGCGGAGGTCGAGCGCAAGCTGCGCGAGATCGACGTGCTGCTCTCGGATGCCGGCGCCGGCGACATCCCGCTCGACGCTCCCGAGGACAGCGGCATCGCCGAGCTCTTGCGCCGCACGCAGCAGAGCGGCAGCCAGGTGCTCGAGACGATCGACAAGATCCTCGAGTCGGGCGGGACATGAAGCGGCGGCAGTTGCTGCTCGGGAAGCAGCAAGGGCCAGTCCGCTAGTCAGCCGCAGCAGTCGGGCCAGAAGCCGGGCGAGAGCCCGCTCGACCAGGCCCAGGGCCAGGCGCCGGGCGACCGGGAGCAGACGCCGGAGAAGCCGGGCGGCGAGAAGCCGGAGCAGGGCGAGCAGCCGCAGGGCGAGCAGCCGCAGGGCGGCCAGCCCGACAGCCCGTTCGCCAGCGACGATCCCGGCCGCAACAACCCCGGCGACCCGCCGCAGGCGAAGCCGCCGGGCGCTCCGGCGTCCGCCGACGGCAGCGATCGCTGGGGCGATCTGCCGCCGCGCGCGCGCGAGGTGTTCCGCACCAAGGGCGGCGACGACATGCCCGCACGCTACCGCGACTGGATCGATGCGTACTACCGCCGTTTGAACCGCGCGTCCAAGGACGTGTAGTTGATCGTGCGGCCGCTCCTGACCCTCCTCCTGGCGGCAGCCGTCGCCGCCGGGAACGCGCCGGGAGCGGCCGCCGACGATCGTCCCGACGGCGGCTCGGGCGAGCGCGGCGGCGGGCGCCGCGCGCCGGCGCTCGACCCGGGGGAGTCGGACGCGCCGCCGCTGCGCGAGATGTGGGTGCAGCCGCCGCGCGCCATCCGCGCGCTCGAGCACGGGCTCGCCTTCCTCGCGAGCCAGCAAGCGCTGACGCAGGACGGTTCGTTCCCGCCCAGCGGCTACCGCGACGAGCGCTACGCCCCCATCGGCGTCACCGCGCTCGCCGCGCTCGCGTTCCTCGCCGCCGGACACGCGCCCGACCGCGGCCCGTACGGCGCCGAGGTCGCGCGGGCGATCGACTACCTGCTCGCGCACGTGGACCGCGACGCCACGGCCGGCGGAATCCCCAATCCCGAGTACGGCTACGTCCACCGCGAGGGCGACACCGTCTCGCAGATCCACGGCCACGGCTTCGCGACGCTCGCGCTCGCGCAGGCGTACTCGACCTCGCCGCGCTCGCTGCGGGGCGAGCGGCTGGCGGAAGCGCTCGTCCTGGCGGTGCGCTGCATCGAGCGCAGCCAGGGCGGCGAGGGCGGCTGGTGGTACGACCCGGTCGTGTCTGCATCGCACGAGGGCTCGACCACGATCTGTCTCGTCCAGGCCCTGCGCGCCGCGCGCAACGCGGGGATCGCCGTCGACCGGACGGTGATCGAGCGCGCGGAGGACTACGTGCGCGCGCTGCAGGCGACGGAGGGCGAGAACGCCGGCCGCTTCGCGTACGCGACCGACAAGCGCCGCTACTCGCTCGCGCTGACCGCCGCGGGCGTCGCCACGCTGAACGCCGCCGGCCGCTACGGCGGCGCCGAGATCGAGAGCGCGATCCTCGCGATCCGCAAGGACCTGCAGGACCGCGAAGACGGCATCGTCGTCGGCGCGCCGGACTTCCCCTACTACGAGCGCCTGTACGTGTACCAGGCGCTGTGGCAGCTCGCCGACACGAGTCTGTTCGAGCGCTGGTTCCCGCTCGAGCGCGAGAGCGTCCTCGAGGCACAGGCCGAGGACGGCTCCTGGCGCAGCCTCGCCTACGGCGACAGCTACGCGACCGCGGTCAACTGCCTCTTCCTGGCGCTGCCCGAGGCGCTCCTGCCGATCTTCCAGCGCTGAGGGGCGCAGGGGAGCGTCGACTCGGGAGCGTCAAGGGGCCGCCGGGACGCGCTCGGCCGGCGGGACGTAGAGCGCGAGCTCGAAACCCTCGTAGCCGGCGGCGGCGAGCGCTTGGCCGATCGCCGCCGCGCGCGCCCGCGCGTGCTCCAGCTCGCCCGCCCCCACCTCGAGCCGCGCGCGCGGCCCGCGGTCGCGCACGCGCAGCTCGCGCAAGCCGAGCGCGACGAGCGCGTCCTCGGCCGCCTCGACGCGCGCGAGCCGCTCGGCGTCGACCGGCGTGCCGACCGGGATGCGCGACGCGAGGCACGCCGACGCCGGCTTCGACGCGACCGCGAGCCCGCGCTCGCGCGCGAAGCGCCGCACGTCGTCCTTGCCAAGCCCCGCGTCCGCGAGCGGCGCGAGGATGCCCCGCTCGCGCGCCGCGCGCGCGCCGGGCCGGTCGTCGAGCGCGTCGTCGGCGATCTCGCCGAACGCGAGGTGACGGAAGCCTTCGCGGCCCGCGACGAGCTCCATCGCGTCGAACAGCGCGGACTTGCAGAAGTAGCAGCGCTCGCCGCGGTTCGCGCGGTAGCGCGGATCGTCGAGCTCGTCGGTGCGCACGACGAAGAGCCGCGCGCCCAGCGCGCGGGCGACGTGCTCGGCGTCCGCGAGCTCGCGGCGCGGGAGCGAGGGCGAGTCGGCGACGACCGCCGCGCAGCGCTCGCCCAGCCGCTCGCGCGCCGCACCCAGGAGCGCGCTCGAGTCGACGCCGCCCGAGAACGCGACGAGCAAGTCGTCGAGCGCGTCCAGGCGCGCGAAGAGCCGCGCGATCCGCTCTGCGTACGTCCGGCTCAACCGTCGCAGGCGACCTCGAGGCCGGCCGTGAAGATCGTGCGGCGGAAGCGGCCGGAGCGGATCGCCTCGCCCGGGAGCACGAGGCAGCTCTCGAGCACCGCGCCCGCGGGAACGCGCGCGCCGTCCATGACGACGCAGCCGTCGAGCCGCGCGCCGTCCTCGATCACCGCGGTCGGCGCGACGTGGCTGCCGGCGACGCGGCCGTCGCCCGGGGCGGAGCGGCGCATGCAGCGTAGGTTGAGCTCGAGCAGGTCGCGCGGCTCCGAGAGGTTCAGGTCCTGCTGCACCACCGGCGCGGGGAGGACGCCGTAGCCGTACTCGATGAAGATCTGGATCGAGTCGGTCAGCTCGTACTCGTCGCGCAGCGCCGTGCGCGGCGTGCGGCGGATCGCGTCGAAGAACGTCGGGTCGAACAAGTACAACCCGCAGCCCTTCAGGTCGGTGCGCGGGTGGCGCGGCTTCTCGATCACGCGCTGCACGAAACCGCGCTCGTCGAGATCGACCGTGAAGTTGCGCCGGATCGCTGCGGCATCGGGCTCCTTCTTCACCGCGAGCACCGCGTCGACGCCGTCGCGCTCGAACAACTCGAGCATGCTGCCGAGGTTCTCCGTCTCGAAGAAGATGTCGCCGAGGAACAGGAGGAACGGACGGTCGACGTCGCGCTCGAGCTGCGCGACGGCGTGCGCGATGCCGAGCGTACGCTCCTGCTCGACGTACGTGAGGCGCACGCCGTAGCGCGACCCGTCGCCCAGCGTCTGGACGACGAAGTGGCCGAGGTGGCCGATGACGATCACGATGTCCAGGACGCCGAGCCGGCGCATCGCCTCGATCTGCCACACGAGCAGCGGCCGGTCGAGGATCGGCAGCAGCGGCTTGGGCAAGTGGTCGCTGAAGGGCTGGATGCGCGTGCCCTTGCCCGCGGCGAGGATCACGCCCTGGAACGGGCTCATGGTCGGCGCACCCTAGCGTGCTGCGCCGACCATCGCCAACAGAGGGCTGGAGTGAGCGCCGCGAGGGAGCTCAATCCTCGATCGGGATGCTCGTGTTGCGGGCCACCCACAGGTGCGGCGAGTTCGGCGAGGTGAGGAGCAGGTCCTCGTAGCCGTCGCCGTCCGTGTCCGCCCACGCCGCGGACGTCGTGCCCTGGGGCACCGGCAGCGACCACCCGTCGGGCGGCGTGAAGCGCGTGAACGTGCCGTCGCCGTCGCCGAAGAGCACATCGAGCGTGCCCGAGGCGAGCGGGATGAGCAGGTCGATGCGGCCGTCGCGGTTCGCGTCGCGCGCCTCGATCGTCCCCGGCCCGATGCCGACGGTGACGAGCTCGGCGTCGAACGTCAGCGCGCCGTGGTTGTGGAGCACCACGATCTGGTCGACCGGCCCCTGCTGCGGGAACACGATGTCCGCGAAGTCGTTGTCGTCGAAGTCGCCCACCTCGATCGCCGGTGCGAGGCCGATCAGCGGAAACTGGCTGGAGAGCGCGAACTGGCTCACGCCGTCGCCCGCGAGGACGAGCGCGTTCTGGTCGCTGCCGTCGGTCTCCCCCGTCGTGACGACGGCGTCGAAGTCGCCGTCCGCGTCGAGGTCGAGCAGGCGAACGGCGAGCGGCCGGTACGGCACCGGGACCGCGGGCCCGAGCGTGAAGTTCCCGGCGCCGTCGCCGAAGACGACCTGCAACGCGTCGTCGCCCGAGCTCGCGACGAGGACGTCGAGGTTGCCATCCCCGTCGATGTCGGCAGCGTCGATGCCGAGCGGCTGCGTGCCGACGATCGTGAGATCGTCCGCGGTCGGCTCGAGCAGATCGAGCGCGCCGCCGTTGCGCAAGAGGCGCAGCTCGCCCGTCTGGAACACGGGCATGAGCACGTCCGGCCGGCCGTCCCCATCGAAGTCGCGCACGATGATCGTGCTCGGCAGCTCTTGTGTCGCGGAGGAGAGCGTGACCTCGTCCGCCTTCGAGAACGTCCCACCCGGGCTGCCGCCGGAGACGACGACCGCGTGCTGGAAGATGTCGACCGAGACCGTGTCGATCTGCCCGTCGCCGTCCATGTCGACCGCGCGCACCGAGTGCGGCCGGGCGCCGAGCGGATAGCCGGAGAGCGACGCGAACGTCCCGTCGCCGAGGTTGCGCAGGAGCGAGGAATCCTCCGCGTTCGAGCACGCGAGGTCGGGCAGCGTGTCCCCCGGCAGGTGCACGACCGCGAGGCTGCGCGGGGCGGTGCCGGCGTTGTAGAACCGGCTGTCCCCGAACGTCAAAGGCGCCGTCGCGAGCCGCACCTCGATCGCCATCTGGCGGAAGAGCGCGCCCGCGAGGTCGCGCACGCCGTCGCCGTCGAGGTCCTCGAGCACGACCGCCGACGTCACGCCCGACAGCGGCAGCGGGACGAAGCTCTCCAGCCCGCCCGGGCCGCCCAGGGCGAGGAGGCCGCCCGGCGCGTCGAGCTGGGCGATGACCAGGTCGTCGTAGCCGTTGCCGTCGACGTCGACCGCGCAGCACGACACCGGGCTCGCGACCGGCTGGTGGGCGACCTCGGGCGCGAGGAAGCCGCCGGCGCCGTCGCCCCGCAGGAGCAGCAGGCGGTTGACGTCCCCGACCGCGAGGTCGAGCGTCCCGTCGTTCGCGACGTCGATCGCGGCGACGGACAGCGGGAACGCCCCGCCGACCGCGTCGAAGTCGATCGTCGCGGTGCGCTCGAGCGCGCCCGGCCCGGTCAGCGCGTAGCGGTGGACCTCGCCGAGCGGCGAGTGCGCGACGAGGAGGTCCGCTCCCCCGGTCCCGGGGAACGCGGCGATCGATGCGGTCGCTCCAGCGAGCTCCGCGGTGGCCGTCGGTTGGCTCGGAAAGCCGGTCTGAGCGTCTTGCGCGAAGAAAGCGAGCTCGAACGCGATGCCGGTCGTGCTCGCAACGACGACGTCGACGAGGGTATCGCCGTTCACGTCGTCGACGAGCAGCGCGGCCGGCGCCCCGGCGACGTCGAGCACATAGGCCGGGCTGAAATCGCCGCTCTGCGTGCCCAGTCCGACGCGCACCGCCGTCCCGAACACGTCGGTCTGGACGAGGTCCAGGAGGCCGTCCCCGTTGACGTCGCGGAACGTGGAATCGCTCACCTGGCCGCTGCCCAGCGAAACGTCCCGTCGGAGCAGGAACGAGAGCGCGAGCTCGTCGTTGCCGCCGCCCCCGTTTCCGGGTCCTGGCGGGGGCGATGAGCCGCCGCCACCGCCGCAGGAGGCGACGGCAATTGCGACGCCCAGCGCGGAAGCCAAGGAGAACGGGAGAGACCTCGAGACAGGCCTCGGCGGCCGAAGGGTGTGCTTCATCGGATCGATCGACGAGCGGGGCCGCCGAAGCGGCATGGCCCACGCGCTCCCGTCCCCTCCGGCTCACGAGGGCTCTGCCAGGCCCCCATCCGGGCGGCGCGCGTAATCGAGCAAAGCTAGGCCACGATCCGACCGGAGGTCGGATTTTTTACGAAATTATCGTTGCTCGTCGCCTTTTCTAACGGCGATGCGACAGGCCGGGTCGGAACGGACCCTTCGATGCGCCGAACCCGGAGTGTGTTCCGTCCAGACGGACGAGCGCGTCGCCTACTGGCTCAGGTTGACCGCGATCCACAGGAAAGGACTGAGCGGCGAGGTGAACAGGAGCTCCGAGTCGCCGTCGTCAGTCAGGTCGGCCCGCGCCATCCGCGCCACGCCGAGCGGCGCGTGGAAGATGCCCGGTCCCTTGGCCGGCAGGGCGAAGTTGCCGTTCTTGCGCTGCAGCAGCACGACGATGTCGCCGCCGCTCCGCGCGATGACGAGATCGGGACGACCGTTCACGTTCACGTCGAAGACGAGCGCCGTGCGCAGCCCCGGCCCGACGTCGACGACTTGCGTCTCGAACGCGTACTTGCCGGCGTTGCGCAGGATGAGGATGGCGTCCGCGGCCGGCTGGACGAGGGCGAAGTCGCCGCGCCCATCCCCGTCGAAGTCCGCTCGCCGGATCTCGATCGGCACCACCGCGAGCGGCACGACGGTCCGCGGCAGGGCGCCGCCCTCGCCGTCGCCCTTGAACGTCGCGAGCTGCGCGACGCCTCCGCCGTCCCCGGTCGTGCCGGAGAAGACCGAGCCGACGGCGAAGTCGGGCACGCCGTCGCGGTCGATGCCCCCGACCGCGAGAGCGACTGGGGTGGCGCCCAGCTCCGTCGTCGACGCGAGCTCGAACGCGAGCGGGTCCCCGGTGCCGCGCCACGTGACGAGCGTGCCCCCGGCCTCGCCCGCCTCGATCACCGCGAGGTCGATCAGCCCGTCGCCGTCGAGGTCCTCGACCGCGAAGTCCCGCGCCGAAGCGAGCGGCACCGCGGCCTCGAACGCGAGCCCGCCGAGCCCGCGCGCCGCGAGCACGGAGCCCTCGTACTGAACGAGCACGTCCGGCCCCGGTCCCGGCGCCCCTCCCAGCGTCGCGGTCGCGATGCGCGTCGGCACCGTGGCCCCCGGCGGCAGGCCGATCGTCGCCGCCTGCTGGTACGCGCCGCCGGCGCCGCGCGTCAACACGAGCACCGCCGGCGGATCGAGCACGCCGACCAGCAGCTCCGCCTCGCCGTCGCCGTCGAGGTCGCCGGCAGCGACCGCGCCCGGCGGCGAGCCGAGCGGCACGCCTTGGGCCGCGCGCAGCGCTCCGCCGGCGCCCAGGTTGCGCACGAGCGACACGTCGTTCTCGTTGACGCAGAAGAAGTCGACGCTGCCGTCGCCTGCGCCGTTTGGCGCGCCCACGAGATCGACCGCGGAGAGGCTGCGCGCGTTGAATCCGACGCCGTAGTAGCGGCCCGGGCCGAACGAGAACGGGCCGTCCGAAAGGTGCACCTCGAGCGCCTGGTCGCGGAAGAGCGTCGCGGCGAGGTCGGGCTGTCCGTCGCCGTCGATGTCAGCGAACGACACGTCGGACGGGCTTCCGATCAGGCCGAACTCGATCGGCGGCCCGAAGCCGGTCGGAGTGTTCGGCACGAGGATGGCGCGGAGGCCGGCCGATTCGGCGATCTGCAAGTCGACGAGGCCGTCGCCGTCGACGTCGCGCACGTCACACACGTGACCGCACGCGACGGCGGGGAGGAGGATCTCGGCCGACTGGAGCCCGCCCTGGCCGTCGGCCCGATAGATCACGACCTGGTTGACCTCGCCCGCGACCAGCTCGAAGTCGCCGTCGCCGCCCTCGTCGATCGCGACGGCGCTGAACGCCTGGTTCAGGGACGGGAGCGCGCCGATGAGGAGCAGCTCTTCGCCCTGGAGGCGGTAGCGGTGAATCACCTCGAGCGTCGGGAACGGAACGATCACGTCGCTCGCGCTCGACCCCTCGCGCGGCAGGCCCGTCAGGCGGGCGGGCGCGCTCGCGAGCTGGACCGTCGCCAGCGGCTCGGCAACGAAGCCGCCCGTACCGTCGTTCGCCCAGACCGCGAGCGTGTAGGCGACATCGCCGTCCGGCGTCGGCGAGGGCAGCGGGAAGCCGTAGGAGCCGACCGCGATGTCGAGATCGCCGTCGCCGTCGGCGTCCAGCGCCTCGACGTCGGCGGGCATCCCCTCGATCGCGAGCACGGGACCGAGATCGAAGCCGCCGTCCGCGCGGCCGTAGCCGACGCGCACCGCCATCTCGAACGCGCTCGCCTCGATCAGGTCCTCGCGGCCGTCGCCGTCGAGGTCGACCAGGCGCGCGTCGGTGATCCCCCCGGGGGCCAGTTGCACGTCCTCGCGCACGAGGAAGTCGACGATCTGCTTGGTCTGGTCCGCTTGCGGGGCCGCGGACGAGCTGCTGTCGCTGCAAGCGGGCCCGAGGGAAGCGAGGCAGGCCGTGAGGAGCAGGTGCAAGGCGCGACGGTTCGAGGGCTTCGAGTCCATGAGAGCGGCACGAGTGCGGGGAGAGTTGTGGAGCGGCGCGGACGCCCCCTCGCATCCGCGGCCGAGCCCGGTTTCCCGAGCGCCATCAGGGTAGGTGGACCGGCGCCGAGGCGATAGAACGCGTCGGGCGGCGTCCAGATCCCCGGCCCCCGCGTCAGGCACGCAGATACAGCCGGATCTTCTCCACGTAGCCCTGCGCGCTGGCACGGATGGCCTCGACGGCGCGGTCGTCCAGCGACCGCACGATCCGTGCCGGGACCCCCGCGGCGAGCGAGCGCGGCGGCACCTCGAAGCCCTCACGGACCACCGCCCCCGCGGCGACGAGCGACTCCGGACCGATCACGCAGCCCCCGAGCAGGATCGCGCCCATCCCGATCAACGCGTCGTCGCCGACCCGCGCCCCGTGGAGCACGCAGCGGTGGCCGATCGTCACGCCGCTCCCGATCACGTTCGGCACGCCCGGGTCCGCGTGGATCATCGTGAGGTCCTGGACGTTCGTGCGGGCGCCGACGACGAGCGGCGCGTCGTCGCCGCGCAGCACGCAGCCGAACCAGACGCCGACGTCCTCGCCCAGCGTCACGTCGCCGGTCAGGATCGCGTTCGACGCGCGGAACGCGCCGCCCTCGAGCCGCTCCATCAGACCCTCGCGCGGGAAGAAGCTCATGCGCTCTCCGAAACCGTCTGGGCGCTCACGGCGAACGCGAGCGCGATGCCGTTGTGCAACGCGTGCGCCACGAACGGAGCGCTCAGCCGCCGCGTGCGCAGCATGAGCGCGCCGCACAGCAGCGCGACGCCGAACGTCGGCAGGAACGCGCGCGGGCCGTGCAAGAACCCGAACAAGACCGCCGTCGCCGTCACGCCGCCGCGGTCGCCGAGGTTCTGGACGAGCAGCGGCTGGAGGAAGCCGCGGAACACGAGCTCCTCGAGGAACGGCACGACCAGGACGGCGACGAGGAGCGCGAGGACGAGCTCGCCGCTCCCCAGCGCGACGATCTCGGACAGCACGCGCTGCGCTTGCGCCCCGCCGAACAGCTCCTGCAGCCCGTTCGTCAGCGTCCCGAGCCCGGCGAGCCCGGGGAACGACGCCGCGTACGCGAGCGCCGCCGCCGCGGCCGCCGTGCCGTGCCGGCCGCGTTCGAAGCCCAGCGCGCGCCAGCCCTCGGGGTGCTGGCGCTCGGCGACGCGGCATGCCCAGAGCGCGACGGCGAGGAGCGCGAGCAGGTTGCCGGTGAGCTCGAGGAGGAAGCCGCCGGAGGGGCCGAACGACATCCACAGCAGCGCGACGGCGAGGAACAGCAGGATCGCCAGCGCGACGTGCGAGAAGCCCCAGCGCGCGAAGAACACGAGCCGGCCGGGATGGATGCGCCGCACGAGCTCGGCGATCAGCGGCCAGAGCGCGATCCAGAGCGCGACGCACAGCGCCCCGCCGAGCACCAATCGGACGGCGTGCGCCGTCGCGTCGTCCGCGAGCGCGACCGCGAGGCTCATCCGCGCGACGCCGCCCGCTTCAATCGATGCGCCCTTCGACGGGCGACGACGCGTTCGCGTAGAGACGGCGCGGGATGCGCCCCGCGAGGTACGCCTGGCGGCCCGCGCTGCACGCGTCGCGCATCGCCGCGGCCATCCGCAGCGGCTCGCGCGCGCCCGCGATCCCGGTGTTGAGCAGCACGCCGTGCGCGCCGAGCTCCATCGCGATCGCGACGTCGCTCGCCGTCCCGACGCCCGCGTCGACGATCACCGGCACCGACAGCAGCTCGAGGATGATGCGCACGTTGTTCGGGTTCAGGACCCCCTGGCCCGAGCCGATCGGCGAGCCCGCGGGCATCACGCTCGCCGCCCCCGCCTCCTCGAGCCGCACCGCCTGGCGCGGGTCGTCCGACGTGTAGACGAGCACCTCGAAGCCGTCCGCGACGAGCTCCCGTGTCGCCTCGAGCGTGCCGACCGGATCGGGCAGGAGCGTGCGCTCGTCCCCCAGCACCTCGAGCTTGACGAGCGGCGTGCCGAGCAGCTCGCGCGACAGCCGCGCGGTGCGCACCGCGCTCGGGGCGTCGTAGCAGCCGGCGGTGTTCGGCAGGATCGTGACGCGCTCGCGGTCGATGTAGTCGAGGATCGACTCGCCGCGCGACGGATCGAGGTTGACGCGGCGCACGGCGACGGTGACGCACTCGGTGCCGCTGATCTCGAGCGCCGAGCGCATCTCGTCGAAGCTCGCGTACTTGCCGGTGCCGACGAACAGGCGCGAGCGGAACGCGCGGCCGCCGATGACCAGGGGCTCGTCTGTCAGGTGCTCTTCGTACATGGCGGACCGGGCAGCATAGCGTCCGCGGCCGGGAACCGACTTCACCCGCCGCCGACGAGCGTCACCACCTCGAGCTCGTCGCCCTCCGCCAACCGCGTCTCGCCGTAGCGCGCGCGCGGCACGAGCTCGCGGTTGCGCTCGACCGCGACGATCTCCGGCCGCAGCCCGAGCGCGCCGACGAGATCCGCGACGCTCGCGGCGTCGGGCAGCTCCCGCGGCTCTCCGTTCAGGCGCACGCGCACGTCAGCCGAGTCTCAGGAAGGCGCATTTCAGGTACTCGCTCTCGGGCAGGACGAGCCGCACCGGGTGGTCCGGCGCCGCGCCCGCGAGCCGCGTGAGCCACGCGTCGCGCCCGGCGGCGAACGTCGCCTCGGCGAGGTACCCGACGAGCTCGGCCGCGCTCACGTTGTGCGAGCACGAGGCGCTGACGAGCGTGCCCGCCGGCTCGACGAGCTGCGCGGCGCGGCGGTTCAGCTCGCGATAGCCGCGCGCCGCGCCCTCCGCTTCGCGCTTCGAGCGCGCGAACGCCGGCGGATCGACGACGACGAGGCGGTAGCGCTCGCCCTCGTCCGCGCGCCGCCGCAAGTCGCGCATCGCGTTGCCGCGCTCGAAACGCACGCGGTCGGCGACGCCGTTGCGCTCGGCGTTGCGCAGGACGCGCTCGCCGGCCTCCGCCGACTGGTCGAGGCACGTGACGCGCTCGGCGCCGGCGAGCGCGGCGCGGATGCCGAAGAGCCCGTCGTACGAGAACGCGTCGAGCACGGCGCCGCCCGCGCCGAGCGGCGCCGCGGCGATCCGGTTGTCGCGCTGGTCGAGGTAGTGCCCGGTCTTGTGTCCCTGCTCGACGTCGACCTCGTACGCGAGGCCGGGCTCGTGCACCTCGATCGGCCCGCGCGCGCCGCCGCGCAGCCACTCGACGCGCGGCTCCAGGTCCTCGTGCCGGCGCGCCGTCGAGTCGGAGCGGTCGAGCACCGCCGCGATCGGCACGTCGAGATGCTCGAGGACGAGCTCGAGCAGGAAGTCGCGCATCCGATCCGAGCCCTGCGTCCCGCTCTGCACGACGAGCACGTCGCGGTAGCGGTCGACGACGAAGCCGGGGAGCCCGTCCGCGTCGCCGGCGACCAGCCGGCACGCGCCCTCGGGCGCGAGCAGCCCCATCGCGCGCCGCGCCTCGAGCGCGCGGCCGACGAGCGCGAGCCAGAACGCGCGGTTGGGCTGCTCCGCCGAGCGCGTGACGAGCCGGACCGCGATCCGCGACGAGTTGCTGAACAGGCCCCAGCCGAGCGGGCTCTCGTCGGGCGCGTGGACGGGCACGAGCTCGCCCGCGCTGCCGTCCGCCGCCGCCACGTCGTCGGAGTAGATCCACGGGTGTCCCCGCGCGACCCACCGCCGCCCCTTCCCGGTCAGGATCACCTTGCCCATAGCGGCCGGAGATCCTACGCGCTCGGCCGGCGGGCCGGCGCGCGAGTTCGCGGCAATGTCGCGCGGCGCGGCGGCCGCGCTACTCGCCGTCGCCGACGAGCTGGCGGAAACGCGGATCGTCGCGCAGCGAGACGAGGTCGGGGTCGGTGCGGGCCCAGGCGCGTTGGCGCTCGAGCGAGCCCTGCGTCGGGTGGTTCTCGGACAGCTCGCGCGCGAGGTAGTCGAGCGCGCGCTCCGCGTCGCCGAGCAGCGCATACGTGCACGCGAGGTTGTAGAAGAGGCTCGGAGAGACGGCGACCTGCGCGATCTGCGCGCGCGCCTCCGCCGCCTGGCCGGAGCGGGCGCGGTAGCACGCGAGCAGGACGCGCATGAAGTCGTTCTGGTTGAGCGCGAACGCCTCCTCGAAGTACGCGAGCGCGCGCTCGGGCTCGCCGAGCCGCACGTTCGCGTTCACCGCCAGGCTCGTCAGCGCGTCGCTGCGCAGCAACTGCGTCGCCCGCACGTTCGCCTCGAGCGCGGCGCGGTCCTCGGCGGACACGTCGGCGTCGTCCATGCGGTCGCGCAGCGAGTTCTCGAACTCGCGCAGGCGCAGCTCGGCCCGCGCGAGCTCGCGCTCGGCCTCCGCGGGCAGCCCTTCGTCGCTGAGCGAGCCGCCGATCACCATCTCGATGCGCGCCGCGATCCAGGCGCCGCCCGCGCCGACCTCGAGCCGCCCGTCGCGTTCGAGGTCCGCGAGCATGCGCCGGCCGACCTCGATCGCCTCGGCCGCGCGGCCCTCGGCGCGCAGGTCTTGCGCGAGGCGCAGCGCGGCGTCCGACGCGACGCGCAGCCGGCGCAGCTCGGGGTAGCCGTTCTCCGCGTCGCGCGCGCGCTCGTCCTCCATCTCGAACAGCCGGCGCTGGAGGAGTTGCGCCTGCTCCATCACCCGCTCGGCCTCGAGCAGATCGTCGAGCTGCCGGTGCGCCGCATCGCTCAGCTCGCGGATCTCGCGCCGCAGCGCCTCGAGCCGCTCGTCCTGCACCGCGAGCAGGAGCGTGAGGCGCTCGGAATCCATGAGCGGCGCGCCCAGCCGCGGCGGCAGCCCCTCGGCGGGCGCGAAGCCCGGCATCTCCCACGGCGCGACCGACGCGAGCCCTTCGCCGAGGCGGCGCTGCAGCGTGAACAGCTCGCCGCGGTCCCAGGCGCCCAGGCGCGCGTTGAGCAGCACGAGCCGGCGCGGGCCGAGCGCGCGGTCGATGATCTCGTCGAGCCCGCCCGCGCGCGCGTCGCCGCTCGCCGACGCCTTCTCGAGCTGCGCGCGCAGGCTGCCGACGTGCGCGGCCCGCAGGTGCTCGAGCACGCCCCGCTCGCCCGCGCCCGCGCCGTCGGCGAGCAGGCACAGCGCCGACCAGACGTGCACGAGCGCGCCGAGCTCGACGAGGTCCGCGTCGAGCGCCCCCATCGACTCGGACGTCGCGCCGATCAACGGCCGCAGGTCGTAGCGCAGCGCGCGCAGCGCGGCGAGCGAGCGGCCGGCCTCGTCGAACGCGGCGAGCGCCTCGGCGGGCCGGCGCTCGGCGAACGCGGCCGCGCCGACGAACAGCTCGCCGTAGAAGCGCCACGTGCGCGCGGCCCGGTCGGGGCCGCGGAGGTTGCGGCGGACGAGCCGCTCGCCCGCCGCGCGCGCCTCGCCCGGCGTCGCGGTCTGGCGTAGCGCGAGCACGGCGCGTCGGGAGTCGAGCTCGTCCTCGTCCCAGCCGAGGCCGACGAGCGCCTCGAGCGCGTCGAGCGCGCGCTGGGGCTGGCCGAGCTCCCCGTAGCGCAGGAGCAGCGCGTCGAGCCCCTCGCGCGCGGCGCGTTGGACCTCGAACGCGGGGTGGCGCAGCCCGAGCGGGAGCGGCATCAGCTCGACCGCTCGCGCGCCGGCGCCAGGCACCTCGGCGAGCACCCGCCCGTAGGCGCCGAGCAGCTCGGCGAGCGCGGCGTCGCTCGTGCTCTGCGGCTGCGCGTCCGCAGCGAACGCCGCGCGCACGCGGGCGAGCACGTGCTCGCGCGCCAGCGGCATCGCGGCGAGCGCCTTCGCGAGCGCGACGTGCTCGTCCGCCGGCACGGCGGCGAAGAGCGCGTCGAGCGCCTGCGCGGCGGCCGGATCGGGGACGCGGCCGAGCGTCTCGACCGCCGCGGCGCGCACCGCGGGCGACGCGTCCGCGCGCGCGAGGCGCGCGAGCGCCGCGACGCGTGCGCCCGAGGCGTCGCCGCCGTGGTCGGCGCGGCCGAGGAAGCGCACGAGCGCCACGCGCGCGTCCACGCCGCCCGCGCCGAGACGCTCGACGAGCGCGCCCACGTCGCCGGTCCCGGCGCTGCGGGCGAAGAGCCGCGCGAGCTCGCGCCGCGTGCGCGCGGACGCGTCCGGCCAGGCGGCGAGCGCGCGGTCGACCGCCGCGTCGCCGGCCGCGGCGAGCCGCTCGAGCGCAGCGCGCCGCTCCTGTGCGAGCGGGGCCTCGAGCGCGGCCAGCGCGCGGTCGATCTCGTCGGCGGCGGCCGCGGTCGCGGTCGCGGGCGCAGGCGCGGCCGCGGCAGCGAGCGCGGCGACGAGCGCGAGCGGGAGCACGCCCAACGAGAGGGCGCGGATCGAGGTCGGCTTCGGCGTCGCGGTCACGGTGGGATCTTGATGGAGGTCGCGCTGGAGGTCGTCGTTCACGTCACGAGCGGGCACGGTACGAGCGGGCACGCTACGAGCGGGCACGGTACGAGCGGGCACGTCACGATGCGCCGACCTCGTCGGCCTCGTCCGCTTCGTCCGCGGCGTCCGCGTCCTCGCCGTCGCGGTCGCGCTTGCCCAGACGGTACTCGAAGGCGCGCCGCGTGAGGCCGACCTGGCGCGCGGCGGCGCTGACGTTGCCGCGTTGGTCCTCGAGCGCCTGCTCGAGCAGCGCGCGCTCGAGCGCCTCGACGGTCATGCCGTGGGCGAGCGCGTCGCGGGCGAGCTCGCGCGCGACGCCGTTCGCGACCTCGTCGAGGAACGCGAGCTCCTGCGCGGCGACCGGCGTCGGCACGGCGCCCTCGTTCGGCGGCGCGAGCACGAGCGTGCGCTCGACCGCGTTCTCGAGCTCGCGCACGTTGCCGGGCCACGCGTGCGCGCGCAGCCGGTCCAGCGCCGCGCCGGAGAACGGCCGCGGGGGCACGCCGAGGCGCGCCGCCGCGCGGCGGGCGAGGTGGGCGACGAGCGGCACGAGATCCTCGATGCGCGCGCGCAGCGGCGGGACGTGCAGCGGGACGACCGCGAGGCGGAAGTAGAGGTCCTCGCGCAGCTCGCCCGTCTCGACGGCGGCGCGCAGGTCGCGCGCGCTCGTCGCGACGACGCGGACGTCGATCGGGACCGCGTCCTCGGCGCCCAGGGGCTCGACGACCCGCTCCTGCAGCACGCGCAGCAGCTTGACCTGGGCCTCGCGCGGCAGCAGGTCGACGTCGTCGAGCACGAGCGTCCCCCCGTGGGCGCGCCGGAAGCACCCCGCGCGGTCGCTCGTCGCGTCGGTGAACGCCCCCCGCTCGTGGCCGAAGAGCTCGGACTCGACGAGCGTCGGAGCGAGCGCCGCGAGGCTGACCGTGACGAGCGGGCCGTCGTGGCGCGGCCCCAGCGCGTGCAGGGCGCGGGCGGCGCGGCCCTTCCCGCTCCCGCTCTCGCCCGTCACCAGGACGGTCGCCTCGCTCGCCGCGACCCGCCGGAGCTGCTCCTCGAACGCTCGGAAGGTCTCGCAACTTCCTACCAACCACTCGCTGAGGTCGCTCATCTGGGGGCGCAGCCCGGCACACGGGCGTTCGGCCGGGCGAATCGGCGCTCCCATCCGGCGCCGTTGACTCGATACCCTAGATATAGCAGACTGCCGCGCCTTAAATTGAGGACGCCAGCGCGCGCGGCGCCGGGTCGCCACGCGGGGCGGCCACCGGGTCCGGGTCGATGTCCGTCGAGCCCGACCAGGTGGTTAACCCGCGATCCGTCAGGCGGTTACCGCTCGACGGAAGGTGACCGGGCGACGCGCGTACGTCCTTGTATCCCTGCGAACGAGCCCATGAACACCGACGACCTACTCCGGATGATCGACGTCATCCATCGTGAGCGCGACATCCCGAAGGAGGTCCTGTTCGAAGGTCTGGAGCTCGCGATCGGCACGGCGGTGAAGAAGCGGCTGGGCGCAGGGGACGACCTCGTCGTGACGATCGACCGCTCGAGCGCGGCGATCACGATCGAGGACGACGAGGGCGAGTACGAGTTCGAGCTCTCGGAGCTCGGCCGGATCGCGGCGCAGGCCTGCAAGCAGGTCATGATGCAGAAGATCCGCGAGGCGGAGCGTGACGTGCTCTACGACGAGTACGAGACGCGCGTCGGCGCGCTGGTCAACGGGACGGTTCAGCGCTTCGAGGGCGACAACATGGTGATCCACCTCGGCCGCGCCGAGGCGTATCTCCCCCGCGAGGAGCGCGTGCGCGGCGAGACGTTCCAGCCCGGCGACCGCATCCGCGCGATCGTGCTCGAGGTGCGCAAGGACGGACCGCGCGTGCGCATCACCGTGAGCCGCACGCACCCCGACCTCGTGCGCCGGCTCTTCGAGCTCGAGGTGCCGGAGATCGCAGACCGGATCATCGACATCAAGCGCGTCGTGCGCGAGCCCGGCTACCGCACGAAGATGGCGGTGATCTCGCAGGACCCGAAGATCGACTGCATCGGCGCGTGCGTCGGTGTGCGCGGGTCGCGGATCAAGGCGGTGATCGACGAGCTGCGCGGCGAGCGCATCGACATCATCCGTTGGAGCGACTCGCTCGAAACGCTCATCATGAACGGCTTGAAGCCGGCCGTCATCCACATCGACAACATCTACGCCGACGAGGACCTGCGCACCGCGGTCGTCATCGTCGACGAGGACCAGCAGTCGCTCGCGATCGGCAAGAAGGGCCAGAACGTGCGGCTGGCCAGCCGGCTGTGCGGCTGGGACATCGACATCAAGACCCGCGCGGAGTTCGAGGCGGACTCGCTCGAAGCCGGCGCCGACGACGGCGGCTACGATACGGAGGCCGGCGCCGACGACGGCGGCCCGCCCGAGGACGGCGCCGCGGACGGCGGCGAGGCGCCATCCGGCGCGGGACGAGATGGAGCCGTGAAGGACGGACCGGCGAGCGAGGCCGGCGCGTACGTCGCGGAAGCCGAGGGCTGAGCCGACGAGCGGCGCGGACTAGAGAACGAACGCGAGGACCGAACCCGAGTGAGTAAGAAGCGCGTCTACGACCTGGCGAAGGAGTACGGCATGACCGGCCAACAACTGGCGGCCAAGCTCCGCGACCTGGGTTTCCCGGTCAAGAGCCACATGACGGCGCTCGACGACTTCGAGGTCATCGAGATCCAAGGGCGTCTCGAGGCGTACGGGCTCGTCGAGCAGCAGAAGAAGGCGGCTCCGGGCGAGACGACCATGGGCGGACTGGTCGTCAAGCGTAAGAAGAAGAAGGCGACGCCCGCCGACGAGGAGGCGTACGCCGCCGAGGACGCGGAGGACGCCGAGGAGGAGCGCGAGGAGACTGCGGTGGCCGCGGTCGAGGCGCCCGCCGCCCGCCAGGCTCCCGCTGCCGCGCCGGAGGCGACGCCCACGCCGGCCGCGCCCGCGGCCGAGACCCAGCCGGAGGCCCAGCCGCTCGCCGCCGCCGAGGCGCCGAGCGAGCCGGCCGCTCCCAGCGCTCCCACGCACACCGAGCAGGTCGCCGCGGAGGCAGTCGAGATCGCGCGCGAGACGCCGGAGCCGACCGTGGCGCCCGCGCGCGCCGAGCAACCCGCTCTTGCAGCCGACGCCGCGCCGACGCCCGCCCCCACGGCGCCGGCTGCACGCGCCGAGCAACCGCCCGCCGCCGCCGAGCAACCGGCCGAGGCCGAGCCCGCCGCCGCCGCCGCGCGGTCCGACGGCGGAGCCGCCGGAACCGAGGCCGCCCGCGAGATCGAGCGCCCCGAGACCGAGCGCGCCCGGGCCGCGAGACCGGCCGCCGAAGCACCCGCGGCGAGGAAGGGCAAGAAGAGCGCAGCGACGCGCAGGGAGACGGCGGATGCTTCGTCCGAGGACGTCGTCCGCCCGTCGGCCAAGCGCCGTCCGGGCAAGGTCGTCGGCTTCATCGACCTCTCCAAGCTGCAGGCCAACCAGCCGCGCAAGGCCGAGTCCCGCCGGCTGCGCTCGAGCGACGACGAGACGGCGCCCGACGTCAAGCCGACGCTCGCGCGCAACCGCAAGAGCGCGTTCGTGCGCGGCGACCACGCGAGCCGCGGCCAACTCACCGCGCAGCAGTTGCGCGAGCGCGAAGCGGGCCGCTTCCTGCGCCGCAACAAGCTGCCCGGCGGTGGCGGCGGCGGCGGCGGACGCCGCGGCGGCCCCGGCTTCTCGACCGGCCGCGGGCGTCGAAGCGCTCCGTCGGGCTCGCCCCACTCGGGTCAGACGGTGACGATCGAGGAGCCGATCCCGATCAAGAAGCTCGCCGAGGCGCTCTCGGTGACCGTCGGCGACATGATCGGCGCCGGCATCAGGCTCGGCTCGCGGTTCCACATCAACACGCTGCTCGACAACGAGACCGCCGAGCTGCTCGCGGCAGAATTCGACGTCAAGCTGTCGATCAAGCGCGTGATCGAGGCCGAGGAGGCGCTGCTCACCGAGATCGAGGAGAAGCGCGCGTCGGTCGGCGAGGAGAAGCTCGTCTCGCGGCCGCCGACGGTCGCGGTGCTCGGGCACGTCGACCACGGCAAGACGACGCTGATCGACACGATCCGCCGCAGCCGCATCACGACGGGCGAAGCGGGCGGCATCACGCAGCACATCGGCGCGTACCAGGTCACGACGAAGAAGGGCCACACGCTCACGATCCTCGACACGCCCGGCCACGCCGCGTTCACCGCGATGCGCAAGCGCGGCGCGAACGCGGTCGACGTGGTCGTCCTGATCGTCGCGGCCGACGACGGCGTGAAGCCGCAGACGAAGGAAGCGATCCAGCACGCCCGTTCGGCGGGCGTGCCGATCGTCGTCGCGCTCAACAAGATCGACCGGCCCGAAGCGAACCCCGACCGCGTCAAGCAGCAGCTCGCGGCCGAGGGCCTCAACCCGCGCGAGTGGGGCGGCGAGACCGAGATCAAGGCGATCAGCGCGCTCAAGGGTGACGGGATCGAGGACCTGCTCGAGCACGTGTTCCTCGAGGGCGAGATGCTCGAGCTGCGCTGCCACCCCGAGGGTCCGGCGAAGGGCGTCGTGCTCGAGGCCGAGATCCAGCAGGGCAAGGGCAAGGTCGCGCACCTGCTCGTCCAGGACGGCAGTCTCGAGCGCGGCCAGGTGATCCTCGCGGGCGACGGCTACGGCAAGGTGCGCTCGATCCACGACGACCGCGGCAAGCAGATCAACTCCGCCGGCCCGTCGATGCCGGTCGAGGTCACGGGCTTCAACGAGCTGCCCGCGGTCGGCGACAACTTCCTCGTGGTCGAGAGCCTCGACCGCGCGAAGGAGGTCGCCGAGGAGCGCAACCGCAAGAACCGTCAGATCAGCCAGGTCGAGCGCCAGGTCGTCAGCCGCGAGAACCTGCTCGAGGCCGTCGCCGCGCAGGGCCGCGCATCGATCAACCTGCTCGTCAAGGCCGACGTCTCCGGATCGGTCGAGGTGCTCAAGGAGCAGCTCTCGTCGATGATCCACGAGGAGGTCGAGGTGCGCCTCGTCGGCGCGAGCGTCGGCCAGGTCGGCGAGAGCGACGTCGACCACGCGATCACGACCGACGCGACGATCCTCGCGTTCCACGTCAGCACCGCGACCAAGGCGCGGCAGGCGGCGGAGCGCGCCGGCGTCGAGATCCGCAACTACTCGGTCATCTACGAGCTGCTCGACGACGTCCGCAAGATGATGGAGGGCAGCCTCGCGCCCGAAGTCGTCGAGGTCGTCACCGGCCACATCGAGATCCGGCGGATCTTCAAGTCGTCGCGCCTGGGCAACATCGCGGGCTGCTACGTGCTCGACGGCACGGTGCACCGCGACAACCGCGTGCGGCTCCTGCGCGACGGCGCGATCGTCTACACCGGGTCGCTCGCCTCGCTCAAGCGCGAGAAGGACGACGCCAAGGAGGTCCGCGAGGGCTTCGAGTGCGGCGTCGTCCTGAAGGACTACAACGACATCAAGGAAGGCGACGTGCTCGAGACCTACAAGCTCAGCGAGGTCAAGCGCGAGCTCGAGATCCCGACGTCGACCTGAACTCTCCCGTCCGCGGACGGATCAACGGACGCCGCCATGGCGAACCCCCGCACGGTCGCGCGCATCGCGGCTCGCATCAAGGAGCGGATCGCGTACTGCATCGAGTTCGAGCTCTCGGACCCGCGCGGCGGGTTCATCACGATCACGAACGTCGAGGTGACGCCCGACCTCGCCAGCGCGCGCGTCTCGTTCTCCGTGCTCGGCTCGGCCGGCGAGCGCAGCCGCGCCGAGCACATGCTCGCCGACGCGAGCGGCTACATCCAACGGCAGGTCGCCCGCGTCCTGCGCACGCGCCGCGTGCCGAGGCTGCAGTGGAAGTACGACGACTCGGTCGAGTACGCCGCGCACATGGATCAGGCGATCCGCGAGGCGCTGCGCCGCGATCGCGCGATCAACCCGGAAGCGCACGACACGGGCGAGGTGTTCACGGGCGACGAGGACGAGGACGCCGAGATCGCCGTGGAGTACGAGGAATTCCTCGAGGACGAGGACGCGCGGTAGCGATGACGCGGTAGGGACACCGGTTGCCCGGTGCCCCCCGCTCAGATCCTAGCGTGCACTACTAATGCACTAGGCTCCTACCTCAGGTGGTGACGCGCAGGCGCTGGTCAGCGCAGCTGCCTGCCGTATCCGGGCCAGCAGTACTTG